>JANMON010000250.1:0-27611 GCA_031369265.1 Gemmatimonadaceae bacterium | reverse complement strand
TACACCGATGCCGTCCGAAAAGACTGGCGAGAGCCATGCCACGTCACGCCCGGACTGCAGAAAATGCCGGAATCGTGCGCGCGGGACAATTGCCGGTGGCGGACGCGCGCATGCGCGGCGATGCACGCGCAGCCGTCGGCGGGGCTGTTAGGTTCGGGACAGAACACTGTCAGGACGAGCGCCACCGGTGCCGGCCGCTGCCCCTGACTCCCGCTCGCGCCGGGGCCCACCCAGGCGCGCAACAATTTCAGTGTGGAGACGCAGGATGAGTGACACGACGGCCGGTGGTTCCCTCGAGCTTCGCGACAGCCGCACCGGCACCACGTACGGTGCGCCGATCACGACCGAGGGACCGGAAGGCGATACCTACATTCGTGCCGCCGACCTCAAGCAGGTCAAGCGCGGCGCGCCGGGTGAGTTCGGCCTGCTGAGCTACGATCCGGCCTTCATGAACACGGCCAGCTGCAAGAGCGCCATCACGTTCATCGACGGTGACAAGGGCATCCTGCGCTACCGCGGCTACCCCATCGAGCAGCTGGCCGAAAAGGCCACTTTCCTCGAGGTGGCCTACCTGCTGCGACACGGCGAGCTGCCCACGCAGCCGCAGTACGACACGTGGGTGCACGACATCACGTTCCACACCTACGTCCACGAGAACATCCGCAAGTTCCTCGAGGGCTTCCGCTACGATGCGCATCCGATGTCGATGCTCTGCTCGTCGGTGGCCGCACTCTCGAGTTTCTACCCGGCAGCGCACAACATCTTCGATCCGAAGGAACGCTACATCTCGGTGATCCGCCTGCTGGCGAAGCTGCCGACGCTGGCGGCGTTCGCGTACCGGCACGTGAAGGGCTTGCCGATCATCTATCCCGACAACCAGCTGAACTACGGCGAGAACTTCCTCTCGATGGTGGCCCGCATGAGCGAGCCGCGCTACGAGGCCAACCCGGTGTTCAGCCGCGCGCTCGAGGTGCTCTTCATCCTGCACGCGGATCACGAGCAGAACTGCTCCACCAACGCCGTGCGCGCCGTGGGCTCCAGCCACGTCGATCCGTTCAGCGCCGTGTCGGCGGGCATCGCCGCCCTCTTCGGACCGCTGCACGGCGGGGCGAACGAGCAGGTGCTGCGCATGATCAAGGAGATCGAGCATCCGAAGAACGTGCCGGCCTTCATCGAGTCGGTGAAGAGCGGCAAGGGTGGCCCCAAGCTGATGGGCTTCGGCCATCGTGTGTACAAGAACTACGACCCGCGCGCCCGCATCGTGAAGAAGCTGGCCGACCAGGTGTTCGCGCAGATCGGCATCGACAAGGACCTCGAGATCGCGCTGGAGCTGGAACGGATCGCGCTGTCGGACGACTACTTCGTGTCGCGGAAGCTGTACCCGAACGTGGACTTCTACACGGGCCTGATCTATCGCTCGATGGCCTTCCCGACCGACTTCTTCACCGTGCTGTTCGCGGTGGCCCGCACTGCGGGCTGGCTGGCGCAGTGGGAGGAGATGCTGGACGACAAGGAGCAGAAGATCGCGCGGCCACGCCAGATCTACATCGGCCACGGCGAGCGTGAGTACGTCGATCCGCTGGTGAACAAGTTCCCGCGCGCTGTGAAGGACAGCATCCGGAAGTGATCCTGGCAACACCACCGGCTCGATGAGCACCGCCACCACGACCGCCTCCGGGCGGCGCGGGATCATCCTCGCCGGTGGGTCAGGCACGCGACTGTATCCGATCACGCACGCGGTCAGCAAGCAGCTGTTGCCGGTGTACGACAAGCCGATGATCTACTACCCGCTCTCGACGCTGATGCTGGCCGGGATCCGCGAGGTGCTGATCATCACCACCCCTCACGAGCAGGTGTTTTTCCAGCGCCTGCTCGGCGATGGGGCGCAGTGGGGCATGGCGCTCAGTTACGCCGTGCAGCCGTCACCCGACGGGCTGGCGCAGGCCTTCATCATCGGCCGCGACTTCATCGCCGATCGCACCAGCTGCCTGGTGCTCGGCGACAACATCTTCTACGGGCACGATCTGTCCACGTCGCTGCAACGCGCCACGGCGACCACCGAGGGTGCGACCGTATTCGGTTATCGCGTCAGCGATCCAGCGGTGTATGGCGTGGTGGAGTTCGATGCATCCGGACGCGCGATCGGGATCGAGGAAAAGCCCGCGATCCCGCGCTCGAACTACGCCGTGACGGGGCTGTATTTCTACGACCGCCAGGTCTGCGACATCGCCGCCACGATCACGTCGTCGGCGCGTGGTGAGCTCGAGATCACCGACGTCAATCGCGCCTATCTGGCGCAGGGGCAGCTGAACGTCGAAATCCTCGGGCGCGGCACCGCATGGCTCGATACCGGCTCGCCCGACTCGATGCTGCAGGCGGGCCAGTTCATCCAGACCATCGAGCACCGCCAGGGATTGAAGGTGGCCTGCCCGGAGGAGATCGCCTGGCGTTCCGGCTGGATCGACGACGCGATGGTGGAACGACTCGCCGCGCCGTTGTTGACGAGCCAGTACGGGCGCTATCTGCAACAGCTTCTGGTGGAGCCCCGGACGGCGTGAAGTGCACCCAGCTGGAGTTGCCCGGCCTCTGGTTGATCGAGCCTCGCGTGTTCGCCGATGCGCGTGGTTTCTTCCTCGCCAGCTGGAACGATGCGCAGTTCCGGGCATCCGTCGCGGACGCGACGTTCGTGCAGGACAATCAGAGTCGTTCGAGCGTCGGTACGCTGCGCGGCCTGCATTATCAGCTGGAGCATCCGCAGGGCAAGCTGGTCCGGTGCCCGCTGGGTCGGGTGTGGGACGTGGTGGTGGACGTGCGCCGCTCGTCGCCGACGTTCGGTCGTTCGGTCGGTCTCGAGCTGTCAGACGAGAATCACCGGCAGCTGTGGATTCCACCCGGCTTCGCGCACGGATTCCTGGTGCTCTCGGACGTTGCCGACGTGCTGTACAAGGTGACCGACGTCTATCATCCGGAGAGCGAACGGGCACTCCTGTGGAATGACCGCAGGCTGGACATCCCGTGGCCAATCCCGCCAGGCATGTCACTCGTCATGTCACCCAAGGACGTCGCTGGGATCCCGCTCGCCGACATCGAGACGCTGCCGTGAGTGGTGGCGTGCTGGTGACGGGTGCGGCGGGCCAGCTGGGATACGAACTGGCGCGCACGGTGCCCCGTGGCGTGACCGTGCAGATGCTGGCGCGTGCGGAACTCGACCTGCAGGACATCGCGGCGGTGTCACGCGTGATCGATGCGTACCGTCCATCGGTGATCATCAATGCCGCCGCCTACACCGCCGTCGATCGCGCCGAATCGGAGCCACACCTCGCCAAGGCAGTCAACGTGACCGGCGTCCGTGCGCTCGCCGATGCTGCAGCGCGTTGTGACGCCCGGGTGATCCACATCTCGACCGATTTCGTCTTTGGTGCTGGCGCCGGACGGCCGTGGCGCACCGGCGACGACACTGCACCGCACTCGGTGTACGGTCGCACCAAGCGTGACGGCGAACGCGTGCTCTGCGACACGCTCGGTTCGCGCGCACTGGTGATTCGCACGGCGTGGCTCTACTCCGCGCATGGTGTGAACTTCGTGAAGACGATGCTGCGGCTGATGCGCGAGGAGGAGCCGGTGCGCGTGGTGGCCGACCAGGTTGGTACGCCCACGTGGGCCCGGACCCTGGCCACGACGATCTGGGCGGCCGTGGCGCGACCGGAGGTGGCTGGGACCTTGCACTGGACGGACGCCGGCGTGGCCAGTTGGTACGACCTGGCGGTGGCGGTGAGCGAGGATGCGCTGACCGCCGGATTGCTGCCGCACGCCGTACCCGTGTTGCCGATCGCCACTGCCGACTATCCCACGCCGGCCACACGACCGGTGTACAGTGTGCTCGACACCTCCGCCACGCAGGACGCGCTGGATGTGCACACGATCCACTGGCGCACCGCGCTGCGATTCATGCTTTCCGAACTGGCCCATGCGTAGACTTCTGGTCACAGGCGGCGCGGGCTTCATCGGCTCGAACTTCGTGAATTACTGGCTCGGCACACACGCCGATGACCTGGTGGTGGTGCTGGATGCGCTCACCTACGCCGGCAACCGTTCCAGCTTGTCGGCCGCCGATGGTGATCCCCGATTCGTGTTCGTCCATGGCGACATCGGGACGGCGGACCTGGCGGCATCGCTGCTGCGCCAGCACCGCATCGACACCGTCGTGCACTTCGCGGCCGAGTCGCACGTGGATCGCTCGATCAGCGGGCCGGACGCCTTCGTGACGACGAACGTGACTGGCACGCATGAACTGCTGAAGGCCGCGCGACAGGTATGGCTGCAGGAGCAGCTGCTCGAGGGGCGGGTGCGCTTCCATCACGTCTCCACCGACGAGGTGTACGGCACGCTCGGCCCCGACGATCCGGCGTTCCATGAACGCACACCGTACGCGCCGAACTCGCCGTACGCGGCCAGCAAGGCCGCCTCGGATCATCTGGTGCGGGCGTACCACCACACCTTCGGCCTGCCCGTCACCACCACCAACTGCTCCAACAACTACGGGCCGTTCCACTTCCCGGAGAAGCTGATCCCGCTGGTGATCGTGAACATCCTCGAGGGGCGCGCGGTGCCGGTGTACGGCGATGGTCGGCAGGTGCGCGACTGGCTGTACGTGCGCGATCACGTGCGGGCCATCGACGCCGTGCTCGAGCGCGGCCGCGTGGGCGAGGTCTACAACGTGGGTGGTCGTAACGAGTGGGCGAACATCGACATCGTGCAGCTGGTGTGTGCGCTGGTGGACGAACGTTTCCAGCAGGATGAGTCCCTGGCGGCGCGGTTTCCCGCCGCGCCCGCCGCATCGGGCCGACAGGCGACGGAGCTGATCACCTACGTCGCTGACCGGCCGGGCCACGACCGCCGCTACGCCATCGACGCCGCGAGGATTGAGCACGAGCTCGGATTCGAGCCGGCGGAGACGTTCGAAACCGGCATCCGGAAGACCGTGGACTGGTTTCTGCAACAGGACGGGTGGTGGCGCTCCGTGATGGACGGCAGCTACCGTCGATGAATTGACTTCACTAACGGATCGAGGCCCGATGCGCCGGTGCACGACCGCGGGCAAGGCGCCGCTGCCATTCGGGACCGACGCTCACTCACACGGATGATCACAGACGAACGCGGCACGTCATGGTGGGAAGGCCCGATGCTGGTGGTGGTCGGGCTGATTCTCTTCGGATGGAGCCTGGTCGCGCTGACCTGGCCCCTGTCCGGCGACGACGGCGTGTTCGCCTGGATCGCCGACACGGTGCACCGCGGCGGTGCGCCGTACCGCGACGCGTGGGACACGAAGGGGCCGGGGGCCTGGCTTCCGGCGCTGCTGGTGCAGAACCTCGTCGGCCGCAACTCATGGGGCATCCGGGCCTTCGACATCACGATGGTGGTGCTCGGCCTGCTCGGCATTCGGTCCGTGGCGCGGCGCATCGCGCTCCCCGGCGGTGGGGCGATCGCGATGGCGCTGTACGCACTCTGGTACGCGAGCCTCGATTTCTGGCAGAGTGCTCAGCCCGATGGCTGGGTGGCCTCGTGGCTGATCGTGGCCTGCAGCCTGGTACTGATCGGCAATCCCGTGGCGGCATTCGCGGCCGGGGCATTGGTCGGCATCGCCACGCTCAGCAAGCCGTTCTACATCGGCTTCGCGGTGGTGCTCTGGATGCTGATCGCGTTCGCGCCCCAGCGCCAGACGCGCCAGCGGGTGGTGCAATCGCTGCTGGTGCTGCTCGGCATCGTCGCCACCGCGGCGCTCATTCTATGGTCGATCAAGGCGTGGGGTGGTTGGGAGGCCTACCTGGATGCGCAGCGCTGGACGCGCGACGTGTATGCAGGCCTCGACACCAACTGGATCACGCGATTCCCGTCGGCATTCCATCAGGTCCTGGTCACGCCGTGGGGTGTGGTGGTGCCCTTCGCCATCTTCGGCGCGCTGTATCCGCCGCTCAAGGAACGGCGCCTGGTGTGGGCGCTGATCGTCGGATTTCTCGGCGCCGTGGCGGGCGTAATCGTGCAGGGCCGGTTCTGGACCTATCACGGCCTGCCGATGTTGCCGTTCCTCGCGTTGCTGGCCGACGCGGGATTCATGGCCATGCGGCGCGAGGTGGCGGGTGTGCCGGCGGCGCGATTCCGCGCGGCGGCGCTGCTGCTGGCGCTGGCGGCTGGCGCGGCGGCACCACTGCAACTCCTCTATCGCTTCACGCGCTCGCGGATGAACACCGAGATCCGCGCCCGCTACGAGCGCCACGAGTTCCGGTATTACGGGCATCACTCCGATGCGGCCTATGGGATCATCGACAGCCTGGCCCGCATCGAACCCAAGCGTGCGCGCATCATGATGTGGGCCATGCACATGGGCCCGTATTTCGTCAGTGACCTGACGCTCCCCACGCGCTTCGCCGTGATCCGGCCGCTGTTCGATGGTCCGGGCACCGCGTACCGCGCGCGCTACCGCGCCGAGTTCGAGGCGGGGATGCGTGCGCAGCCCGCGCGCTGGTGGGTGATTCCCTCAGCCAGCCTGCTCCAGCGTGACGACGAACTGCGCGAGCGCGAGATCTCGACCTATCCGGCCGTCGAGGAATTCCTGCGCACGAACTATCGTCGCACCGGCGGTACCGAAGACTGGGACATCCTCGAGTACACTGGGCCCTTGCCGCGCTGACGGGCGCTAACGCGCTGCGGCCGGCATCCGCGCGTACGTCGCGCACACCACACGCACCGGGCACTTCGTGCAGTGCATGACGCGCGCGGTGCACACCAGTGCCCCGATTTCCATCAACGCCTGATTGTGCGTCCAGACGGCCGTCGCCGTGCCGGGCAGTGATCGCTCCGCCAGCTCCCACAACGCATGCTCGGTGGACGCCACCTTGCGCTTGGCTCGCGGCAGGAACACCCGCTGCAGCACGCGCGCCACATTGGTGTCCACCAGCGGTACACGTCGACCGTAGGCGAAGCTGGCCACCGCGCCGGCGGTATAGCGACCGATGCCCGGCAGGTCGCGCAGGGCGTCGGCATCATCCGGCAGCGTGGCGGCAGCGTCGGCACCGTCGCGCGTGACCAGTCGCGCGGTGCGATGCAGGTTGCGCGCACGGGCGTAATAGCCAAGCCCTTCCCACGCGGCCTCCACCTGCGCCACCTCGGCCACCGCGATGGTGTGCAGGGTGGGGAATTGCGCCAGGAATTCATGCCAGCGCGGCACCACGCGCAGCACCTGCGTCTGCTGGAGCATCAGCTCCGAGACGAGGATGGCATACGGGTCGCGAGTCCGTCGCCACGGCAGGTCGCGTGCGTGCACCCGGTACCACGCGCGCAGCAGACGACCGAACCGCCGCAGCGCGTCGTCGGGAACGCGCGCGGCGGGTGAGCGTTTTCTGGCGCGCTTTCGTACCGCCAGAGTCAGGACACCCGCTTGGTCTTCTTGCGCAGGAAGTCCATCAACACGAACTGGCCGAGGCTCATGGTGTTGGTGAAGTACGCCTTCCCGCGCGAGATGCCCGAGACCTTCTTCACGAACTCCACCAGTGCGTAGTCGCGCGCCAGCATGAAGGTGTTGATCGTGATCCCCGAGCGACGGCAATCCGCCACTTCCTTCAGCGTCTGGCCAATGACGTTCATGTCGAGGCCCATGCTGTTCTTGTAGATCTGGCCGTTCGGCATGGTCAGGGCGCTTGGCTTGCCGTCGGTGATCATCACGATCTGCCGCATGTCCTTCTTCTGCGACATCAGGATCCGCCGGGCCAGCTTCAGTCCTTCCGCGGTGTTGGTGTGATACGGCCCCACCTGCGCACCCGCCAGCGCCGCCAGCGGAATCTCCTCGGCGCTGTCGTGGAAGAGCACCACGCGAATCGTGTCGCCGGGAAACTGCGTGCGAATCAGGTGCGTCAGTGCCAGCGCCACCTTCTTCGCCGGCGTGAAGCGATCCTCGCCGTAGAGGATCATCGAGTGCGAGGTGTCGAGCATCAGCACCGTCGCGCAGCTGGAGCGATACTCCGACTGCCGCACCATCAGGTCGCTGTACTCCAGGTCCATCGGCACGTCGAGTGACCCGGTGCGCAGCATCGAGTTCTTCAGCGTCTCATTCACGTCGAGGTTCAGCACGTCGCCGAACTCGTACGGCTTGCTCCACGCGTCGCTCTCCACGCCGGTGGCGAGGTAGGGCGTGTCGTGGCTGCCGAAGGTGCTCTTGCCGAAGCTGCCGAGGATGTTGCGCAGCGACTTGTAGCCAAGGAAGTCGATGCCCTTCTGCGAGAGGTTGAACTGCACGTCCTTGCTGGCCGCGTGGGCCAGGCCGCCCTTGCCCGTGACCGGCTGGTGCGAGTCCATCGCCTTCGGCGGTAGCTCGGTGTTGATGAAGCCGTCGGCGATCAGGCGCTGGACGATCTGGTCCAGCAGCTCGCTCAGCTTGGCCTCGGAGACGTCGTCTCCCTCGCCGCGGAGTGCCTCCAGCATCTCGGGCGTGAACTGTCCGCTCTCGATCAGCGCGTTGAGGATCGCTTGCTTCAGCGCCTCCAGCGACCGGTCGGCCGGATCCTCGTTGCTGCCCCAGTACGGGTTGTAGCCGCCCGATTCGGCGAACCCGGACTGCAGCAGAAAGTCGGACAACCCGTCCAGCAGCGACTGCAGGTCCACTGCGTCGGCCATCTCGGGGTTGTACTTCGTGTAGGTATGGAACTTCATGCTTCCTCCGGCACCGGCCACGCAGTGCGCCAGATGCGCACCGACTTGATGATAACAGGCAGCGGCAGGCACTCGTGCCACGACACGCCGCATCCCTCGCGCCGACTGGCGAGCCAAACCGCACGCAGGCGGCTATTTTCCGGCCTTCACACCACTCCTTGCCGCCATGTCGCTCATCATTCCCTCCCGCGCCAAGCCGATTGCCGGGCGCAAGATCCGCTTCGGGCTCGTGGGCTGCGGCCGCATTTCGGCCAACCACATCGGCGCCATTCAGGCGCACGCTGAACGCGCCGAGCTGGTGGCGGTCTGCGACGTGTCGGCGGAGCGCCTGGCGGCGGCCGCCAGTGCCACCGGGGCCACGCCCTACGACTCCATCGAGGGACTGCTGGCGCATGAGCCGGCGGTGGACGCGGTGATCCTGGCCACGCCCAGCGGGCTGCACGCCGCCCAGGCCATCACCTGTGCTGCCGCGGGCCGGCACGTGGTCACCGAAAAGCCGATGGCCACCCGCTGGCAGGATGGCAAGGCGATGGTCGGCGCCTGCGACACCGCCGGCGTGCACCTGTTCGTCGTCAAGCAGAACCGGCGCAACCCGACGCTTCAGCTGGTCAAGCGCGCCATGCAGAAGCACCGCTTCGGCAAGGTCTACATGGTGAACGTGAACGTGTTCTGGAGCCGGCCGCAGAGTTATTACGACAGCGCGGCGTGGCGCGGCACGTGGGAGTTCGACGGCGGCGCGTTCATGAACCAGGCCAGCCATTACGTGGACCTGCTGGACTGGCTGGTCGGTCCGGTGGAGAGCGTGCAGGCCTACACCGCCACGCTGGCGCGCAACATTCAGGTCGAGGACACCGGCGTGCTCTCGATCCGCTGGCGCACCGGCGCCCTCGGCTCGATGAGTGTCACCATGCTCACCTACCCGAAGAATCTCGAGGGCTCCATCACCATCCTCGGTGAGAAAGGCACGGTGCGACTTGGCGGTGTGGCCGTGAACAAGATCGAGCACTGGGAGTTCGAGGACACCGATCCCGACGACGCACTGGTGGAGCAGGCCAGCTACGACACCACCTCCGTCTACGGCTTCGGGCATCCGCTGTACTATGACAACGTGATCAGCGCCCTGCGCGGCGAGGTGGAACCGGACACCGACGGTCGCGAGGGCCTGCACTCGCTGGAATTGCTGATTGCGACGTACCTCAGTGCCCGCGACGGCAAGCGCGTCGCGCTGCCGCTGGAGTACTGAGGTGGCGGTGACCATCCATCCCACCGCCATCGTGGATGACGGTGCCGTGATCGGTGACGGCGGCCGCATCTGGCACTGGGTGCACGTCAGCGGCGGCGCCCGCATCGGAGAGCGGTGTTCGTTCGGGCAGGGCGTCTTCGTGGGAAACCGGGTCGTGATCGGCGACAACTGCAAGGTGCAGAACAACGTCTCCATTTACGACAACGTGACGCTCGAGGATGACGTGTTCTGTGGACCCAGCATGGTGTTCACCAACGTCTACAACCCGCGCTCGGCGGTGTCACGCAAGGACGAATACCGTGACACGCTGGTGCAGCGCGGCGCGACCCTCGGCGCCAACTGCACCATCGTCTGCGGTGTCACCATCGGGGCCTACGCCTTCGTCGGCGCCGGCGCAGTGGTGAACCACGACGTGAAGCCATACGCACTGATGGTGGGCGTGCCGGCGAGGCAGGTGGGCTGGATGAGCGAGCACGGTGAACGGCTGTCACTGCCGCTCACCGGCAACGCTGAAGCTGCCGATCCGGTCACCGGAGATCGATACCTGCTCACCGAAGGCACGGTGACGAAAGCGTAGCCTGCGGGCTGTCTTGCACGACAGCCACGGCTACGGCAGATCGCGGAAGCGACCTGCCGTTCCCGTTGAAAGGAAGCGACGGAAACTAGAAGTCGTCGCTCGGTCGGCGGCGCTTCTCGGGGATCGCACGGCCGTACTGCCCCGTGTCGCTGCGGCTGATCTTCTTGCGCGCCACCAGCGCTTCGAGCACCAGTTCACACGCCGCCGCGGTGGTCCCATGGTCCGCCGGGTCGGCCAGGCGCAGCGCGCGCACGATGTTCAGTAGCGTCGGCACCGTCTCGAAGGCTTGCACCATCACCTTCGCCGCCACGTCGTCGGAGACCTGCAGCGCACCACCCTCGTCGAACCAGATCACGATCTCGTCGCTCGAAAACTCCTTGCCCACGCTGGAGAGCGTGGCGTCGGCCGCACGGCGGATCAGCTCCCGCGCGATCTTCTCGCCGCCCACCAGCTCCCCTTCGTATTCGAGCTCGATCTTGCCGGTGATCGCCGGCAGCGCCGCATACACGTCGCTCATGCGCGGTACCGCCACGTCCTCGTTGGTCTGCAGCGCGCGACGCTCGGCATTCGACACCACGTTCTCCAGCACCGAGATCGGCATGCGCTGCGACACACCACTGCGGCGGTCGATGCGCTTGTCCTCGCGCGCCTCGAACGCGATCCGCTCCACCAGCTCCGACATGAACGTCGGCACCGTGATCTTCACCGACTCGCGCGCCGTCCATGCCTCCTGCTTTGTGATCGACACGCCCAGGTCCACCGTCAGCGGATAGTGCGTCACGATCTCGCTGCCGATGCGGTCCTTCAGCGGCGTGATGATCTTGCCACGCGCGGTGTAGTCCTCGGGGTTGGCGGTGAAGCAGAGCATGACGTCCAGCGGCAGGCGCACCGGGAAGCCTTTGATCTGCACGTCGCCTTCCTGCATGATGTTGAACAGGCCCACCTGCACCTTGCCTGACAGGTCCGGCAGTTCGTTCAGCGCGAAGATGCCGCGGTTGGCGCGCGGCAGCATCCCGAACTGGATCGTCAGCTCGTCGCTCAGCATGTGCCCGCCGCGCGCGGCACGGATCGGGTCCACGTCACCGATGATGTCGGCGATGGTCACGTCCGGCGTGGCCAGCTTCTCGATGTAGCGCTCGTCGCGGTGCACCCAGGCGATCGGGGTATCGTCGCCGCCCTCCGTGAGCTGCGTCTTGGCGAACTTGGAGATCGGTGCGAACGGGCTGTCGTTGATCTCGCTTCCGGCCACGATCGGCATTTCGTCGTCCAGCAGCGCGGTCAGCGCGCGCAGGATGCGGCTCTTGGCCTGGCCGCGCAGGCCCAGCAGGATGAAGTTGTGGCGGCTGAGCAGGGCGTTGACCAGCTGCGGCAGCACGGTCTCCTCGTAGCCGATCACGCCGGGTAGCAGCGTGCCGCCGGCGCGCACGCGCGACAGCAGGTTGGCGCGGATCTCGTCCTTGACGGTGCGTCGGGCACGGGACGGCTCACCCCATTGGGAGCGCTTGAGCGCGCCGAGGGTGCTGGGCAACTGGGACACGGAATACCTCAGGAGAGAAAAATGACGACGTTCGTGAGGCGAACGCCGGCACTTGTCGTGTTCGTTTCAGCGATCGGGAAACACCGCGCCGCTGGTCAGGCGCGCATCATCGCAAGGTATGGAACCGTGGAAGGATCGGGGCGCCCCACTACTTTCCGCGCCAGCGGTTCTCCAGCATCCCGCTCGACCGGTGGCGGATGGTGACGCTGCTGCCCGGCCGACCGTCCCTCATCCGACTGCCGGAATGCGGTCACCACCCGCCCCTCCTGGTCACGCCCCTTCTCACGACATGACGACGACCGCTTCAGACAGGCAGGCAGCGTACGCCGGCCACCTCGCGCGCTACCGCACCGGACTCTGGCGCGCTCCGATGTTCTTCGAGATGGTGGCCGCAGATGTGGAACCGGGGAGCACGGTGGTGGACATCGGCTGCGGGCATGGCTTCGACGGCAGCGACGAGCTGCAGGCCAGGCTGGCTGCCATGACCGGACGCTTCATCGGCATCGAGCCCGACACCGAGATCGCGCTCGGCGCGCATTTCACCGAGACACATCGGGCGCTCTTTCACGAAGCGCCGCTGGCGGATGCCTCAGTGGACCTGGCCTACGCCATCATGGTGCTGGAGCATGTCCCCGACCCGGCCGGTTTCTTCGACAAGCTGCACCGCGTGCTCAAGCCCGGCGGTGTGTTCTGGGGCCTGACGGTGGACCGTCGCCACTATTTCTGCACTATCTCGCGCTGGATGGATCAGCTGAACGTGAAGTCGATGTATCTCGATGCCACGCAGGGCAAGCGCGGCGAGGAGCGCTACGAGAACTATCCCGTCTTCTATCGCTGCAATGCCCCCGAGGACTACGAGCGCATGGCGCCGCAGTTCGACTCGCGCGAGACCTTCAACTTCAGCCGCGAAGGCATGGTCGATTCGTACCTGCCCGCGCCGCTGCGCCCCGTGAGCCACTGGTTCGATCGTCGCCGAGTGGCCGCTGGCAAGCCGGGCACGCTGCTCGCGGTCCGCATCCAGAAGGCGCACGACTGAGCGTGCGCCGCCGGCTCACCCGACCGGCGTGACCTCGACCAGGTTGTCGTAAAACACGGGCCCCTCGCCCATGTCGGTAAGGCGCTGCGAGGTGGTGTCGTTCGCATTGCGACCATCACCGGCCAGCTTGGTCCACCAGATCGACGGGGCCCACACCACACCGGCGCGAATGCCGTCGCTGATGCGCACGCGGGCATGGAACGCGCCGCGATCGTTCTCGATCTGCACCACCTGCTCGTCGGCCAGCCCACGCAGGCCGGCATCGTCGGGGTGCATGATGCACTCCGGCTCGCGCGCGGCTCGGCGCAGTGTCGGGATGTTCACGAACGTGGTGTTCAGGAACTGGTGCGCCGGACTCGAGATCAGCTGCAGCGGGAAGCGCGCGGCCAGCATCGGGTCACTCTCCACCGACTCGTACGGGGCGATGTACGTCGGCACGGGATCCATGCCCATCTCCGCCAGCCGCGGAGAGATGAATTCGCACTTGCCACTCGGCGTCAGGAAACCGCCGTTGGCAAACGGCAGGTACGGTCGCGGCACGTTCAGGCGCACCCAGCCGCGCTCACTCAGGTGTTCGAAGGTGACGCCCTGCATGCGATCATGGTTCGACGCCAGCGCCTGCCGGATCAGCGTGATGTCGTCGTCACGCAGGCTCGGCTCGTCGAGCCCCATCGCGACTGCCAGCCGTCGGAAGATTTCCGTGTTCGGCAACGACTCGCCGACTGGCGCGATCGCCGGACGATTCAGCGACGCATACAGGTGACCGTACGCCGTGTGCACGTCCCAGTGCTCCAGCTGCGTGGTGGCCGGCAGCACATAGTCGGCCCAGTCGGCGGTATCGGTGCGGAAATGCTCCAGCACCACGGTGAACAGGTCATCGCGCGCCAGGCCGCGGATCACCGCCGAGCGATCCGGTGCCACCGCGGCTGGGTTGCTGTTGTAGACGATCATCGCCTGCACCGGCGGTCCACCCACGCCAGCGTCGGGCTTGGTCAGCGCCTCGCCCAGCAGCGACATGTTGATGGTGCGCGCCGGCGGGCCGAGATCAGGACGCTGCAGCGCATTCTTCTCCATCGCGAAGGCGCCGCTGGTGGACAGATTCACGCCACCGCCAGGACGGCGCCAATGCCCGGTGAGCGCCGGCAGGCAGGCGATGGTGCGCACCGCCATGCCGCCGCCCGCATGCCGCTGCAGGCCGTAATTGATGCGCAGGAACGCCGCCTTCGACGCACCGTAAGCTGCGGCCAGCGCCGCGATACGCGCCGCGTCGATTCCGGTCACTGCCTCGGCTCTGTCCAGCGTCCATTCGGCGGCGCGTTCGCGGAGCGCGTCGACTCCGCTGGTATATCGCGCGATGTAGTCGTGATCCAGCCAGTCGTGCGCGAACAGTTCGTGCATGATGCCCAGCGCCAGTGCGGCGTCGGTGCCAGGCTTGAGCGCGATCCACTCGTCGCACTGTTCCGCGGTACGCGTGCGGATCGGGTCGATGCAGATCACCCGCGCGCCCTTCTTCCGCGCGTCGAGGATGAACGGCCAGAGATGCGGGTTGGCGGTCAGGGTGTTGGTGCCCCAGAGCAGAATCAGGTCGCTCTCGGGCACACCTTCGATGTCGGCGCCGATGCTGCCACCCACCGACATCATCATTCCAACGCGCCCGGCCTCGGCGCAGATCGTCCGGTTCAGTCGGCTGGCGCCGATGGCGTGAAAGAAACGGCGATCCATCGAGCTGCCCTGCAGCTGTCCCATCGTGCCGGCGTACGAGTACGGCAGGATCGCTTCTGGACCCATGGGTCCGCTACGGATCTGGTTCAGTCGCGCGGCGATTTCGCCCAGCGCGTCATCCCACGAGCACGGTTCGAATGCACCGCTGCCCTTCGGTCCCATGCGTCGCAACGGTGTGGTGAGGCGCTCGGGATGATACGTGCGCTCCAGATACCGGTTGACCTTGGCGCAGAGAAATCCGCTGGTGACCGGATGCTCGGGGTCACCCTGAATGCGGGTGGCGCGCCCGCTTCCGTCCACGGTGACGAGTGTGGCGCAGGTGTCCGGACAGTCGTGCGGACAGGCTCCACGGACCACGGTTGCGGTGACTTCGGCTGTATTCGGCACAACTCGGCAACTCTGAGGGCGAAAAAGGGGAGAATATGACTGTTTCCCCTTGACATGGTAACTCGTCGGCGTATCCTTCACTCCGCTTCCGTCCGGCGGGCCCGCCGAACGGAAGCTTTCAGTGACACCACCTCGGATATCCCAGGAGATTTTCCAATGAAGCGTATCGCCACGTTCGCCGCCATGCTGGTCCTCGCCGCCTGCGGCGCCAAGACGGAAGCCCCGGCCGCCGATTCGGCAGCTGCTCCGGCCGCCGCCCCGGCAGCTGAGATGGCCCCGGCCGCCCCGGCCATGGCTGACTCCACCAAGCCCGACAGCGCTGCGATGGCCGCCCCGGCCGCCGACACCGCCAAGAAGATGTAATTTCGCCCCTCCAGGCGAAATAGCGCGGGGCTGCTCACTGAGCAGCCCCGCGTTTCGTTTGTGCCGACTGCGTCAGCGATCCCCGAACAGCGACCTGACGTCCGTCGTTCGGGTCGCCGCGTTCACGCCTCGGCTGCGCTCCCGACCACACTCACCGTGTGTGCCGCGCCGTTCGCATCCAGCCAATGCAGTGCCGCGCCATCCGCCACCTCGCGGCGCAGCATCGCGATTCCGACGCCCGATCGAGCATCCAGCATCGTGCTGCTGCGGGCGTCGCCCACAGGCACGTCGTCCGACGCCAGCAACGCCGTGCCGACCGCCGGCAACGCATCGCCGTCGTACCGAACCCGGCGCAACGTGCGATTGACGTGGCCACGGAAGTGCACGCGTGCCACCGTCTCCTGCCCAGTGTAGCAGCCCTTCTGGTTCGAGATGGCCTGCAGTGCATCCATGTTCGCTTCCTGCGCCAGCGTGCCCTCGTCCATGTCCACACCCCATTCGGGGCGGCTGGCGAGCACACGGCGACGATCCCATTCCTGCATCTCGGCCAGCGATCCCCCGGCATGCAGCAATTGCTGCTGCAGCCCCTCGGCGTCCGCACTCGGGACGTGTAGGTCGAATGCCGGTGTTTCGCCAAGGTCCGGAATGCGGACCACGCGAACCGTGACGCCGGCCAGCGTGGTTTCGCGATGCGTGAACGGCGCACCGTCGGCGAGCGACGCGATCTGTCCAGCGTCGGCATCGAGTGCGGCCAGCAGCGCCAGCGCGCCATCGCCGGCCAGCGTGAGGCAGGTCAACGTCGTCGAGAGGTCGGTGTACTTCGCCGTCCGGGGGTTCACGTACTTGCGGATCATCGCGGCGAAGCCGGTGCCGGCGGCGGCGTTGGTGTCGGCCAGCAGCGTCGTCACTGCGCCGTCCTCGCCCGCCACGGCCAGGATACGGACATCTGCAATGATGCGGCCCTTCGGAGTCAGCGCACAGGCGTACAGCCCATCACCGCCCCGCAACGCGAGCACGTCGTTGGTCACCAGTCCCGTCAGCGACTCCGCAGCCTTGGGCCCGGTAAACTGCATCAGCAGCCGGTCACGGCGGTGAACGAGGATCACGTCGTGCGGCGATACGGATGTAGGCAGTGAAGTCATGGTACTGGATGAATGACGTGCGGCTCGGCGAACAGCCCGGCCATGAAGGCGGCGTCCACCTGTGACAGCGATGCAAGTTGCGCATCTGGATGATACCCGGCCGTGTCGCGATCGTACGGCGGACCGATGTGCACGGTGCGGAGGCCAGCGCGGGCCGCGGCGGCCAGCAGCGGCGGGGACGCGATTGCCACACCCTGCCTGGCATGCACTCGGTGCACCACATCACGCCACGCGACTGCGTACGCCTCCGGTTCGCGACCGTCCAGCGTTCGCACTGCAGCCACCGCACCCTCCAGCGCGGCCAGCGCCAGCCAGTGTTGCGCCTGTTCCAGCGTGGCGCGTGTCACCACCGCGACGGGCGCCTCGGCGGCCAGCGAGATGAGGTGATCGCGCACCGCCGTGTCGAATGCCGGCGCGTGCAGCGACAACTCGCGCGACGACAACGCTGCAGCGCCGTGCAGCACCAACTCCCGCGCGGTGGGATCGAGCGCTCGCGCGACGGTGACCCGTTCCAGTGCCAGCGGTGCCGGAACGCCGGTGTGCGCGACCGTGACGCCGTCTGAATCGACGTCGATCCCCTGGCTGGCCAGCGACTCACGCAGTGCTGCGGCACGCACGCGTCGCGTGTCGAAGAGCAGTTCCTCGATCTCCAGCACCAGCGCGATGCGCATCAGCGGTTCGCGCCGGCGGCGTAGGCAGCGTCCAGCAGGTCGATCGGATGGACCACACGCACCGGTGAGCCGGATCGCAGCAATCCGGCGCTGATCTGCATCAGGCAACCGGGGTTTCCCGTCACCACCATCGCGGCACCTGTTTCGGCGATGTGGCGCAGCTTCGGCGCCAGTACCGCCTCGGAGACGTCAGGTTCGATGAGGTTGTAGATGCCCGCCGATCCGCAGCACTGGTCGCTGTCTTCCAGTGGCACGTGCGTCAGGTTGCCGATGGCCGCCAGCACGGCCAGCGGCGGCGTGGTGATGCGCTGTGCGTGCTGCAGGTGGCATGGCGCGTCGTACGTCACGCGCAGTGGGGCAGGCAGTGACGCCGGGATGGGCCCGGCCGCGGCCAGCAGTTCACTCGCGTCACGCGTGCGTGCGCCGACCGCCTGCGCGCGCGCGTGCCAGTCCGGATCGTCGTGCAGCAGGTGACCATACTCCTTCAGCATCGCGCCGCAGCCGGCGGAGTTGACGACGATCACTGCATCCGGACTCGCCTCGAAGGCGGTGATGTTGCGCTTCGCCAGCGTACGCGCGGAATGCAGGTCACCCGCATGCGCATGCAACGCGCCGCAGCAGCCCTGCGCCGCAGTTTCCACCATCCGATACCCGTTCACCGTCAACACGCGACCGGTGGCCTGGTTGGTGGCGGTCTGCAGCCCCTGCATCACGCAACCGGTGAGCAGCGTCACCGGTCCACGTGCACCGTCGCCACGGGCCTGCCACGTCGGCGTGGCCAGCACAGGGCGTGTGCCCGCCAGCATCGCCATGCCCGACCCGATGCGCCCGGGCAGCGCCGCCAGTGCGGTGGGCACACGCAGTGCGCGCATCAATCGTCCACCAGCCAGCGCCAGCCGCAGCAAGGTGGGTGACGCGAACACGCGCAGGATCAGTCGTGCCAGCACGGGAGGCGCAGTGCTCGCGCGCAGCGTGGCGCGGGTGGCTTCCAGCAGGTGGCCATACGGCACGCCGCTGGGGCAGGCGGTCTCACAGGCACGGCAGCCGAGGCAGCGATCCAGGTGCTGCTGCACCACCGGATCGTCCGGTGTCACGTCGCCATCCAGCAATCCGCGCATCAGCACGATCCGCCCACGCGGGCTGTCGTTCTCGTCCTCGAGCGCGAGATAGGTCGGGCAGGCCTGCAGGCAGAAGCCGCAGTGCACGCAGGCATCGATACCGGCCGAGGCCTGCGACAGTGGTGATCCCGGCAGCGCGCAGGGCGCCGTCGTTGCCGTTCCCACAACGGGCAGCGTGTCACGCATCGACCACCACCCGGCGGTTGCACACCTGACGTGGATCGAAGGCTTCGCGGATGCGCGTCGCGAGTCCGCTCGCAAAGGCATCCACCTCGGTGGCCCACCACGCGGCCGGCAGTCGTTCGACGACGCGAGTCTCACCGCGCGAATTCGCCTGGAGCGCCGCGCGACTCCCTGCCACGCCCTCGGTCACGATCACGCGCACGATGCCGCGCGCGAGACTGGCGTGGATCACCGCGGTGCCACCTGCCGCCGCGATCGCCGATCGCAGGTGCGTGATGCGCTCCGGCACGGCACTCACGGCACCGCTGAATCGCACGACGCCTTCCGCCTGCGCATCCAGCGTCGCGATCGCACCCCACACCGCGGGATCGACATTGTGGCAGGCCGCGATCGACTCCAGTACGGCACGCTGTCCACGCACGAACCGATCGTTGCCGCCGATGCGCAGCAGGATCACGTCGTCACCGCTGCTGACACCGAGGCGCGCCGCCGTGGTGCCGTCGAGCCATTCGCAGGCCAGCAGCGACACGGTGTTCGCGCGCAGTGCGGGCAGCAGCAGCGCGAGGTGTGCGGCATTGTGCACCGGCATCGCGACCGTGACGTCGTGTACCGGCAGTGCTCGCAGCCGCAGGGTGACTGACGTCAGTGCGCCGAGCGTGCCCCACGATCCGGTGAAGAGCCGCACCAGGTCGAAGCCGGCCACGTTCTTTACCACCCGTCCACCCGGCCGTACGATCTCGCCGTATCCGGTCACCATCTCGAGGCCGAGCATCAGGTCGCGCGGTGTGCCGAAAGCGTGGGCCAGCGGGCCGCAGGATGCGGTGGCGATGGTCGCACCGATGGTGCCGTCGCGGCCACCGGCCGGGTCCAGCCCGAGCCACTGGCCGTGCGCAGCCGTGGCGTGCGAAAGCTCGGCCATCGTGGTGCCGGCCCGTGCGGTGATGGTCAGGTCGCCGGGCACGTACTCCACGATGCCGCGCAACTGCTGCACCGTCAGCGTCCGTGCAGCCGCCACTGGTGGTCCGGCGTTCAGCCAGCCGTCGCTGCCCGCCAGCCGCAGCGGTGTTGCGCCGGCGTGCGCCTCTGCCATCACCTCACGCACGGAATCGACCGTCGTCGGCACGAGCAGCTCTGGCATGCCGACCGCCGTCATGCGCCTCGACCGGCAGGCGACTGATGCCATTCGCGGCACGAATGCACTGGCACCACCTTGCCGCGGTTGGCGCGATGCTCGGGATCGAAGACGTCACGCAGTCGGCACATCGCGGCCAGCGTATCGCCATCGAACAGCGCGGGCATGTAGTCGATCTTGTCGAGGCCAACGCCATGTTCGCCGGTGATGGTGCCACCGGCCGCGATGCAGGTCTGCATGATCTCCGTCATGCACTGATGCACACGCTGCGCGGCATCGGCATCGGCGGCGTCGTAGCTGACGCTCGGATGCAGGTTGCCGTCGCCGGCGTGGAAGATGTTCCACACCGCCAGCCCGTGCCGCGCGCCGATGGCCGCGATCTGCTCCAGCACGTCCGGCAGCCTGGTGCGCGGTACGACGGCGTCCTGCAGCACCAGATGCGGTGCGGCGCGGCCCATCGCACCGAAGGCCTTCTTGCGACCCTGCCAGAGCATCGCGCGTTCCACCGCGTCGGCCGCGATACGCACCTGTCGCGCGCCATGCTCGCGACACAGCGACTCCACCAGCGCCACATCCTCGTCCAGCCCATCCGTCACACCATCCAGGTCCACCAGCAGCACCGCGTCGCAGTCGGTGGGATATCCGGCTGCGTACACCGATGCCTCCACCAGCCTCACCGCCGCACCATCCATCATCTCCAGCGCGGCGGGCAGGATGCCGCTGGCGATGATCGCACTGGTTGCCCGCGCCGCCTGCTGCAGCGACATGAAGTCGGCCAGCAGCGTGCGCACGCGCGGCGCGTTCGGCAGCAGTCGCACGGTGCAGTCCAGCGCAATGCCGAAACATCCCTCGGACCCGACGAAGGCACCCAGCAGGTCGTAGCCGGTTGGTTCGCCATGCGGCGTGCCAAGGGTGACGATGTCGCCATCGGGCAGGATGATGGTACAGGCTACGGTGTGATTGAGTGTCACGCCGTACTTGAGGCAGTGTGGCCCGCCGGCATTCTCGGCCACGTTCCCGCCGATGGTGCACGCCGTCTGGCTGGACGGATCGGGCGCATAATGGAGCCCGTGCAGGCCGGCGGCCTTCTGCAGCGTGGTGTTCACCACGCCCGGCTCCACCGTCGCAATGCGATTCACCGCATCGAGGTGCAGGATCCGCGTCAGGCGATTGAGGCCGATCAGCACCGTGCCATCAGCCAGCGCGCCGCCACTCAGGCCGGTGCCGGCACCGCGCGGTACGAACGGCACATCGGCGGCGGCCAAAGCTTGCACCACTGCGATCAACTCCTCCCGCGTTCCGGGAAACACCGCCAGTGATGGCGTCTGCTGATATCCGGGCAGGCCATCGCTCTGGTAGGCCACCAGTGCACTGGCGCGCTCCAGCACGCGCCGTTCCCCGACGATTCGCGCCAGCGTGGTGCCAAGCGTCTGCATCGTCATTCAGGCCGGCGGTGGTCCGTGATGGAAGCCGTTCGTCTTCGCGCGCACGTGCAGCGTGGCCGCGCCCTCGATGTCCTGCAGCCCGCTTCGGATCGCACGTTCCACGAGTTCCAGGCGTGCCAGTGCGCTGCGCCCCGCCAGGATGTCGTAAAGCATTTCCGTGCCGACGCGCAGCATGTGCGCCACCTGGAATGAGAGCGCGGCAGGATCATCGGCCAGCGGCGGCATGTCGCCGGTGGCATCGTGAATCGTCATCGAGGCCTGCATCGCGCGCTGCGCCAGCGTGCGTACGCGCTGGGCGGTGGCCACCAGGTCGAGTGGTTCCTCCGCGAGGTCCCGGTGCTCGACGACACGGCCCACGCGGTACGGCGTGCCGGCGTCCACATAGCCCTCGAACCGGAAACGCTCGGCCCCTTCGATCACGATGTTGGCGCGCCCGTCGGGCATGGCATCGACGGCGGTGATCACCGCCACGCAGCCGATCCGTCCGACGGGGAGGTCGGCTTCGGCGGTATCGGTGGGCGGCATGATGAGGCCGAAGCGTCGCGTCGTCGCCGTCAGGTCGCGCAGCATGGCGCGGTATCGCGGCTCGAACAGGTGCAACGGCACGCTGGCGCCGGGCAGCAGGACCATCCCGAGCGGGAAGAGCGGGAGAGGGGAGGTGAGCACCCGCGAAACGTACCGCCCGCGGCCTGTCCGCGTAGCGGTGTGGCTAGTGCGGCTGAGGCGCCGCGTCCGCCACCCGTTCCACCAGCGACAGCAGCGCGCTGAGGTCGAACGGCTTCGGGATCACGGGGCACCGCGTGCGCTCCAGGAACGCGACCGCCTTGTCATCGCCGGTGTCACCGGAGGAGAACAGGAATCGTTGTGCCACCGCCGGCGCTGCGGCACTCACCGCGGCGTGCAACTCCATGCCACTGAGGCGTGGCATGCGCATGTTGCTGATCACCGCATCGAAGCCACCACCAATCGTCTCACCGTCCAGCAGCATGCTCCGCGCGCACTCACCATCCTCGGCTTCCACCACGCGCCAGCCGCGTCGCGTGAAGAAGCGTCGCAAGGCGGAACGCAGCGTGGACTCGTCGTCCACCACCAGCAGCGTGCGCTGCGGTGCGTCCATCGCTGGTGCAGCGGCTGGCGTGGCGCCGGGGAGTGGCTGATTGGAACTGAGCATGCGGATCCGCATCGAGTGAATGGATGTGCAAGCTATACGGATCGTAAACAGATCAGGTAGCGCGGTATTGGTGTTGTTTCATTGGTAAATGCACACACGCCCCGTCGCGGATGCGCGACGGGGCGTGTGACGTTTGGACTGGCCGGTCCAGTGTTGCGCTACGCGACCTGCCAGAACCCGGCCAGGGCGTTGCCATCGGCGCTCTCGCGCAGCTTTTCGAAGGCGCGCTCACGGATCTGGCGAATCCGTTCGCGGGTCACGCCGAGCAGGTCGCCAATGCGCTCGAGCGTCATCGGCTCGGCGGTGTCATCCAGCCCGTAGTACATCGTCAGGATCTGGCGCTCGCGGATGGTCAGGTGCTTCTGAATCGCATCCTTCACGAACACGCGCATCAGGCGTTCGTCGGTGGCTTCCTCGATGTCGCCGCCGTCGCTGATCGAGAAGCGCTCGCCGAGGGTGCTGGCGTCGCGGTCGGACTTGTCCACCGGGGCGTCCAGCGACGTCTCACTGGTGGTCATCTGGCGCTGTGCACGGACCGTCTCGGCATCTTCGTTGATCATCTGCCCCAGCTCGGCATCGGTCGGTTCCCGATTGAGCTTGAGGGCGAGGATCTGCTCTGCCTTCGCCATGCGCAGCAGGGCCGAGTTCTGGTTGAGCGGGACGCGGATGCTGCGGGTCTGCTCGGCGAGGGCCTTGAGGACGGCCTGGCGCACCCACCAGACGGCGTACGAGATGAACTTCACGCCTTGGTCGGGATCGAACTTGCGCACCGCCTTCAGGAGCCCCTCGTTGCCGATCGCGACCAGTTCGGCGAGGTCGAGGCCATGCCCCTGGTACTTCTTCACGTAGCTGATGACGAATCGGAGGTTGGCCGTCACCAGCCGCTCGGCGGCGGCTGCATCACCCTGCTGGGCGAGCCGGGCGAGGGCCCTTTCCTCTGCGACACTGCCGATCAGGGGGAGGCGCTTGATGTCGGCCAGGTACTGGTCGAACGTGCTGCCGCCACTGCTTCGGGTGGTCTGACGACTGCGGGATGACGCGACCTTCTGCATGAGTCACTCCTGGTGCGTGGGCACCCTGCAAGAGGTGCCAGCCATCTGGTCCACATCAGGTCGAGGGCTGGTCGGCGCGATGGTCGGAACCGGGTCATCCCGATTTCGTGGGCACAATAACCGTCACGCGCACCTGACAAGTCAAGTGTCAACTTTTCTGGACAATTTCGCCGTATTCCCTCTGTTACGACGGGTCGGCATTAGCACTCTCGACCGCCGAGTGTCAACTTGCACGTTGATTCACAATGGCTGTGTCCGCTTCAAGTTGTCGCGCCGCAAGCACTTCACGTCCGTCGTGTCAACTGGCCGGTTACGGTTGCGAGCGCACCAACTGCGCATATCCACGTCGCCGACCGAAGCGACGGGCCGCCTTGCAGTCGGCCATCCAGACGTCGATCCGACCACCCTTGATGACGCCCCCGGTGTCGTCCGCCAGAAAACGACCGTACAGATTCCGGCCGAAGAACAGGTCCACGGCCCGCCCGAGCGGGAAGAGTTTCCGGTCCACCGCGATGATGCCGTCGCGCACCAGGTTGCCGCGACGCGTACGGCCCTGCAGGCAGTACGCCGTCACGCTGACGGCGATGCGTTCGCCGGCCCGGGCACGCTCCTCGATGCTGCGAAAGAGCCGGCGGTTCGGCACCAGCACCTTCGGCACCAGCACCTTCGGCAGCGGCACGCGGGGCAGGGCATCGAAGGGCACCGGCGCGGCGGCCGTGTCGCCAGCCCCAGCGCTGTCGCGCGCCAGACTGTCGGCGACGCTGGTATCGCCGGGAGCGACGACCGGTGCCGGCGGCTCGGGGAACGGCGCGGGATGCCTGATGAACCAGAGCGCCGCCGCTCCCACGACCAGGTAGGTGGCGATGCGGATCTGCTGACGACGCCGACGCCGCTGCCGGGGACTCGGTGGCGTCGGGGGCTGGGTCACGCCAGCTGCAGCGCCGCGATCGCGATCTCGCGCGGCACCGGTGTGCCGTACCCGCGCTCGGCGCCCGCCATCGCGCCGCAGCGGGCCGGCAGCGCGTACTCCACCGTGCCGCCGCGCGACTTCTTGTCCCCCACCGTCGCATCCACGATGGCCTCGGGCGTCAGGATCCCCGGCACGGTGACGGGCAGGCCGAAATGCTGCAACGCCTGCAGCACCTGTGCCTCGAGCGCTGGCTCGCAGAGCCCCATCGCGATTGCCATGCGGGTCTCGGCCAGCATGCCGAAGGCCACACAGGCGCCGTGCGGCACCGTGTACTGCATCAACTGTTCGACGGCGTGCCCCACGGTGTGACCCAGGTTCAGCGTCTTGCGCAGGCCATGCTCCCGTTCATCCGCCGCCACCACGCCGGCCTTGATCTCGACGCTGCGCGTCACGATCCGCTGCCAGTCGGGGCCCGACAGGTCGGTGCCGGCGACGAAGTCGAAGTACGCCGCGTCGCAGATCACGCCATGCTTGAGCGCCTCGGCGAGGCCATTCACCCGTTCCAGGATCGGGAGGGTGCCGAGGGTGTCGAGATCGGCCACCACCGCCAGCGGCGGGTGGAAGGCGCCCACGAGGTTCTTGCCGTGTTCCGTGTCCACACCCGTCTTGCCGCCGATGGAGGCATCGACCATCGCCAGCAGCGTGGTGGGCACCTGCACGACCGGTACGCCACGCAGGTAGGTGGCGGCCACGAAGCCGGTGAGGTCACCGATCACGCCGCCGCCGAGTGCGATCAGGAGGCTGTCGCGGCCGAATTGCGCGTCGAGCAGCGCGTCGGTGATGCGGGCCCAGGTGAGGCGCGTCTTGTGTTCCTCCCCCGGTGCGATCGAGATCAGGACGCTGCGATCCTCGCCCAGCTGCGCCGCGACGCGCTCCGCGTAGATCGGTCCCACCACGTCGTCGGTGATCACGGCGATGCGGTGTGCCGCGAGGATTTCCGGCACCACCTCGGTCAGCGACGACAGGACCCCGTGCCCGACGTGCACCGGATACGGAAGGACGCGGCACGTCGCGTGTGTCATTGGTGACGGGCTACCAGGTCACTTCGCCGGCGCCGGCGCGCTTGTTGGCGACGCGCGCGAGCGTGAACAGCAGGTCGGAGAGGCGATTGAGGTAGATCACGATCAGGTCGGGCACGTCGGCATCGTGCTGCAGCGTCACCACGCGCCGCTCGGCACGCCGGCAGACGGTGCGCGCCACGTGCAGGGCGGCGGCCTTCGGCGTACCACCTGGCACGATGAACGCGGTCAGGGGCTCCAGCTCCGCTTCACCGGCGTCGATGGCGCGCTCCAGCTGCTCGATGCGCTCTTCATCGATGCGCGCCTTGGTGAGCTGCTCGGCCATCTTGTCGCGGTTCGGCGTGGCGAGGATGGCGCCGATGCCGAACAGGTCGCGCTGCACTGGCACCAGCACCTCGTCGATGCGCGGCATCAGTTCCACGGCGCGCGCCATGCCGATGACGGCGTTGAGTTCATCGACGTCGCCGTAGGCCTCGACCCGCGGATTGTCCTTCGCGACGCGCCCGCCGCCGAAAAGTCCCGTGTCGCCCTTGTCACCCGTGCGGGTGTAGATCTTGAATGCCATGACCCAAAGCTAGTGACGCCTGCGCGTTCCGGCCCGCACGCTTCCCGGGCGCCCCCGCCGCGCCGCGTCGCCCCATGGCGCAGGATGCCGCGAGCGCCGCGCCGCGGTGGGGTTTCGGCACAAGGCTGGACTCGTGAGCTTTGATCCACCATGACTCACGACATCAAGGACATCACGATCATCGGCGCCGGCCCCACTGGCTTGTATGCGCTCTTCTACGCCGGCATGCGCGGCGTCTCGGCACAGGTGATCGACGCGCTGCCGCAGGTGGGTGGCCAGCTGGCGGCACTCTATCCCGAGAAGCTGATCTTCGACGTGGCCGGTTTTCCGCGCGTGCTGGCCAAGGACCTGGTCACGGGCCTCAACGACCAGGCGGCGCAGTTCGGCAACCCGCTGCACCTGAACCGCACGGTGACGGGCCTCGATGAGGTGGATGGCCATTTCGTGGTGCGCACCAGTGACGGCGACTTTCCCACCAAGGCGGTGGTGATCGCCGGTGGCATCGGTGCCTTTTCGCCGCGCAAGCTGCCGCAGGTGGCCACACACGCGTGGTACGGCCGCGGCATCGACGACGTGGTGCTGGACCCGGCCCGCTACACCAACAAGCGCGTACTGATCGTGGGTGGCGGCGACAGCGCCTTCGACTGGGCGCAGCAGCTGCGCCCGCGTGCGCTCTCGGTCACGCTGATCCATCGCAGCGATCGGTTCCGCGCCCACCAGGCCACCGTGGATGACGTGCTGGCCGCCGCCGCCAGCGGCGACAAGACGGAGGTGCTGACCTTCCACGAGGTGCACGAGATCGTGTCGGCGGACGGTGTGACGATGTCGGGCGTGGTGGTCCGCGCCACCAAGGAAAAGACGACCCGCACCGTCGACTGCGACGTGGTGCTGCCGATGCTCGGCTTCGTGAGCGACATGGGCGCGCTCACCGAATGGGGCCTGAACATCGAGAAGGACGAGATCATCGTCACCTCCCAGATGGAGACCGGCCGTGCCGGCATTTACGCCGCCGGCGACATCACGACCTACGCCGGCAAGCTGAAGCTGATCTCGGTCGGCTTCGGCGAAGCGGCGACCGCCGTGAACCAGGCGGTGCACTGGATCTACCCCGAGAAGAAGGTGAACCCCGGGCATTCGTCCAACCTCGCGATCTTCGGGCAGAAGGACGACTGAGCCAGCAGCCTACGCGCCGGCCTGACTGCAACGGCGAACTGCAACGGCGAACTGCAACGGCATGACACAAAGGCACGAAGGCACGAAGGCGCAACCCGTTCCGTGCGCACGAGGGCGTTGATACAGCTGATTTAAGACTGTCGGTTTTTTTGTGAACAGCAGCCGTCTTGCAGATGCAGCTCCATCGAAACCGATGGGCCACGCGCTGCGCGATAGACGTCTGCAATCACGGCCCCCTTTGCGTCTCTGCGCCTTCGCGGCCTTGCGTCAAGCAGTTGCCGTTGCGGTTGCAGTCCAGCAAACACACGCAACCCCGTGCTGCGAGACAGCCATGATCAAGCACGGAGCCCTTTGTGCCTTCGTGACTTTGTGTCATGCAGTTGCAGTTGCCGTTCGCTGCTG
>JANMON010000235.1:0-5005 GCA_031369265.1 Gemmatimonadaceae bacterium | reverse complement strand
CCGAGCCGACACTCCCTGGTACGACTCGGTCACCCTGATCCGTCAACAGGCACTGTTCGACTGGCTCCCGGTGATCGCCGCCGCACGCAGCCGCGTGTTGCAGCTCACTGCGCCCGCACCATGACCGCACCCGCCAACGATCCGGCTGCCGCCATCACGCGCTGTACCGAAGGTGCAGTGCGCGCGGACGCCGGCGATCACGACGGCGCGATCGCCTGTTACCGCGACGCGGTGGCGCTGGCGCCCGGGCTCCTGCCGCTGCACCTGATTCTGGCCAACGCAGAGGTGCTGGCCGGCAACACGATGGCGGCACGCACCGCGCTTCGTCACGCCCTGCGCGTCGCCGAACGGCCCGACGTGGCCGACGACTTCGCACTCGGCAAGGCACTGGTGGACGCCGGCGCCGGTGCGGATGCAGTGGCGTGCTTCCGACGCGCGCGCACCGAACTGCCGCACGATGTCGCGGCCGCCTCCGCGCTGGCAGCGGCTCTCCGCGAAGCGCAGCAGCCGGACGACGCCTGGACCGAGATCACCCGTGCACTGCAGCTCGAGCCCCGCGATCCGGTGGCGCTACTCACCGCCGCAATGATCCGGCACGACCTGGCCGACTACGCCGGCGCGCTGGAATGGGTGAACCGAAGCCTGGTGCAACGCCCCGACGCACCGGGGGCTCGGGTCACGCGCAGCTACCTCCGCCACCTGTTGGGCGATGCAGTGGGAGGCTGGCAGGACTTCGAGGCGCGCGCGCTGCCGCAGCCGGGCACCACTGCGCGCCCTTGGCAGGGCGAATCGCTGGTCGGCCGGAGCATTGCGGTGTTGGGTGAACAGGGGGTCGGCGACCAGTTCCAGTTCCTCCGCTTCGTGCGGCATCCGGCGCTGGCCGTCGCCAGTCGCGTGGTGGTGACGTGCCAGCCGGAGGCGGTGTCGCTGGTGCGCGCCGCCGGCTTCGATGCCGTGTCGCGTGGCGAACCCGTCCACACCGATTTTTTCGTGCCGATGCTTTCGCTGCCACTGCGACTCGGTGTGTCGTCAGCCTGGCGCGCGAACGACGCCTCCGCCGCGTACCTGCGGCTTCCTGACGCGCCAGTGCAGGCGTCGACGGTGCCGCGACGGGTCGGTGTGGTCTGGTCCGGCAATCCCGCACATCGCAACGATGCGGTGCGTTCCATCCCCGCGTCGCTGATGGACGGATTGGTGCGCACACATCCTTCGGTGCATTTCGTGTGCATGCAGCACGGCACGACGCCGGCGTCTATGCCCAAGGGTCAATGGGAAACCAATCCTTCGGGTGAGTGGCTCGAGACCGCCCGCCAGTTATGCACACTTGATGTGTTGATAAGCGTGGATACCGGCATTGCGCACCTCGCGGGTGCACTCGGCGTGCCTGTCTGGATACTCGTGTCTCATGTACCCGACTGGCGATGGGGTGCGACCGGCAGCACCACGCCGTGGTATCCGACAGCGCGACTGTTCCGACAGTCAGCGCGTGGCGACTGGTCGCGAGTGCTGACGAATGTCAGTGCAGCATTGGGCTCCGCGACGGTCGTTCCCGACGCGGCATGACACGATCCTGACGCGTGGTCGTGACGACCACGCGCGGCGTGTTACGCGATCGTGATGGGGTGGTGCATGCCCCAGTTGGAATCGGGCAGCACGACCTGGCGTCCGCAGCGATGGGCGCGATCGATCACGATGGGGCTCTGCAGGTTGGCCGACACCGGCGCACCGCCCTCCATCTGCACCACCACAAGGACCAGCAGCGCATCGGCCGCGCCGGTCACACCGAGTGCGGCGAGGTCTGGCGCCGGCAGCTCGATCTCGAAGCCGGGGACCACCGCGAACGGGTCCGCGAGCAGGAAGGTGAGCGCCGGATCGTCCACGCTCTGCAGCCAGACGAGTTCGTCGCGCTGCGTCTCCACCAGCGCGAAGTCGCGCAGCGTGACGAAGCCGGGCAAGCCGGCCGGAAACCTGAGCACGGTGTCGGCTCGGATTTCGAGCGAGCCGAGCAGGGAGGAATCCAACGTCAGGTGTTCACCGGCCGCCATCAACGCGCTCATCGCAGGTAGTCCAGGACATTGAGGTTCAGCACACGGTTGGCCGCGCTGAGCGCCGCCTGATAGGCCGACTGCGCCTGCGCGAAATTGGCCGATGCGTCGGTGAGGTCGATGTCGTAGATCATCGACTTGCGCGACTTCACATCCAGTGTCGCCACCAGCATCTGCGACTTGATCGTTTCGTATGAGTTGACGCGCGCTCCGGTCTCACCCAGCAGGCGGCCGAGTTCGTCGCTGGACGTCGTCAGCGCGGGCAGGGCGCCGCTGATCCCGGCCACGTCGTTGCTGCCGAGCGCATCGGAGAGATCCTGCAGCGCCTGCAGGGTGCCGCTGTCGATGAAGATCTCGTGCGCGTTGTGGTTCGGTGCCGACACCTGTCCATCCGCGATCTCGAACTGCGGATTGCCGAGCATGGCCGCATTGGTGACGAACGGCGGCGTGCCGGTGGGTGTGTTGCTGAGCGGCTGCTCCATGGCGCGGGTGCCGCCGAACAGGTAGCCGTTGTTGAAGCGCGTATTGCCGAGTCCGATCGTGGCCTCGATCAGCTGATCCACCTCGGCCTTGGCGATGATGCGGGTCTTGGCGTCCGCGGTGGAGCCGACCTGCTGCGCCGCCAGTTCGCGGGCGCGGTCGGTGATCAGTTGCAGGCCGTTGAGGACGCGGTCCTCTTCGCTGGCTCGGGCGATGGCGAGATCGCCGTTGCGGGTGAACTGGGCGTTGGCGGCGAGGGTGCTGTCGGCCCGAAGGACGTCGGCGGTGGCGGCCGGGTCTTCCGAGCCCTTCTGGAAGCGCTTGCCGGTGGCCGCCTGATCCTGCGCCTTCACGAGTCGCTGCAGGTTGTTCTGGATGTAGTCCAGCTGTGCCCGCTGCGCCTGTGACGTGGTGACCCGCATTTCGCCCGCCCCTGTTTGATGAGTACGTTCCAACCGCCATGGGCGAGCTGGACCTGCCCATGTGCCTTGCACCCGCGAAACGCGGTTCTACTCTTGTGAGGTATCGGACGGAAGGTTTTGCCGCTTGAGGTCCCGGGGTTTGTTGATCCGGTGCCACGGCGTGCCGTCCGGCACCGCTCGTTGGCTCCCCCCCGCAGCCTCCCCTGCATGGCCACGATCCTGTATGTCGATGATGAACCCAGCGTCGGACTGATTCTCGAGGACACGCTGGAGCAGGCCGGGCACGTCCCGGTCGGCGCGCGCAGCGTTCCCGAAGCCTTGCAGGTGCTGGCGCGCGGCGACATCGACTTGGTGATATCCGATTACCGGATGCCTGGTCTCTCGGGCCTGGAGTTCCTCTCGCTGCTGCGGCGTGAGGGGTATGACGTGCCACTGATCATGCTCACCGGCTACGCCTCGATCGAACATGCAGTGGCCAGCATCAAGGCCGGCGCGGTGGACTACATCACCAAGCCGGTGCGCCCGCAGCAGCTGGAGCTGGCGGTGGAGCAGGCGCTGGAGCTGGTGCGCCTGCGCCGCGAGAACGATGCGCTGCGTCGCGAGGTGATGGAGTTCCGGAACGAGCGGCAGATCATCGGCGACAGCCAGGTGATGCGCCGCCTGATGCAGACGGTGGCGATGGCGGCACCGACGCGCGCCACGGTGCTGCTCCAGGGCGAGTCGGGCACCGGCAAGGAATTGCTGGCCCGCGCACTGCACGACCAGAGCGATCGCCGCGACAAGCCGTTCATCCAGCTGAACTGCGCCGCATTGCCCGAAGGGCTGATCGAGAGCGCGCTGTTCGGGCACGAGAAGGGCGCCTTCACCGGTGCGCTGAAGCGTGTGGAAGGCGCCTTCGAGCGTGCGCACCGCGGCACGCTGCTGCTGGACGAAGTGAGCGAGATGCGCCTCGACCTGCAGGCCAAGCTGCTGCGCGTGCTGCAGGAACAGGAGTTCGAGCGGGTGGGTGGCAGCAGCCCGATCCGCGTGGACGTGCGCATCATCGCCACCACCAACCGCAAGCTGCAGGCGGATGCCGCGGCCGGCACGTTCCGGCAGGACCTGTATTATCGCCTGAGCACCATCCCGATCATGATCGCGCCGTTGCGCGAGCGCCCGGAAGACATTCCGCTGCTCGCCTATCGCTTCGTGATGCGCACGGCCGCCGACATCAAGAAGGACGTGAAGGGCATCACGCCCGAGGCGATCGAGATGCTGCAGCGCTATCCGTGGCCGGGCAACGTGCGCGAGCTGCAGCATGCGGTGGAGCGCGCGGTGATCCTGAGCAACGAAGTGATGCTGACGCCGAACGCCTTCGATGCGGTGCGCTACGGCCTCGACGTCGCCAGCAGCGTGATGTCAGCCCCGCCGCGACTCGGTGCCGTACCCGCCGCCCGCAGCCTGACCCCGGGCGCCGTGCCGGCCGCCGGCAGCGGCGACGGCGTGTGGCTCGGCACACTGAATGTGAACGAGGCCGAGACGGCGCTGATCCAGCGCGCCCTCGAAGCCGCCGGCAACAACCGCACCCGCGCCGCCGAACTCCTCGGCATCAGCGTACGCACCCTGCGCAACAAGCTCAATGGGCCAGGGCGCACCGGCGATCACGACGCGGTCGACGACGAACTGGATGCTTGAGCGTTCACGCATGTTCGGACCGCAGCAGAACTACTGACCTGCGACTGCTGCACTGCGACTGCCCAACTGCAACTGCTCAACTGCAACTGCTCAACTGCAACTGCCTGACACAAAGGCGCAAAGACACAGAGGCGCAAAGCGTTCCGTGCAGAGATGACCATCCACTGCGAAGTGAGGATGGATTTCTTGTGAAGAGCCCTCATTCCGATCTTTGCGTAGTCACGGTCTGAAGAGCGGCGCACACGCACTGAACGCCTTGCGCCTTCGTGTCCTTGCGCCTTTGTGTCACGCAGTTGCTTCTGCTGTTGCCGTTGAACGCTCGGAAGCAGGAATGAGTGACGCAGCGGTCAGGGCTTCCTGACGGCTGGTGCAGCGGGCGGTGTG
>JANMON010000226.1:0-1869 GCA_031369265.1 Gemmatimonadaceae bacterium | reverse complement strand
GCACGCCACCAGCCTGAAGGTCTCACGCGAGAAGCTGCGGCTCTTCATGACCGGCTGGCTCGGTGGCCCGCAGTTGTACGTCGAGCAATACGGGAATCCCATGCTGCGCATGCGACACTTCCCGTTCGCGATCGGCGCCGTGGAGCGCGACGAGTGGCTCTGGTGCATGACACGCGCGCTCGACCAGCAGCCCATGCCCGACGACCTGCGTGCGTATCTCCGGCAGCGACTGGTGGCGCTGGCCGACCACATGCGCAACCAACCCGAGTAGCGTCGTTCAGCCGCCGATCGGCGAGATCGGTCCCGGACCCATCACGCGTGCACGCAGCGCAGCGCCGATCTCCTCCAGCGTCGCCGGCTCGTCGATCGTGGGTGGCATCGTCCAGTCGTCGCCATCCGCGATCGCGCGCATCGTCTTGCGCAGCACCTTGCCCGAACGCGTCTTCGGCAGCCGGCTCACCACCAGCGCCTGACGGAAGCTGGCCACCGGCCCCACCTGCGCACGCACCAGGTCCACCAGTTCGGCGATGATCGCCGCGTGTTCGCGATGCACGCCGGCCTTCAACACCACGAAGCCCAGTGGCAACTGTGTCTTGAGCGCATCGCGCACGCCGACCACCGCACATTCCGCCACGTCGGGATGGCTCGCCAGCGCGGCCTCGATGGACCCCGTCGAGAGGTTGTGGCCGGCCACGATGATGATGTCGTCCACGCGGCCCATGATGAACAGGTAGCCATCCTCGTCGATGTAGCCGCCGTCACCGGTGAGGTAATAGCCCGGATATCGCGAGAGGTACGTCTCGATGTAGCGCGAATCGTTCTGCCAGAGCGTCGGCAGCGTGCCCGGTGGCAGCGGTAGCTTCATCACCACCGCACCTTCACGATTCGCGGGTAGTGTCTTGCCCTCGTCGTCGAGGATCTCCACCACGTAGCCCGGCACCGGCTTGGTCGGTGATCCCGGCTTCACCGGGAATGCGCCCAGTCCCATGCAGTTTGCGGCCACCGGCCATCCCGTCTCGGTCTGCCACCAGTGATCGATCACCGCTCGCTGCAGCAGTGCACGCGCCCAGTGATAGGTGTCGGGATCGAGACGTTCACCGGCCAGGAAGAGCGTGCGGAAGTTCGAGAGATCGTATCCGGCGAGTTTCGCGCCGCTCGGATCCTCGCGCTTGATCGCACGGAACGCCGTCGGCGCGGTGAAGAGCACGCGCACGTCGTGTTCCGCGATCACGCGCCAGAACTCGCCCGCGTCGGGCGTGCCGACCGGCTTGCCCTCGTGCACCACCGTCGTGCAGCCAGCCAGCAGCGGCGCGTAGACGATGTACGAATGGCCCACCGCCCATCCGAAATCGCTGGCGGCCCAGAACACCTCGCCCGGTTTCACGCCGTACACGTTCCGCATCGACCAGAGCAGCGCCACCGCGTGCCCGCCGTTGTCGCGCACCACGCCCTTCGGTAAACCGGTCGTGCCTGACGTGTAGAGGATGTAGAGCGGATCGGTGGCGTCGAGCGGTACGCAGTCCACCGGTTCGGCGCGCGCGGCAACCTCGCGCCAGTCCAGGTCGCGGCCCGGTGTCAGTTCGCACCGCTGCACGTCGCGCTGCAACACCACGCAGTGCGCCGGCTTGTGCGTCGCCAGCGCCAGCGCCGCGTCGAGCAGCGGCTTGTACGGCACGATGCGCTGCACCTCGATGCCGCAGCTGGCCGTCAGCACCACCTTCGGCTGTGCGTCGTCGATCCGCACCGCCAGCTCGTGCGGCGCGAAGCCGCCGAACACCACCGAATGCACCGCGCCGATGCGCGCACAGGCGTACATGCCGATCAGCGTCTCCGGTGTCATCGGCATGTAGATGATCACCCGATCGCCGC
>JANMON010000149.1:0-2251 GCA_031369265.1 Gemmatimonadaceae bacterium | reverse complement strand
TAGAACTCGTCCACGCTGGCCGCCACCACCACCGGCGCGAAGCGTGTCAGCACCTGCTGGATGGCGCGGCTCTTGTCTCCGCAGGCGTGGCGCGGGACGGGGACCGCCATCGCCGCCGGGCAGAGGCGGAGTGCCTGCGAGATGGACATCCCTGAGCGCACACCGTAGGCACGGGCTTCGTAGCTGGCCGAGCACACCACGCCACGGCTACCAGGGCGACCGCCGACGATCAGCAGGGTCGCCTTTCCGGCACCCTCGGGATCGCACAGCCTCGCTACCGCGACGAAGAACGCATCGGCGTCGGCAAGCAGGATCCTCGATTCACGTGCGGCTGGCGTTCCGGTTGCGGCCATACCGAAAAATACCCGAAGGCGACAGGATCGTCACCTTCGGGTTTGGGGCGGTCCGGACAACTGAGCGGTTCAGCGCGCTGGCGGAGGCGTCACGGGCACGCTCGACTGCTGCGGCGGGGTGGGTGTCGCGGGGGCGGACTGCGGACGCATGCCTTCTCTCACCGGCGGTGCCGGCAGCGGGACGTACTGCAGCACCGTGCAGCCGGGCAGTTGGAGGCGTGACACGACATAGTTCCCCGAGACCGCCTTGTCTCCACTCGCCGGAGGGCCGGAGGTGAGCGTCACCGGCGCGACCGAGTAGGTCGGGTTGAAGGCCCGCGAATCGGTGGCGCCAGGCAGCAGGACGCCGTTGCTGGAGCGCGGATCACCCATCGTCGGTGCGGCCGTGGCGACCAGTTCGCCGCACGCGTTGGTGGAGAGGACCACCTGACCGACGGTCGGCGCTGTCTCCAGGTCCACCGGGAGGATGCGCGCGGCGTACACCACGTCGCGCGGATAGACCGCGTCGGCCAGCGCGGCGATCAGGCGCTTGCCATCCACCGTGGCCGAATCCGCCAGCAGCAGGTCGCTGGCCCAGGCGCCGTCGGTCTGAAATGCGGTCAGGTTGGGGCGGACCGCCGATGCGAGTGCCACGACGACGACTTCCGATGCGTCGGCGAGGCGGAGCATTTCGGAGGGACGAAGCCGGCGCGACTCGACCCGCTTCCGGGCCTTCTGCGCATCGTCATCGCCCAGCAGCATGAGCAGCGGATTGCCCTTCTCGCTCCGGCCGACGGCGAAGAGCGTCACGAACGACGGTCGGTCGGCGCGCACCTCGACGGTGTGTCCACCAGCCAGGCCGCCCGACACCGTGAGCGATGTCGTCGCCACCTGTGCGAGCGCGTCTACCGCGGTCACTACGAGTGCCGCACCACTGCAGGCTGTCCTGATCCACGCTCGCATGTCTGCCTCCCCCTTTCGGGCGTCTGCCAGCCCGCGCGACCAGACTGGCTCAGGAAGGCCTAATGGTCGTTCCGCGACGAAACAAGGCCTTGCCCGCAGCGATCCGACCGCGGTACCCCGGTCGTCCGTGTCTTGGGCATGACGCATGGACCGCCGGACTGCAAAACCGCCCCGCCACTCGTGAGAGTGACGGGGCGGCACGTTCACGTGCGGACCGACGGGAGGATCACTCCTCTTCGGCCGGCTCCTCTGCAGCGGCAGCGACTTCCGGCTCCGCGCCTTCCGGCTTCGGCTCCGGCTTCGGCGGCTGGTCGGCCGGGATGTTGTGCACCGACAGGACGATCCGGCGGTGGATCGGATCCACCTCGTTCACGGTCATGTCGAGCGTCATGCCTTCCCAGATGACTTCATCCAGCTCGGTGTACTGCAGCGGGACGTTGATCTGGTTCTGCGGCACGAAGCCTTCGATGTCGTTGCCGACATCGACCACCACACCCTTGTCGGCCAGGCGGACGACCTTGCCCGAGAGGACGAGGTTGACCGGGTACGTCTCACCGATGCGCAGCCACGGATCTTCCTCGGCCTGCTTCAGGCCCAGGCTGATGCGCTTGTTCTCGGCATCGATGTTGAGGATCACGACGTCCACCGAATCACCCTTCTTCACCACTTCCGACGGGTGCTGGACGCGCTTGGTCCAGGACATGTCGGAGATGTGAATCAGGCCGTCGATGCCCGGCTCGATCTCCACGAATGCGCCGAAGCTGGTCAGGTTGCGGACCTTGCCCGAGATACGGGTGCCGACCGGGTACTTGAGTGGCAACACGGCCCACGGATCCTGCTCCGTCTGCTTCATGCCGAGCGAGATCTTCTCCTCGTCGGGATCCACCTTCAGCACCACCGCCTCGATCGCCTCGCCAATGCTGACGAGCTTCGACGGGTGACGGACGTTGCGCGTC
>JANMON010000119.1:0-5131 GCA_031369265.1 Gemmatimonadaceae bacterium | reverse complement strand
TCGCAGGTCGGCGTGATGCTCACCGACACGCGCCGCAACCTCGACTCCATCACCGCGCCAAGGCTGCGCAGTGACGCGACGGTGATGCTGCTGCAGGGCTTCCATCGCTTTCGCAACGATCGCTACGAGGTGTCCGGCTACACCGGACGGGTAGGCGTGAATGGCAGCCGGCAGGCCATCGCACTGACGCAGCGCAGCAGCGTGCACTTCTGGCAGCGCCCCGATCACGAACGCCAGTACGATTCCACGCTGACGTCGATGTCCGGCAGCGTCTACTCGGCGCAGATCCAGAAGCTGGCCGGCTCGCTGCGCTTCGCCAGCACGTGGCGCTACGCCGGCGCCGGCATGGAGGCCAACGACATCGGGTTCGTGATCCTCGTGAACGACATGAGCCTGCGCAACTCGCTCACCAAGCAGACGCTGCGACCGACGAAGCACTTCCGCCGACTCTCCGGCACGCTCTCCAACGAGACGCACTGGACCACCGGTGGCACGCAGAGTGGCGCCAGCGTCACCGGGTCGCTGACGGGCGAGCTGCGCAACTTCTGGACGACGCACCTGATGCTCACCACCTACGATCTCGGGGGTGCACGCTGCGTGGCCTGCGCTCGCGGCGGCCCCGCACTGCGACAGTCGTCCGAACGTCTGGTGGTGGCAGCCCTCGGCGGCGACGCACGCCGCAGCTTCACCCCGAACGTCTCGTTCGTCGGCTCGACCGGTGACGAGGGGCGTTCCGGTGCACGGACCGTCAGCGTCGGCGGCGACCTGCGCCTGGCCAGCCAGTACTCGATGTCGCTCAACGCCAGCTGGGAGCAGCGCACCGACGACCAGCAGTGGATCCGCAATTACGGCGCCTTCCGCAGTGATACCACGCACTACACCTTCGCGCGCCTCGACCAGAGCACGGTGACGATCACCGCCCGCGCCAACTGGACCGCGACGCCGCGCCTCTCGCTGCAGGTGTACGCGCAACCGTTCATCACCAGTGGCGATTTCGCCGATTGGCGCCAGCTCGCGGCTCCCACGGCCGACCGGTACGCGGATCGCTATCTGCCGTATGGGACCGGCGCGGTGCCGGCCGGCTTCAACTTCCGGCAGTTCAATTCCAACGCCGTGCTGCGCTGGGAATACCGTCCCGGCTCGACGCTCTTCCTCGTCTGGCAGCAGGGCCGCGCCAGCAACGACACCAACGGCGAGTTCCGCGTCGTCCGCGACTACCGTGACCTGTTCCGCGCGCACCCCGACAACACGCTGCTGATCAAGGCGTCGTACTGGTTCAACCTCTGACTGCGTTCGTGGTTCATCGAGCATTGCAACTGCGTCATCGCAGAAACGAACAGCCGCAGAACTGAACGGCCGCAGAAGGGCAACTGCCTGATTTTTGGAATGCTTGGCGAAAGGACGGTGCGCGTCTGTGGACGAAGTCCCTTCGTTCAGCAACGTCCCGGCAAGGAAGTGAACTATGCCACGCGAGCGCAGTTCCCCTCAGTCAGCGATGGCACGACCTGAAATGACCGACCGCGACGCGAACGCTCTTCTGCGGCCGTTCAGTTCTGCGGCTGTTCACTTCTGCGATAAAGCCGTGCCGCAGTTCGCCAAGAACAAATCTCAGGTCAGAAATTCGTGCAGCAGCGAATGAAAGTGATGGACACCGTTCTCGCGCTTGGCCGAGTAGCGGCCGCGATCGTACACGCGTGAGCGCAGGTTCCGCTGCACCGCTTCGCAGATCTCGATGTCCTCGTCCTGGATCTCGTCACTGAAAGCCTGCAGCTTCATGAATGCCGCCTGCGCCGCGTCGTCGGCCGGTGGGGTGGTGGCGTACCAGTCGAAGGTGACCCGCGTGCGATCATGGCTGAGCGGGATCACGGTGTTCGTCTGCATCTGCCCCATGTACACGTTCAGCATCACGTTCGGAAACAGCCACACGTAGACCGCCTCGGCGACGTCCGTCTTGGCCGGGTCGTACTGGCGATCGGGGGCGCCGCCGTGCACGGGACGCAGCGGCGCATGCTGGATGCTGAAGTAGCGATGCGGTTCCACCCGGTACTGGTCGTAATCCAGCTCCTTGTGCAAGCCCGGATGGACCACCGGCAGGTGATACCCTTCCAGGTAGTTGTCCACGTACACCTTCCAGTTGCACGCCAGCTCCCAGCTCTTGCTGGTCACGTACTGCATGCGCTCGCAGTGGAACGGCGACACGCGCTGCGGCACGTCCTCCAGCATTTCGAGCAGCGGCGGCGCCTTGCCGTTCAGGTTCACGAACACCAGTGGTCCCCACTGCGCCACCTGCACCGGTCGCAGGCGCATCTCGTCGGGGACGAAGTTGGAGGTGCCTTCCATCTCGGGCGCCCGCAGCAGCGAGCCGTCGAGGCGGTACGTCCAGCCGTGATACCGGCACTGCAGCGTCCCCCGCTTGCCGCAGCCCTGCGCCACCGGGCCGGCGCGATGCAGGCAGACGTTGTGGAAGCCGCGGAGCGTCTCGCCGTCACGCAGCACCACCACCGAGTCCGTCCCCACCTCGGAGGTGATGAACGCCCCGTGCTCCGCCAGCTGGTCGAGCCGCCCCACCAGCTGCCAGGTCGCGGCGAAGATCCGTTCGCGCTCCAGCTCCAGGTACACCGGGTCGTTGTAGAGCCGGGCCGGGATCGTGGATGCGCGGGCGATGTCGGGGTCGAACGGGAAGATCAGGGACATGGTGTAGGCTCGGAGGATACGGCCGCCGGAAGCGTTCGCCTCGCAGACGCCTGCCCCAAGCTGCCCCTGCGCCTCCGCTCCGCCAACCGTCCCGCTTGACCATTCGACGCGGCATTGTTATCTATCTATCCGGATAACCGGATATGACTGCCCCCAAGCTCTCCATTCATGGTCGCCTGACCGAGCTCGCCGACGCCACGCGCTGTCGGCTGCTGCTCGCGTTGGAGGCACATGAACTGACCGTCGGAGAGCTCTGCAACGCCCTCGGCCTGCCACAGAGCACCGTCAGCCGGCACCTGCGCATCCTCTCCGACGAAGCGTGGGTCGAATCGCGGGCCGAGGGCGCGACGCGCTGGTACCGGCTCGCGCCGACGCTCGACCACGAGGCGCGCGCACTCTGGAGCCTGGTGCGCGAGCCGGTGCTGACCACTCCCGCGGCGCAGCAGGACCTGGTCCGCGTGGAATCGGTGCTCTCCGCCCGGCGTTCGCGCAGCGAGGCATTCATCACCTCAGCCGCGTCGGAGTGGGATGCGCGCATGGCCGCGATGTTCGGCGCTCGCGCCGATCTCGGCGCCGCGCTGGCGCTGCTCGACCCGGCGATGGTGGTGGGCGACCTGGGATGCGGCACCGGATCGTTGTCGCTCTCGCTCTCACGACACGTCGCGCACGTGCACGCCATCGATGGGTCGCCGGCGATGCTGGAAGCGGCGCGCCAGCGGCTGCAGCCGCAGCCGAACGTGACGGTGGCGGAAGGATCGCTGGAAGCGCTGCCGTTGCCCGATGCCGCGCTCGACGTGGCGGTGCTGATGCTGGTGCTGCACCACGTGGCGGAACCGTCCCGGGTGCTGAAGGAAACGCGACGCGTGTTGCGCGCGGGTGGTCGATTGTTGATCGCGGACATGTGTGCGCACGAACGCGAGGAATACCGCGCGCAGATGGGCCATGTCTGGTTGGGCTTCGACGAGCGTCCGCTGCGCGGATGGCTGGCGAAGGCGGGGTTTGGCGCGATGCGCTACGTCACGCTGCCGGTGGATCCGGCGGCGGGCGGTCCAGCGCTGTTCACGATGGTAGCATCCTGATTCACTCCTGAGGATTTTCCCGATGGCCACTGCAGTACTGACCGAACTCGAGACGATGACGTCGATGGCGCGCCCGCCGTACGCGGTGCGCGACCTGTCGCTGGCCGAATGGGGCCGCAAGGAGCTTCGCCTGGCCGAGGTGGAAATGCCCGGCCTGATGGCGCTCCGCGAGGAGTACAAGGGCCAGTCCCCGCTCAAGGGCGCGCGCATCATGGGCTCGTTGCACATGACCGTGCAGACCGCGGTGCTGATCGAGACGCTGGTCGAACTCGGCGCCGACGTGCGCTGGGTGTCGTGCAACATCTTCTCGACCCAGGATCATGCGGCGGCCGCCGTCGCCGTGGGCCCGACCGGCACGCTGGCCGAGCCGAAGGGCATCCCGGTGTTCGCCTGGAAGGGTGAGACGCTGGAGGAATACTGGTGGTGCACCGAGCAGGCGCTGATGTGGCCCGATGGCGGTGGCCCGAACCTGCTGCTGGATGACGGCGGCGACGCCACGTTGCTGGTGCATCGCGGTGCAGAATTCGAGCAGGTGGGCGCGGTGCCGGGCTTCGACTCGGACAACGAGCCGGAAGAGTGGGGCGTGATCCTCGACCTGCTGCGCGCCGAGCAGCAGAACAATCCGGGCCGCTGGACCAAGGTGCTGGCCGCGATCCGTGGCGTCTCCGAGGAGACGACGACGGGTGTGCATCGCCTGTACGAGATGGAGCGCGCCGGCACGCTGGCCTTCCCGGCCATCAACGTCAACGACGCCGTCACCAAGTCGAAGTTCGACAACCTGTACGGCTGCCGTCACTCCATCATCGACGGGCTCAATCGCGCCACGGATGTGATGCTGGCCGGCAAGATCGCGGTGGTGATGGGCTACGGCGATGTGGGCAAGGGCTGCGCGCAGGCGCTCAAGGGCCAGGGCTCACGCGTCGTGATCACCGAGATCGACCCGATCTGCGCGCTGCAGGCGGCGCTGGAAGGCTACCAGGTCACCACGCTCGAGGATGTGGTGGACGTGGCCGACATCTTCATCTCGGCGACCGGCAACAAGAACGTGATCACGGTCGAGCACATGAGCCGCATGAAGGACAAGGCGATCATCGCCAACATCGGCCACTTCGACAACGAGATCGACATGGCCGGCCTGAAGAAGGTCGAAGGCATGCGTCGCATCAACATCAAGCCGCAGTACGATGAGTTCGTGCTGCCCAACGGCCGCTCGATTTTGATCCTCGCCGAAGGCCGCCTGATGAACCTCGGCTGCGCCACCGGCCACCCGAGCTTCGTGATGAGCGCCAGCTTCACCAACCAGGTGCTGGCCCAGATCGACCTGCACACCAACGCTGACAAGTACGAAAAGAAGGTCT
>JANMON010000080.1:0-36723 GCA_031369265.1 Gemmatimonadaceae bacterium | reverse complement strand
GTACCGGTGTTCGACGGCTGGGATCGCGGCGGTGCCACCGGGACGCGCACCGCGCGCGAGTCCGCGATGCGTGACCTGTTCGCGACCACGGTGCGCTACTGGCCCGACAACAACTTCGACGCGCTGACGCATCACGCGATGCTCGACTACCTCGCGGTGCGGAAGCCGCGGGTGCTCTTCATCGGCTACGGCGAGACCGACGAATGGGCGCACGCCGGCCGGTACGATCTCTACCTGCGATCGGCCCACCAGGTGGATGCATACCTCGCGCAGTTGTGGGCCACGGTGCAGGCCGATCCGCAGTTCCGCGACAAGACGACGCTGATCGTGACCACCGATCACGGCCGCGGCTACGGGGCGAAGTGGCGTGACCACGGGCAGGATGTGGTGGGCGCCGAGAACATCTGGATGGCGGTGATGGGGCCTGATACGCCGGCGCTGGGTGCGCTCAGCAACATTCCGACTGTCCGCCAGGCGCAGGTGGCGGCGACGATCGCGGCGTTCCTCGGCGAGGACTGGCAGGCGGCCGAGCCACGCGCGGCGGCGGTGTTGCCCGGCGTGGGGGACGCCCTCAGCCGGCGACCGGGCGCGCGCGCGCCGTAGTGCGCACCCGGGCGTTCCCTCTGCCCGCGCACATCGCGACATTCTCTGCATCGGCTGCCGGCATGGCGCCGACCCGCCCTCGGCGGGCCCCTGACGCTCCTCCGGACTTCTGCACATGCGACGTTTCGCCGCCCTCGGCCTGGTGCTGTCGCTCGCCACGCCTGCTGCCGCGCCCGCCCTCACCCCGACCGCGCGCCACGCCGCCGACGTCGCCATCCCCGGTGAGGAGATGATCGGCCGGTGGGATCTCACCGTCACTGGCGCCCGGTCGGTGCATCCCTCGTGGATGGAAGTGAAGCTCTCCGGCAACAAGTCGCTGGTGGGGTATTTCGTCTCCGGCGGCGGCAGTGCACGCCCGGTGGCGAAGGTGACCTACACCGGGAACAGCTTCCGCTTCGCCATCCCGCCGCAGTGGGAAGGGGGCGATGGTGACCTGGTGGTGGAAGGGACCTTCGCCGACAACAAGCTGACCGGCACCATTACGGAGCCGAATGGCACCAAGGCCACATTCACCGGTGTGCGCGCACCGGCACTCGTCCGCACCACAGCGCCACGCTGGGGCGCACCTGTGGCGATCTTCAACGGTCGCGACCTGAGCGGCTGGAAGGCCTCGAACCCGGCCAACAACAAGTGGCAGGTGATCAACGGCCTGCTCACCAACACTGCGTCTGGTGCGAACCTGATCACCGAGCGCAGCTTCACCGACTTCAAGCTGCACGTGGAGTTCCGCGTGCCGAAGAACGGCAACAGCGGCATCTACCTGCGTGGCCGCCATGAGTTGCAGGTGGAGGACAGCCATGGCATGGAGCCGCTCAGCACGCACACCGGCGGCGTGTATGGCTTCCTGACGCCGAACGAGAACGCGGCCAAGCCGGCCGGTGAGTGGCAGACCTACGACGTGACGCTGGTGGGGCGCCTGATCACGGTGGTGCTCAACGGCAAGACGGTGATCTCGATGCAGAACATCCCGGGCATCACCGGTGGGGCGCTCGACAGCAACGAGGGCGAGCCGGGGCCGATCTACCTGCAGGGCGACCACACGACGGTAGAGTACCGGAAGATCACGATTACGCCGGCGCGCACGACCATACCCTGAGCACGGGGAACGGGTTCGTGCCGGTGCGCTGCGCGGTGCATCGGACGCGGTCGGCGCTGCGGCGATAGCTTGCGCATGCCGTCGACCGCGAACTCCCGGTCACACTGCGACACTTCCACGCGACAGGAACGCCACCATGTTCAAGAAATTTGCTGCTGAAGCGCTCGGCCTCTCCGACATCGGTGTGATCGTTCCGCCAAAGGACTTCGACAAGGTCGATTCCGACGACTACCTCTTCACCGAAGATGGTGAGAAGATCTTCTTCCTCATCAAGTCGAAGAAGGACGAGTACTGTTTCACCAACCTCGCGCTGATCCACGTGGACGGCGACTCGGCTGTGTCGAGCAAGCGGTCGATCCGGCGCTACGAGTATGCCAGCCACCGGATCTCGGACGTGGCGATCGAGACCGCTGGCACGGTGGACCTCGATGTCGAGTTGAAGTTCATCCTCGACGCCGATGTGCGCTTCTCGATCGACGTGCGCAAGAGCTTCCTCGAGCAGTTGAAGGACATCTACAAGGCGCTCCACACGATCGGAAAGCTGCAGGTGCTCGACGCGCATGGCCGGCAGCATGCGCTGCACTGTCTCGGGCAGCTGGGATCGATGTTCAAGCTTGGCGACGCGTCGTCACCGGACGTGCCGGTGCGCTACTTCGACGCGTTGCTGGCCGGTGTCAACGACGCGATCCTCCAGCGGCACACGCGCCGCGACTTCAGCACCGTCTTCGAGAAGTACATCCACGCCTGATGCCAACGCGCGGGCCGTGCCGCCACCGGCTGGCACGGCTCGCGACGCGGCCTGCAGGTCCGGTGCGCCGGGTGGGCGGGCCTTGGGCTCGCGGTGCGCGCGGGCGGACTTTACGGTGACTGGTCCACCCGTCAGTCTTCGGCGCATGACGCATCGTCGAGACTTCCTCAAGTTCCTGGGCGCGACGGCCGCTGCCGGCGCCCTCCTCCCCAAGACCGCGCTTGCCGCCGCCGCTGACGAACTGTCGAGCGGCGCGAAGCTGCAGAAGGTCGGGGTCCAGCTCTATTCCGTGCGCGGCGCGATGGAAAAGGACGGCGTCGAGGCGACGCTGGCCCGCATCGCACGCATCGGGTATCGCGAGGTGGAGTTTGCCGGCTACTTCGGTCGCAGCGCCACGCAGATCCGCGATGCACTGAAGTCGAATGGGCTGACCTCGCCATCGGTGCACGTGCCGCTGCAGCAGCTCACCGACCCCAACTTCCCCAAGTTCGTGGCGGATGCCGCGACCATCGGGCACAAGTGGATCAACCTGGCCTGGCTGGCACCGCCGGATCGTGGCTCCGCGGAGAAATACAATGCCCACGCCGATGCGCTGCTCGCCGCGCAGAAGGTGGCGAGCGCCGCCGGCATCACGATGGGGTATCACAACCACGAGTTCGAATTCGATCCGCTGGGGAGCACCAACGGCTACGAGATCCTGCTCGATCGCACCACGGGCAGCGGCATCCAGTTCGAGATGGACCTGTTCTGGATGAGCGTGGCCAAGCAGGACCCGATCAAGTACTGGACCCGTTTTCCGGGCCGGTTCCCGCTGGTGCACGTGAAGGACAACGCGGGCCCACCGTCGAACGAGATGCGGTCGGTCGGTGCTGGCGTGATCAACTGGGCGGCGCTGTTCGAGAAGCGCAACGTGGCCGGGATCAAGCATTTCTACGTGGAGCATGACAATCCGCCCGACCCGTGGGCGTCGATCACCAGCAGTTACGCGTACCTCAAGCGCCTGCGCTTCCGCTGATCGTACCGTCGTGCTGTTTGTGCGGTCGCCACTCGCAGCGGCCGCGCCGTCCTTCACCGGCACGCCCGCAACTCCATGAATCCGCGCATCTTCTTCTGGTCCATCACCTCGGCGCTGGCCGGTTTCCTCTTCGGCTTCGACACGGTGGTCATCTCCGGCGCCGAGCAACGGATTCAGTCGCTGTGGGGGCTGGGGGCTGGGATGCACGGGATCGCGATGGCGGCGGCGCTCTACGGCACCGTGATCGGCTCGATGTTCGGTGGATGGCCGGCGGACAAGTGGGGGCGCAAGCCGACGTTGTTCTTCATCGGCGTGTTGTACCTGGTGGGCGCCGTCTGGTCGGCGCTGGCGGGCGACGTCTACTCGTTCATCCTCGCGCGTGCGCTCGGCGGGCTGGGCATCGGCGCCTCGACCATCGCGGCCCCACTGTACATCTCCGAGATCGCACCCGCCGACCGGCGTGGCCTGCTGACGGGGATGTTCCAGTTCAACATCGTGTTCGGCATCCTGATCGCGTTCCTGTCCAACGCCTTGCTGGCGGGGACCGGTGAGAACGCGTGGCGCTGGATGCTGGGCGTGGCGGCGTTTCCGTCTGCGATCTATGCGATCTGCTGCCTGGTGATTCCGGAAAGTCCCCGCTGGCTCCTGGCTCGCGCCGGTGATCGGGCCAAGGGGCTGGCGGTGTTGCGCCAGATCGAGCCGCAGGCCAGCGAGGCGCAGATCGTGGCCCGCGCCGACGAGATCTCCACCGCCGTCACACCATCGGCGTCGTCGGGCCGCTTCTGGACGCGCGAGTTGCGCGTACCGATCATGCTCGCCTTCCTGATCGCGTTCTTCAACCAGCTCTCGGGCATCAACGCGATCCTGTATTTCGCGCCGCGCATCTTCGAGCTCACGGGGCTGGGCGACAAGGCGGCGCTGCTGCAGTCGATCGGCATCGGCGTCACGAACCTGGTGTTCACCTTCGTGGGCCTCTGGCTGATCGACCGCCTGGGCCGGCGCACGCTGCTCTACATCGGGTCGTTCGGCTACATCGCGTCGCTGGGCATGGTGTCGTGGGCATTCTTCACGGAGCATTACAGCATCGTGCCGGTCTGCATCTTCGCCTTCATTGCGGCGCATGCGATCGGGCAGGGGGCGGTGATCTGGGTGTTCATTTCCGAGATCTTCCCCAACCGGCACCGTGCCGCAGGTCAGGCGCTCGGCAGCTCCACGCACTGGATCTTCGCGGCGCTGATCACGACGTTCTTCCCGGTGATGGTGACGGCCTTCGCGCCGGGGTACGTGTTCGCGTTCTTCGCGTTCATGATGTTCCTGCAACTGGTGTGGGTGAAGACCATGGTACCTGAGACGAAGGGTCGCACACTCGAAGCCATCCAGGCGCAACTGGGGCTGGCCTGATGTTCCGCGTCGTCGGCATCGGCGAGCTGCTCTGGGACCTGCTGCCGACTGGCGCACAGATCGGTGGCGCGCCGGCCAACTTCTCGTACCACGCCGGTGCCCTGGGCGCCGAGGCGCGGACGATCTCGCGAGTCGGTGACGATTCGCTCGGGCACGACTTGCTGGCGCAGTTGGCCACGCTGGGTGTGAACACCGAGTGTGTGCAGGTCGATGCCACGCTGCCGACGGGTACGGTCGCGGTGGAAATCGATGCGGCGGGCCAGCCGTGTTTCGACATCACGAGCAACGTGGCATGGGATCACCTGCAGGTCACGCCCGAAGCCACGATGGCCGTCGCCTCGGCCGATGCCATCTGTTTCGGGACGCTGGCGCAGCGCGACGCAGTGTCACGGTCGTCGATCCGTGCGCTGGTGGCGTCGTCGCCGTCGGAGGCACTGCGCATCCTCGATGTGAACCTGCGCCAGCAGTACTACTCGCGCGAGTTGATCGACGAATCGCTGACGCTGGCGACGGTGCTGAAGGTGAACGATCTCGAGCTGCCGCAGCTGGCGCGGATGTTCGGCCTCACCGGCGACGAGCGCACGCAGCTGGAGCAGATCGCGATGCGCTGGCAACTGCGTGCGGTGGCACTGACGCGTGGCGACAAGGGCAGTGCGTTGCTGACTGCGCACGCGTGGTCGGAGCACCCGGGTGTATCGGTGGCCGTGATGGACACCATTGGTGCCGGTGACGCCTTCACGGCCGCGATGACGGTCGGCCTGCTTTCGGGCTGGGCGCTCGACGATGTGAACGCACACGCCAATCGCGTGGCGGCGTTCGTGGCCTCGAGCGCCGGCGGCACGCCACCGCTGCCGATCCAGATCACCAGGCCGTTCGCGGTTCGCGTCTGAGGCCCGTCTTGCGTGCCGAGCGTGATCGCGCTCGCCTCAGTCAAGCCCCATGAGTTCGTCCAGCAAGTCGGCGGCGGCAGGCGGTCGCGCCTCGATCGTCGGTGTCATCATGCGAGCGATGAGCGCTTCGAGCGCCGACGTGGGCGTCCCGATCTGCAGCGGCGCCGGGGCAGTCGGCGGTGCGGGATCGAGTTTGTGCGCGAGGAAGGTCAGGCGCGTCTCGGCCTCGAACGGCGTCGTGCCGCGGAGACACTCGTGCAGCACCACGCCCGCTGCATAGATGTCACTGGCGGCGGTGGCTGGCGCCCCGATCAGCTGCTCCGGCGCCATGTACTCCGGCGTCCCCACCACGGCGCCCGCCAGATGGCCGGCCACCTGTGCGTGACCTGCCTCAACGGACTGCACCAGCCGCGCGATGCCGAAGTCCGACACCTTCAGCACACCACTCGGCCCGAGCAGCAGGTTGGCCGGCTTGAGGTCGCCGTGCACCACGCCCTCCGCGTGAATCACCACCAGCGCGCGCATCAGCTGGCGCGCGATGGAGATCACCACCGACGGCGGTAGCGCCCCGCGTGACTCGATGATGGTCTGCAGCGACGCGCCGTCCACGTACTCCATCGTCAGGAACGTGATCCCGTCCGCCTCGCCGATGTCGTGCACGCGAACCACGTTGCGGTGCGAAATCCGACGGGCGACACGCAGCTCGTCGGCGAAGCGCGCCCGCACACCGTCACCAGCGTCCAGCAGCTCCGCACGCAGCACCTTGATCGCCACCAGCTCGCCGATCACGCGATCGCGTGCACGATAGACGATGCCGAGGCCACCGCTGCCGATCACGGCGTCGATGAGGTAGCGATTGGCCAGCACCGTGCCGGGCGACATCGCGAATCCGGGGCGAGTCGCGAAGACACCGCGCGGGGCCGACGCACCGACCACCTGGCGTGACCCGCGACGGATCGGCGCCACGTCGACGGCGGGTGCCACCGGCGGTGTCGCAGGGGCAAGGCCGATCAGCGCATCCTTGTCCCGGAGATCGCTCATCAGCGACACGAATGCACGACCCAGTTCCTGCATCTCGCGGCCACTGTCCATCGCCGCGATGGCACTGTCGCCGTCGGCCAGGTAGCGGCCTTCCGCTGCGCGCTGCACCGCGCTGGCCAAGGTGCGCACCGGTCGCGCGATGGAGCGCGCCGCGATGTACGCCGCGAGCCAGCTGAGGCACAGGCCGATCAGACCTGCAATCGCCAGCGATCGTCGCAGCGCCGCAATGCCGGTGAGTTCCGCCTCGCGTGACCGCAGCACCACGAAGCCACCCACCACCTCACCGCCGGCCGTCGTCAGCGTGCTGCCCTGCGTCAGGTAGCGCACGCCGTCGATCGAGACTTCCGCGTGCGTCGCATCCGCGATCTCTGCCGCCGACGGCATCTGCGCCGCCGCCCGCGCCGCATTGCCGAGTGTGGACACCACCACCCGCCGGCGGCCGGACCGGTCGCGCACGTAGAACGAGAGTTCACTGGATGTGGTGGTCTTCACATCGCGCACCAGCACCGAATCCACCAGCCGCGTGGCGACCAGCACGCCGAGTGAGGCGCCGCTCGGCGTCTGGATCGGCACGGCGACGGCCTGGAAGAGCAGGGAATCACGGGCCACCCCGAAGCCGCCGGTGGTCAGTCCGCGCAGCGCGCCGGCCACCAATGGCACGTTCCCCATCTCGACACCACTGGCCGCCGGTTCATCGCTCTTGGCCAGCAGCACGCCACGGGCATCGGTGATGAATACCCAGTCGGCATCCAGCTGCTCGGTGGCTTCGAACGCCTGGTCGAGGATGTCGTTGCGGCGCTGCTCGGCCACCAGGGTGCGGAAGTACGGTCCCTGCACGAACACGCGGGCACCGCCGGCCAGGCTGCGACTGCGACCGGCGAGAAACTGCGCCACCAGGTCCGCCGACTGTTCCAGTCCGCGCCTCGCTGACGCTTCACCGGCCCGACGGACCGAGGCCGACGTGATCACGAATGCGGCCCCGATCACCGCGCCGACGATGGCAGCCGTGCCCACGAACACGCGTCCCGTGAGCCCGACGTTGTGCAGGCGATGCTGCAGTGCGGCGACGGGTGACGGGGGCATGCGCTCAGTACCGGTCGCTGCGAGTGCTGCTGTACGGCATCCCGAACTTGTTCAGGTGCGCACCGCCGGCGATGTAGCCGCGCGCATCGAGTACCGCGCGCACCACGGCGCCGGTGGCGGCGACGGTGACGTCCTGTGTCACGGGTGTCGCGCGTTCGTGCCACACGTGGACGCGGTACGATCCCACCGGTACGTCGCTGAGCGTGAATCGACCGTCCGCATCGGCCTGTGTGACGTGGCGAGTCGGCACGCTGATGACATAACTCACCATGCGTGCGTGGATGTTGCAGTAGATCGGGTACACGCCCGGGGTGTCGAAGGCCGCGGCGCGCGTGGTGCCGCGACGATACAGGCCCAGGTCGAACAACACCGGTTCGGTGTTCGAGAACACGTTGTGGCTGAAGGGATCCTGGTTCGGGAACCTCACCGACCCACCCCGGCGCACCACCGCCGTGTGCGGCACGAACTCGCGGCCGCGCATTGCGATCAGCGCTTCCGCGGGTGCGCCGGTTTCACCATCCTGCGCACTGGTGCCGACGGCCTCGAGATAGATCACCGCCGAGGCCATGTCACGTCGCGCGGCACCGGCGCGTTCCAGCAACGAGAGTTGGCCGGTGATGATACCGGCCTGCGGCGATGCGGCGGGGACACTGCACACCAGCAACAGGAAGCCGATCGCCCGTCGGGTTGCGCGCGAGCGAGTCACAGCTCGAACCCGAACGCAAGGTTCAGGTGATTGGCGTGATTGGTCACACTGGAATAGCGCGTCGCGATGCGCCGGAACTCGAGACCGATGAGGATCGGTTGTGCAGGGCGCCACAGGAGGTGCGCGGCACAGGCCAGGTTCGATTCGCGCAGCGGCAGGTCGTCGGTGTTCACCACTTCGCGTCCACAGCCCGCACCCGTGATGAACGTGGGGTGTGCCTGCAGGTTGGCCTGAAACCAGCCGGCCGTGGTGCGGATCGGTGCGCCCACCGCCTCACCAGGTTGCGCGCGGCCGAAGTTCTGGCCGATCGCACCACCACCCAGCCCGCGCAGCAGCTGTCCACGGTACGCCTCGCCGCGCACTTCGAGTTGCGGGGTGATCATCACGCGCGCATCGAGGCTCAGCGCTTCGCTGGTCGTCAGCGAATCGCCCGAGCTGCGGAGCCAGCCGCGATGCACGCCGACACCCAGCTCGCCGCCCGCATCACCGAGCATCACGTCGCTGGGCGCGCCGGCACCTGCGGCGCCTGCACCCCATCGCACGTGCAGCCGTCCCTCGACGTACGGCCGGCCCGAGCGCTCTCCGGCATCCACGCCATCCGTCTCGCCGGGATGCTGCACCCCGCTGAACGGTGTCAACAGCGCCACCTGAGCGCCGATGCGTATTCCGCTTGCCGACACCAGCACATCGCGCGACAGACGCACCTGCGGCAGCCAGTTCCAGAGATTGCCTGCGGTGACGAACCCAGGCAGGCCAACCGCGGCCACGCTGATCGGGCTCAGGTCCGAAATCAACGGTGTGTCGGAGCCGATGAAGATCGCGGTGCGATCCCACAGCAGCCGCGCGCGTGCCGTCCGGAGACGCGGCTCGGGATAGAGTCGGCGTTCGCCAGGACTGGTCGAGACACCGCCGAAGAAGTCGAGCTCCACGTCCCCTTCGAACGTCCCGCCAAGCACACTGTCAACGCTCAGCGCGGCGCCCACGCGCGACTGTCGCAGCGTGAGCCCGGTGGCGCGGCTTCCGGGCGGCGACGCCGGCGGCGGAGCGCCGGGCAGCGTGGGCGGCACCGCTGGATCGGGAAGTGCGAACTGCGGCACGTCCACGTTGTTCACCCGGCCGTCGGTGACGAAGAGGTTGGTCATGATGCGCGCCGACAGCTCGATCTGGATGCGTGAGCGGGTGCGCACCACCGAGCTGGCCTCCACCGCCAGTTGCCGTCGCAGCAGCTCGATCGCCGCCTCGGCACGCGCCAGCCTCGCCGCCAGCGAGTCACGTGCGAGGCTGTCGGCACGCAGGCTGTCACGCGTGGCGGGACGCTGTGCCGCTGCGCGAGGCGCGGCGCAGGCCAGCAGGAACAGCCCAAGCGTAGCACTGGCGACGGCGGGCCACCGGCGGAATGTCCGGTCCGTCCGGCGTTCGGGATGGCTCACGAAACCTCGTGGCGACGGAGCGGCTGTGATGGCGCACACGGCGCCGGGCTCAGCCTGTGGAACACTGTGTCTTCTGCGAAGAATCAGTGTCCGGTCTCACCCGCCCGCAATGCCAGCAGCGCTCGCGGGGACACGTCGCCCACGAGGATTGCCCCGGACTCCGGAGCGGCCCACGCCAGCATACCCTGCACTCCGCTCACGGCCGACACCGCCTCGCCCGCCGCGATCGGCGCACGCACCGACGGGTGCCGGAAGAACACCGGCTCGGCCACGAGATACTCCAGCACCAGCTGATCGTGCCAGCGATAGGCAAGCACCGCGGCTGGCTCGCCGTTCAGGTCAGTGCTCCACGCGGCCAGCAGGCGCACCCCATCGCCGTGCAGCGGCTGAACAGGGAACGGGACGGCCCCGCGCACTGCATCCAGGTCGCGGGCGCGGCCTGGCAAGTCGCGCGCGATGACGTTCCTGTAGTCCTGCACCACGTGCTGCAGCAGCGGCGCGGCGCTCAGCGACACCGCCGCGGTGCGTGCTGACGACGGCGCGCTTCGCTCGCGCATCACCACGGTCGCGGTCAGCAGCGCTACTCCCAGCACCGCCGCGAGACGCACCACGCGCGACTGCCACCACGGCTGCGTGGACGCGGCCACCGGCACAGGTTCGGTATGGACCAACGGCGTGGCGGCGATCTGCGCTGCGATGCGGTCGCGCAATACCGCGCTGGCAGTCGCCATCGGTTCGCGCTGCAGTCGCTCACGAAGCGTCGAATGCAGCGCCACCTCGCGCCGACAGTGCACGCAGCCCAGCAGGTGCGCATCGATCTGCGCCACCGTCTCAGCGGGCAGCTCACCATCGGCATACGCACCGAGCAGCGTGGCCAGGACTTGATGGCGCGCCTCGCGGGCGTCGTCGTCGCCCGGCCGCTCGTGGGGCGGCGCGCGGAAGTTGAGGGGGGCGTCGCTCATGACGGCGTCCGATCTCCGCCCTGCCGGCTCCGCGCTGCCGGACGGGTGATGTCGATGGCGCCGAGGCCCCACGCGCGGCGGTTGGCGACGATGGTGCCCGCCAGCAGCCGACGTCCGCGCGAAATGCGGCTCATCACGGTGCCGATCGGGATACCCGCAATCTCGGCGATCTCGTGATACTTGAATCCGTCGATGTCGTGCAGCTCGACGGCGGTGGCAAAATCCTCCGGGATCATCTCCAGCGCGCGCACCAGCATTTCGCTGTCGAGGCGTGCGGCCACTTCACTGAACACCACGTCGGTGTCGCCACCGATCAGCTCCTCATGTGCCTGTTCGAGCCGAGTGATGTCCACCAGCTGGCGTCGCCGGTCGGACTTCTCGCTGACGTCGCTGAGCACGCTGCGAAGGATGCGGTAGAGCCAGGGGCGCACCTTGGCCGCGTCGCGCAGGTCGGCGAACGACAGCCAGGCTTTCACGCAGGTGTCCTGCACCGCGTCTTCGGCGTCCACTGCCGACGCCGTCCGGCGCTGCGCGAAGCGCAGCAGGCGGTCGAGGTGCGGGATCACCAGCGCCTGGAAGCGCGCCTGCTGGTCGTCCATCGAGGAAGCGGCGGCGGATTGCGTCACGGAGAGGCAGACAGTGGAAGCACGGAATGTATTCCCGCCCTCCGGTTTCGGCGGAAGGGCGACGCTCAGCGCTCGCCCAAGGCCTCCTCGATCAATGCCTGGAGGGGGATCTGGAGTGGCGCTGCCGCCCCGGAGGGGTGAAAGTGCAGGGTGTCGATGACGATGTCCGGCGCCGCGCTCTCCGGCTGCCAGCGTTCCGCCAGGCGCGCTTCGAGATTCAGGATCCAATACTGCACGCGATAGCGCTGGTACCGCCGCCGTTTCACCACGCGGTCATGCCGCGCCGTGCTGGGCGACAGCACTTCGACGAAGAGCAGCGGTTGGCCGGCCTCCTCTTGTGACCGCGCACGCTTGCCGGCGACCAGCGGCAGCACGAACACATCGGGCTGCACCAGCGTGTACCGGTCCAGTTCGAGTTCGCCGGGACCGTTGAAGACGGAGCCGACGCCACTCGACCTGCAGTACTCGTCCAGCGCGCGCGACAGCAGGAACATCGCCGACTGGTGCGGCAGCCGTGGACCCGGGCTCACCAGCAACTCCCCGTCCACACACTCGAACCGCTTCCCGGGCTCGTCCGGCAGCGCGCGTACTTCTTCCGCCGTCCAGCGGTGACCGTCGATCGCAGGCATGGCCATACTCTGCTCGCGGCTGGGTGTGAAGGGCAAGGGGACATGCGAGAGACTAATCGGCTCTCGCTGACACACGTCACCGTTTTCACGCACGGCGGAGCGATCCGGGCCAAGCTGCATGCTGGATGACACCAGGGCCGGCATCCGATCCCCGCGATGCCGGCCCTGCTGCCATGTTCGTCGTCCGAGGGGGCTGCCGCTTACGGCGCCACCGTCGCCCGCTCCTCGAGTTTGGCCGCCCACAGGCCGGAGTTGAAGTCGGTGAACAGCACCCGACCCTTCCACGGCATGGCGTTCATCACGAATGGCGCATTCGCTGTCAGTGCCTTCGGATCGTACGGCTTGAACACGGCGATCTCCCGCCGTTGTTCGGCGAGGTTGCCGAGCAGCTCGCCGCTGACGTCCACCACGCGCACGCCACCGTCGTAGTAAGCCTGGTACAGCACGTCGTTCTCGACGATGATGTCGTGCGCGCCGTAATCCTCGAGGTGATAGCGACCCACCTTCTTCATGTTCATCGGATCGGTGGCATCCACGATGTGCACGTACCCACCCGACGTCTGTGCCACACCACCGGACTGGCCCAGCGTGGGGCCGTAGTTGGTGCCTTCCCACACGCGGCCGGCGCGATTCATCTCCTCGTCGCCGATGAAGAGATACGTCTTGCCGGTGCTGGCCTGCACGTAGGGATAGATCTCGTGGCCGGAGTTGATGGGAAAGACGTTGATCAGGCGCGGCTTCTCGATCGTGCCGCCCCACTTGCCGTTGCCCACGTCCACCAGCACGGTGCCTGCGCCACCCTGTGCCGAGTAGGCGATGCCGTCGCGGACCCACAGGTCGTGGATCCGTGCGCCTGGGTGCTTGTACTCGCTCACGTAGCGCGGCTTGGTGATGTCCCTGGCGTCGATGATCACGTACTTCTCGCCGCCACTGATGGCGAAGATATGATCGTTGGTGGCGAAGATGTTGTGCACGCCACCGGTCAGCTGCTCGTTGAACACCGACGCCACCTTCGGGTGCGCCGGCACCGCCAGGTCGAGGATCACGATGCCGTTGACGCGGTTCGATGCCCCCTCGCGCGACAGCACGGCGAAGCGACCATCGGGCGACACCGTCACGTCGTTGATCGTGCGCGCGTCAACACGGATCGAGTCCGTCTTGACGATGTTGTTCATGTCGGTGATGTCGAAGATCAGCGCGTACCCGTCGCCGCCCCACGTCCCCACCACGCAGTAGTCTCGACCGTCCTTGCCGGTCCACGGCCAGAGATCCGAGGTGGCGGTGGTGTTCACGATGCCACGGCCGGTGATCGAGATGCGGCGGCGCACATCGCGCGGCTTCACATCCAGCACCGTGCGCGCGACGGCCGTCCCCGACTGCGCCAGCAACGTGAAGCGCCCGGGCGCATTGGCGGTGAACAGCGGCGTGCCGTCGGGTGCGCGGTCGATGATGCCAGGACCACCCGGGGCGGCCGTCGTGTCGTCCGGTGTGTAGACGAAGCTCCAATCCACCTTGGCGTCGTTGACGGCCTCGCCGCTGGCGCGACGTGGAATCGCCAGCAGGTGCACCACATCGCCGGTGCTGACCGTGGTCTCCTTGATGCCCATCTCAATGCGCGCCACCGGACTGGCCAGCACCGTGTACCGCGTCTCGGCGGAGATCCCTTCGGCGGCCGCGGAGATGGTCACCGCACCCGGCTTGATGCCGGTCACGTTGCCGAACCGATCCACCGTCGCGACGCTGGCGTCGCTGGTGCGCCAGGTGGAGGAGAGCCCCGGTCGCGCCGTGCCGTCGGCGTGTGCACCCTTCGCCACGTGGGCCAGCATGGTACCGGTGTACAGCTTGCCGTTTTCCGCCGCCGCGATGGTGAGCTTGGTCAGCGTCGGCCAGGACACGGTCACTGGAATGTCGAGTGCCACCGAGGCGATTCCGCGACCGACGAACGCCGTTGCCGTCACCGTGAACGAGCCGGCGCGCAGTGCCGTCAGGCGGCCGTCGGCGTAGCGCACCGACTCGCGCGGGCCACCCACACGCAGCGGCGCATCGGGCATCGCCTTCCCGGCCGAATCGTAGGCCGTGATCGTGAGCGCCACGCTCTCGCCTGCCTTCATGGTCACGCGCGCCGGCTCGGCCACCAGCCGGGCCACCCCGACGCTGTACTGGCCGTGCAGGCCCGACGACACTGCCAGCGTGGTGGTCAGGACTGCGGTGACGCGGCGAATGCAGCGCGCTACGTTCATGACACGAACTCCCCGGATCGGGTGAAAGACTGCCTACACTACGGGTTCAGCCGCTTTCTCAATCGGCCCCGCCATCGGCGGCGCAACGAGCGATGATCATGGTCCACGTCCATCCTGCCCGCAAGCCGAACCGGTCGTGCCTGCGCGTCCTGTGCGGCCTGTTCCTGCTGTCTGCTGTCGCACCGCTGGCGCAGGCCCAGCGGTCGCCGCGTCGTGCCGCGGCACCTGCTGCCGGTGCCGCTGCCGTCGCTCCTCCTACGGCCACCTACTGGGTCTATGTTGGCGCCGAGTCGGCCGACCGGATTCACCGCGTGCGTTTCGGGCCCGGCGGCGCGGTGGTGGAAAAGACCATCGGCATCGGCGAACTGGCGGCGGAGATGGAGGGACCGCATGGGTTGCAGGTCTCGCCGGACGCGAAGTTCCTCTACATGACCACCGGGCACGGCACACCCGACGGCAAGCTGTGGAAGTACGACCTCGCCGCCGACACGCTGGTCGGCCCCGGCATCTCGCTCGGCAAGTTCCCGGCGTCGCTCGACATCACGCCGGATGGACTGTACAGCTTCTCCGCCAACTTCAACCTGCATGGCGAGATGGTGCCCAGCAGCATCAGCGTGGTCTACACGCCCACGCTGACCGAGGTGGCGCAGGTGGAGACGTGCACCATGCCGCACGGCAGTCGCATCGTGCCGGATGGCAGCATGCAGTACTCCGGCTGCATGATGGATGACCAGCTGGTGGAGATCGACACACGATCGTTCGCGGTGGCGCGGCGCTTTTCGCTGGCCAAGGGCAAGGAAGGGCCGGTCACGAGCACGATGGCGGGCCACCAAGGACACGACATGTCCACGATGGCCAAGGCGGATTCGACCAAGCCAGCCGCGCCCGTGCAGATGGACATGACGCAGGGCCATGGCATGACGATGACGTCGAGCTGTTCGCCCACTTGGGCGCAGCCGTCGGCCGATGGCGCGGTGGTGTTCGTGGCCTGCAACAAGGCTGACGAGATCATCGAGGTGAATCGCGCCAGCTGGTCGATCACTCGCCGCATGGCGACCGGTCGCGGACCGTACAACCTCGCCGTCACCGCCGATGGCAAGTTCCTCGTCGCCACCCTCAAGCAGGGCGCGGCGATCGAGATCTTCGACCTGGCGTCGGGCACGAGCGTGGCGAAGCTGCCGACGTCCACCACCGTGGCACATGGCGTCGCGATCAGCAGCGATTCGCGCTACGCGTTCGTGAGCAGCGAAGGGGTTGGCGCGGCACCGGGCAAGGTGGACGTCTACGACATCCGCGCCCGCGCCAGGGTGGCGACGGTGGACGTGGCACAGCAGGCCAGCGGCATCACGTTCTGGAAGAGTGACGGGAAGTAGTCGCGACCCGGTGACATCCGGATTGCAGGCGTCGCGGCAGCTGGGCCGATGCCGCAGCGCGGCCCGGCTGCGTACTTTCCGGCCATGACTCCTCAATTCCGCTCCACCTTGCAGCGCGTCCTCGGCATGCAGCTGGTGGCCCTGCTGCTGCTTTGGCTGCTGCAGACTCATTACGCCGCCTGAGCGACGATGCACTGGGTCAACTGGGTCATCGTCGCGGCGTACCTGACGATCGTGGTGTTCGACGGCCTGCGACGCACCCGCGGCACCACCAACATCGAAGGCTACTTCCTCGCCAACCGTAACCTGCCCTGGTGGGCGGTGGGACTGTCGGTGATGGCCACGCAGCTCTCGGCCGTCACGCTGATCGGCACCACCGGGCAGGGTGCCACCGATGGCATGCGGTTCGTGCAGTTCTACTTCGGGTTGCCGATTGCGATGGTCATCCTCGGCGTCACGCTGGTGCCGTTCCTGCATGGCGCCAAGGTCTACACCGCGTACGAGTACCTCGAACGTCGGTTCGACGCCAAGACCCGCTCGCTCACCAGCCTCCTCTTCCTGCTGTCTCGCGGCATGTCGTGCGGCACGATCATCGCGGCACCGAGCGTGGTGCTGTCGTCGATCTTCGGCTGGGACCTGGTGTTGTGCGTGGCGCTGATCGGGGCGCCGACGGTGCTGTACACGGTGATCGGTGGCGTGCAGGCGGTGGCCTGGGCGGACGTGAAGCAGATGTTCGTGATCGCGGGCGCGATGCTGGCGATCATCACGATGCTGATCATCCGCATGCCGATTCCGCTGGATGATGCGCTGCACATCGCGGGCGCCGCCGGACGGCTGCAGGTGTTCGACTTTTCGTTCGACCTGTCGAAGACCTACACGTTCTGGTCGGGCATCCTGGGCGGCACGTTCCTGATGCTCTCGTACTTCGGCACCGACCAGAGTCAGGTGCAGCGCTACCTCGCCGCGCGCTCCGTGGACGAGGCCCGCAGCTCGCTGTTGATGAGCGCGTACTGGAAGATCCCGCTGCAGGCGCTGATCCTGCTCACCGGTGTGCTGGTGTTCCTGTTCTATCTCTTCCAGCCGCCACCGATGCTCTACAACCCGACACACAGTGCGCAGGTGGAGCAGGAGCAGCCAGTGGTGTTCGCAGACCTGCAGCGGCGCTACGCGACTGCGATCGCGGCACGACAGGTCGCCGCGCGCGAGGCGGCCGCGATCCGGCACGGTGGCACCGAGGCGGCGATCAGCAGCGCGGTGGAGAAGTTCCGCGCCAGCGAGGCCGGCGTCACCGCCATCCGCACCGAGGCGCTGGCCGCTGCGGAGCAGGCCAGCGGCGAGTCGTCGCGTGACGTGAACTACATCATCCCGCGGTTCGTGCTCGACAACCTGCCGCTGGGTTTCGCCGGTGTCTTCCTGGCCGCGGTGCTGGCGGCGGCGATGTCGAGCATCGCGGCGGAACTGAATTCGCTCTCCACTGCCACCGTGGTGGACTTCTACCAGCGTTGGCTGCGACCGGTCGCCAGTGACACGCATTACCTGAACGTCTCCAAGGTGGCGACGGCGCTGTGGGGTGTGTTCGCCTGCGTGGTCGCCACCTACGCCGCGACACTCGGATCACTGATCGAAGTCGTGAATCGCTTCGGCTCGTTCTTCTATGGCTCGATCCTCGGCATCTTCCTGCTGGCGATGATCCCGCGCGTCCGTGCGCTGGGTGCGTTCATCGGCATGCTCTGCGGCATGGGTGCGGTGGCGGCGGTCGCATTCGGGGCGCCGCAGATCAGCTTCCTCTGGCACAACCTCGTCGGCGCTGCGGTCGTGGTGGCCGTCGGGTGGGTGCTCAGTCTTGGGTCCGCCGCACCAACTCCCGCCACCGGTCCGCGCGCATGAGACTCGCCGTGCTGCTCCCCGTGCTCGCGTTGACCGCACTGACGACCGGTGCGAGTGCGCGGCAGCCACGCCGCGAGTCGGTGGACATCGTCATCGCCGAGGGGACCGTGATCACGATGGATTCCGCCCGACGCGTGATCGATGACGGCGCCGTGGCCATCCACGGCGATCGGATCGTGGCCGTTGGCCCGAGCCGCGACATCCTGGCGCGCTATGCCGGGCGCGAGTTGATCAACGCGCAGCGCAAGATCGTGATGCCCGGCTTGATCGATGGCCACGGGCACGCGGGGCATGGGCTCATCAAGTCACTGGGCATGGACACCGACGAATGGTATCCTGCGACGGAGAAAGTCTACGCGCGTGGATCGACGGTGGATTTCTGGCGCGCCGAGGCGCTGCTGACCGGCGTGGAACGGGTCCGGTTCGGTGTGACGACGGCGCTCAGCATGTTCGGTGGCGGTGACATGATCATGCGCACAGACGAGCAGAAGTACGGCGATGCGTATCTGAAGGCGACGGAGCAGGTCGGGATCCGCTACATCCTGGCGGTGGGCCCGCGGCGACCGCCCTTCCCGAACACGTTCGCCGAGTGGAGCGGTGGAACGTCCCGCGACACCCGGGTCACGTTCGAGCAGGAATTGCAGGTGTCCGAGGCGCTGATCAAGAAGTGGCACGGGGCGGGGAACGGTCGCATCAACCTCGCCGTCGCCTTTCCGACCCATCATCCGTCGGAGAGTCGGATCACCGGTGCCGCGCTCGATACGCTCATTGCGGAGGCGAAGGCGACCCGGGCGCTGTCGAAGAAGTACCACCTGCTGTTTACGCAGGATGGGCACACCACCGGGTCGGTGCAGTTCGCGAATGACCGCATGGATCTCCTCGGCCCCGATGCCATCCTGTCGCACGCCACCGAGTTCACCGACGAGGAGATCCGCATCCTCGCCCGCACCAACACGCGCATCGTGCACAACCCGAGCGCCAATGCCGCGACGCGCAAGCGCTTCCAGCTGGTCGAGCTGCTGGATGCCGGCGTGACCGTGATGCTCGGCAGCGACGGTGTCGCGCCTGATCGCAGCTACGACATGTTCCGGCACATGTTCGTGGCGATGCGGTATCACCGCTTCCACTGGCGGGACACCAATGTGCTGCCGCCGGGCAAGGTGCTGGAGATGGTGACGGTCGATGCCGCCAAGGCGCTGGGCATGGAGCGCGAGATCGGTTCGCTGGAGCCCGGCAAGAAGGCCGACGTGATCCTGATCGACTGGTTCCGGCCGCACATGGTGCCGATGAACATGCCGCTCTACCGCGTGGCCTACTTCGCCAACGGCAACGACGTCAGCACGGTGCTGGTCAACGGTCAAGTGCTGATGCGTGATCGGCGCGTGCTCTCGGTGAACGAGACACAGGTGCTCAACCTGGCGCAGCGTGAAGCCGATCTTGCGATCCAGCGCATGGGCCTCGACTCACTCAAGCGGACGCCGGAAGGTTTCTGGGGCCGCAGTCGGTTTCCTGCCCGCTGATTCGCTTGGCTTGGTTCGAACGGCAACTGCACACTGCTTGATCGCAGAACTGCAACAGCCGCAGAAGGGAACGGCCGCAGAACGGCGTGCGACGCTGGGCGCTCGACGCTCAGCCTGTACACGCCGTAGCCAACGCATTCTTTTCGGGAACTGCAGGTCGTACGCTGTTGCTGTTCCCGATGCAGTCGCGATGCTCCTCGCGCGACGGACGGCCGCTGCCGGCGCACTGCCGCCCTTCTGCGGCCGTTCCCTTCTGCGGCTGTTGCCCTTCTGCGATGAGGCAGTTCTTGTCGCACGAACTTAGGAGACGCATCCGCGCACTGATGTCAGAACGGTGCGGCGCTGTCCACGCTGAGCGCTTCGCCCGTGACCGGATGGATGAACGAGAGATGCTCCGCGTGCAGCAGCAGCCGTTCGCCGTGGTCTGGCGCGACACGACCATAGAGACGGTCACCGCAAATCGGTGCGTCGAGGCCGCGCGGGTGTGCACAGTGGACTCGCAGCTGGTGGGTGCGGCCGGTGTGGGGCGTGAGGGTGAGGCGCGTTCGTCCGGCCGGTCGCTCGAGTACCTGCCATGAGGTGATGGCCGGCATGCCGTGGACCGGATCGTGGATCTGGCGCGGGCGATCATCGAGGTCGGTGCGCAGCGGCAGGTCGATCGTACCCGCCTCCCCTCGCACGGCACCATCCACCACCGCAACGTAGCGCTTCGTCACCTCGCGTAATGAGAAGAGCCGCTGCAGGGCGGAGAATGTCTGCGCGTCCTTGGCCGCCAGCAGCAATCCAGACGTATCCAGGTCGAGCCGGTGCACCACCATCTGCCCCGTGGCGTCGGGATAGCGGGCGCGCAGACGCGTCGCGACGCAGTCCTGCAGTTGGCCGCTGCGCCCCGGTACAGAGAGCAGGCCCGCCGGCTTGTTCACGATCAGCAGGTGCGCGTCTTCGTGCAGCACGATCGGCTCCGACGCCGCGATCCGTGCCGCGCCGAACACCGGCGGTGCATCGGCAGGCAGGCCGCGCAGCATGTGAGCGAGGATGGGTCCGCACTTGCCGTGACAGGCCGGATAGAATGAGCCCGATCGCCGGTCCCCCGATCGCGGTGGCGCGCCGAACCACACCTCGGCCACTGCCAGCGGTCGCAATCCACGTCGATACGCTTCGGCCAGTAGCTTGGGCGCCGCGCAGTCGCCGGCGCCACCTGGCGGCAGCGCCGGAGCGAAGATGTCGCGCAGCGAACGCACGTCGCCGAGCGCGTTGGTGAGGTGGTAGGTGTCCTGGATGAGCGGCAGCAATTGGCGTGATCGGGCCGAGCGTGCGTCGTCCAGTGCGCGCAGCGCGTGGACGGTATCGCCGTCACCCAGGTCGCGCTCCAGCGCCGCGCGGTCGGCGGCCAGCCCGCGCATCTCGGCGTCGCCGGCGATCCACACTGCATCACGAGCCGTGCGATCGAACACCGGTGGCGCCCATCCGGGCACGTCCCATCCTCCGTTCAGCATCCCGGAGAACGCGCGCAGGTATCCCACCAGGCCATCCGCTGCTTGCACCACCAGCACTCCGAACATCTTGCCGTTGCCCGGTGCGTCCAGCTGCCACGACGCGGCGGCAGGTGACGCGAGCCACGCCAGCATCTCCTGCGCTGCGACACGGGCCAGCGGATGCACCGCAGAGCGGTCGAACGGCGACGGAAATCGCGGCGGAAGCTCGTCGTCCGACGGCGCGGGCGAGAAGGGAATCACGCGGCTGACATGAACGGGAGTCGGACGGCGGCGGGTGGCATGGGCGCATGGTAGCGCCGTCGCGCACGCGACTCCAGCTTGCGGCATGACGAACTCCATACCGGCGGCAGCCCGCTGCGCAGGCGTGTACCGACCGTGATCCGCAGCCAGTCGCTCCGCGTTCTCCTCGCCCTCACCATCGGCCTCGCGCTGGGCATGGTTGTCGCCACGATGGGCGACGTCACGTTCGCCCGGCTGGTCCCGGTGGCCGACGTCGTTGGCACACTCTGGACGAACGCCATCCGCATGACCGTGATTCCGCTGGTCGCCGCACTGACGGTGGCCTCGGTGGCCAGCGCCGGGGCCACCGCCGACCTGCGGCGCGCCATGACGCGCGCGATCGTGGTGTTCGTGGTGTTGCTGGTGAGCGGCGGCGTGCTGGCGCTCGTGATCGGTGAGCTGGCCTTCGCCGATTTCACGCTGCCGGCCGACGTCGCGGCGCGCGTGCGCGAGACCGCCGCACCCGTCGGCAGCACACCGAAGCTGCCGACCCTCGGTCAGCGGCTGATCGAGATGGTGCCATCCAATCCGGTGAAGGCGGCGGCCGACGGCGCGCTCCTACCATTGGTCGTGTTCTCGCTCGCGCTCGGCTTCGCGCTCAAGCGCATCGCCGCCGAACGACGCGATGCGGTGATCACCTTCTGCCGAGGCGTCAGCGACGCGCTGCTGGTGGTGGTGGGCTGGGTGGTGGCCGCCGCACCGATCGGCGTGTTCGCGCTCGCCTTCGCGCTCGGTGCACGACTCGGCCTCTCCAGCGTCGGTGCACTGGCGCGATACATCGTGACGCTGTCGGCCGTGCTGATCGCGTTCACGCTGGCCTTGTATCCGCTGGTGGTGCTGTTCGGTCGAGTGCCGTTCCGGCGCTTCCTTGCCGCGGCCGCACCGGCGCAGGCGCTCGCTGCCGGCTCGCGCTCGTCACTCAGCGCGCTGCCGATGATGATCAGCGCCGCAAAGGACAAGCTCGGGCTCGACGCCACTGCCAGCGGCTTCGTCTTACCGTTCGCCGTCTCCATTTTCCGCGTCAACGTGCCGATGGCGTGGGTGGTGGGCGTGATCTTCCTGGGCAAGCTGTACGGCGTCGAGATCGGGGCCGTGACGCTGCTGACCGTGATCGTCACCTCCACGCTGCTCAGCTTCAGCGTGCCCGGTATCCCGTCCGGCAGCCTGTTCATCCTGGCACCGGTGCTGGTAGACCTTGGCCTGCCCGCCGAAGCGGTCGGGATCCTGATCGCCGTCGATGTCGTACCCGACATCTTCAAGACCACCGCCAACGTCACCGCCCATCTCACGACCGCCGTACTCGCGAGCGGGCCGGCGACGGATGTCGTCGCGCACGGCGGCGGATGACGTCAGGTCGCCGGATCGCGCGGCGGATACGGGAAGTGTTCGTCGATCACCTGCGCCGACAGTTCCACCAGGAAGCCTGACAGGCGATCGACCAGCAGCGCCATGCACTGCCGACCCTTCTCGGCTGTGGCCGCGTGCGGATAGCCGGCACCACTGTTGGTGGTGAGCAGGTGCCACGGGCGCGTGATCGACACCCATCCGTCGTTCACTGCACCGAACACCGTCTTGCGCGTCGCACCATCGTCGGCGGCCAGCGAGCCATCGGCGTGACGGCGTACCAGGTGCGGGAAGTAGGCCAGCGCGAACGACGTCTCCATCTCGCCCGCATGATCTTCCTTGTGTTCGAAGATCGTGGAGTACACGTCGTTGAGCACGCGGAACCAGTCGATCAGGAACACCGTGATCCCGTCTCCGGCCAGTTCGCGCAGCAGCGGCTTGAACTCGTTGCCGCCATGGCTGTTGAGCAGCACGATCTTGGTGATGCCCGACTGCCGCAGCGAAACCACCACGTCGCGCACATAGTGATTGAGCGTGTCCTGGTTGACGTTGATGGCCAGCGGGAACTGCCGCATGTTGGTCTCGACGCCGAACGGGATCGTGGGCAGCAGCACCACCTTCGCCCTGCGGTCGTGCGCGGCCCGGCAGAGCTGTTCGCCGAGGATCGTCGCCTCGAACACATCGGTACCGTACGGCAGGTGCAGGTTGTGTGGTTCGGTGGCGCCCAGCGGGAGCACGGCCACCTGGATGTCGGCGGTGCGCACCGTGCCGTAGTTCAGTTCGGCGAGGATCCAGTCGCGCGGGGCTGTGTTGGTGGTCATGGCGGACAGAGCAGGGAGAAGCGGACGGCGAATCGGGGTGCGGCGCTAAAGAACGTAGTGGCGCCCGCGCCGGTTGCGGACGCCGCCCGGGCGAACCCCCGGCCGCCGCATCTTGTGCACTGCGGCACCATGGCCCACTGTGGCGCATGATCACTCCCGCGGTGAGGAGTCACATGGCGCACCACGACTCCTCCGGCCATCGCGAGCGCCTCGTTGCCACCGCGCTTTGGCGACGCCTCGATACGCCCGGGCACGACGCCTGCAGCCTCGCACGTCTCGACGACGGCTGGCAGCTCGCCGGTACCGCGGTATTCCGCGCTCCGCAGGCTTCCGCGCCGGTCCACCTGCATTACGTGATCGACTGCGGTGACGACTGGTGTACGCGACGCGGTGTGGTGGACGGCTGGTGGGGTGAGCGCCGTGTCTCACTGATCATCGGACGCGGGTCGTCGGGGCAGTGGACACTGCAGGGCGACCACGTGCCCGGGCTCGATCACTGCCGCGATCTCGACCTCAGCTTCACCCCCGCCACCAACCTGCTCCAGCTCAATCGCACCACACCGGCGGTGGGCGTCGCCACCGACATCCCGGTGGCGTGGCTGCACGTGGATTCCGGCGACCTGCTCTACCTGCCCCAGCGCTACGAGCGGCACGCCGCGCACATGTACTTCTATTCCGCAGCCACGCTCGGCTTCACGGCCGAGCTGGCGGTGGATGACGACGGATTCGTGCGGAGCTATCCGGGGTTGTGGACGCGGGACGCGTGAGTTGACCGACGAGTCGAAGGCCAGTCACCGCGTTCCGCGATGCTGGCCTTCGACTTCCTTCGACCGTGTCTGACGAATACTGCGCTGCGGTTACATCCCGCGCAGCAACGCCGCCTGATCCACCACCGTGATGCCACGCGGTACGGTGAAGCTGAATGCATTCGCCGGCAACGTGCTGCTGCGCGTGATGGACGAGAAACTCAGCGTGCGCACCACGCCCGAATGTTCGGTGACTTCCAGCTGCTTGAGCGCACCGGTGGACGGCGTCACCCACAACACCGCCCGCCCGAAGCCCATGTCACTCTTCGGCACCAGCACCAGCTTCCGCAGCGCGGTGCCGCTGACCGTGGCGCTGCCACCATCGCTCACCGTGAACTTGCGCGACGGCGTGGTGAAGAACTGGCCGACGAGGTCCACGCCACCCGGTGCGTTGGCGCCGACGGGCATCTTCAGGACCTGCCCCGGCGTCGCACTCGGCACGAATACCCACAGCGTCTTGCCGTCGCTCACGATGCGATCGCCTGCCGGCTGCGTGAAGCTGATCGCGAAGACGCCGGGACCGCGCTGCAGGTAGCTTCCAGCGCTCGGCGTCTCCGACGACGTGACCGGATTCTTCACCCGCTGCGTGAACTCGGCGCGCAGGCCGCGCGTGCCGGTGTAGAGGCGCGCGGTGCGCTCGAGCAGCGCGCTGGGCGACGACGCGGTGGTGCGCGGTTGCGCACACAGCAGCGTCGGAACCAGCACGGCAGCGACGTACACTGCGCGGAGAGCACTCATGACGACCTCGTGACGTGAGAGCAGCAGCAATCTTCGATGCGTTGGTACCCGTTGCCCACACCGCCGTTCCGGTCGCGCGTCACTTGCGCGCAGCCGGCGCATCGATAATTACGGTCAGCGGGATGTACCATCCGGATTCCACCGACTTCACCTCGAGGCGCCATGTGCCCGGCGTGCTGGGCGTGAACTCGAAGTCTGCGGTCTGGCCCGGCCCCATCACCACCTCGGCCGTGCGATCCGTGGCCAGCGCTGGAGGCAGGTCGGCACCATCGGTCGCGATCGGCCGCCAGCGCGCCACTGTCGAGTCGTTGCGGAGCGTGAAGGCGATCCGCCAGTCGGGGTGGATGCTGACGATGCGCAGCCGATGCGTGACGCCAGCCGCCAGATGGAGCGGGGCAGGTGAGCGCCGTCCATTCACCAGCGCAAACGGACTCTCGATGTGCGTTTCCAGCGATGGGCCGCCACCACCTGCCACGATCAGGTGATCGCGCGTGAGGTCGCGCGGCCCGTCGGTCACCAGCAACGCGCCGTACATGCCGTGCAGCATCTGCTGCCGGTCATTCAGGTGTGAGTGGTACGGATAGGTGCCGGAGCGCGGTGGTGTGAACGCCGCCACGAACGAATCCGCGGGCGCGATCTGCGAGTACACCCGCGCACCGAGCCCGCTCCAGTGCGGCACGCCATCGGGGAAGCTCTCGATCTCGAGACCATGCCAGTGCACCGACGTGGGCTCGTCGAGGTTGTTGCGCACGATGATGCGCACCGGTTCACCGCGACGTAGCTCGAGCACGGGTCCAGGCAGCACCACCGAATCACGCGCCGGTGGCGTGGCACCTTGCTGCAGCGCGAAGCCGATCGCGTCGGCGCCGGTGACCAGCCGCTTGGGTCGTCGGCCCACGAAGAGCCGGAGTTCGCGTGCGGTGGCCGACACGGCGTCGGTGTAACCTGCTGCAGGGGTGACCTTGAGGCCGATCACCAGGCCGCGCATGCTGTGCGATGCCGACGCGGCGGCGCCATGCGTTGCCGGATGACCGTCGTGCGCGGATTGGATCGCGGCGGAATCGCGTGGCGAACCGACCAGCGACGCATTCTCGTCGGCGTGGAAGGCGAAGTGACAGTGAAAGAGCCAGTTGCCCGGCGTGCTTGGCAGGAAGCTGAACGTCACGGTGTTGAATGGATCGATCAGGTCCGTGTTGGACAGGTGCTGCCGCTGCACGGGTACCGGCGTGTCGCGACCATTCTCTCCTGCGGATTCGATACGGTAGAAGAACCCGTGCAGGTGCAGCGGGTGATGCAGGCCGGTCGCATTGATCACGCGAAACCGCGTGGAATCGTTCTGCGCCACGGTCACCGTCTCACTGTACGGCCATCCCTTGCCATTGATCACCGACGCCACCTCGAATGGTCGGTCGGGATACTCGAGGTACCACTCGCTGATGATGAGGATGCGATCGCGCATCGACGGACCTGGTGGATCCACGACGATGGCACCGTTGAGCTGACTGTCCTTCCAGTAGCGGTCCGCCTGCGTGGTGCCGGCGAACGCGCCCCAGTACGCCGTGAGTCCGGGTGTGTTGAGCGTGTATCGCAGTTCGCGCACGGCGCCGGCGGCCAGCTGCACGGTATCGACGCCACCCGCTGTGTCGCGACGAAGGCCACCGATCACCAGCGCCGAGTCGGAGCGATTGCGGAGCGTGAGGATCACCGTCGTGCCTTGCGCCACACGAATCAGCGGACCTGGCACGAGCGGCGACTTGCCGCGTTCCGCGAATGCCAGGATCGGCACCTCCGCGTCGTCCGCACCTTCCGGCTTCCACGCACTCTCCAGCACATCCAGTTCGAGGCGCAGCGTCGTGCCCGTTCTCCGTCCCGCGGCCGCGAGGTTCTGGTGCACGGCGGCGCGCATCACGGTGGACGACGCTTTCGGCAACGGCACGCGCGGCAATGCGACGACGATCTGCGCCTGGAGCGCGATGCCGATGAGGGCTGCAGCGGGGAGGAGCATGCGTTCTCCGTACGAGTTGCCAACTGACGGCCACACCAACCTTCCCCGCGATCCAGGTCCCGCTCAGACCACCGCCGTACCTGCCCCCATGATCGAGCGCCCCACCGCTTCGGCAATCGGGATCAGGCTCTTCACCATGTCGTCGAACTGCGGCGGATGCAGGCTCTGCGCGCCATCGCTCCACGCCTTGTCGGGCTGCTGGTGCACCTCGACGAACACGCCGTCGGCACCGACCGCCACGGAGGCACGCGCCAGCGGCGCCACCGCATCACGAATGCCCACGCCGTGACTGGGATCACCGATGATCGGCAGGTGCGACATGCGCTGGATCACCGGGATCGCGGCCAGGTCGTACACGTTGCGCGTGGCGGTGTCGTAGCTGCGGATGCCGCGTTCGCAGAGGATGATCTTGCGGTTGCCTTCCGACATGATGTACTCCGCCGCCAGCAGCCACTCGGTGATGGTGGCCGACATGCCGCGCTTGAGCAGGATCGGCACGTTCAACCGACCGAGGTGCTTGAGCAGCGAGAAGTTCATCATGTTGCGCGCGCCGAGCTGGATGCAGTCGGCGTACTTCGCCACCAGGTCGGCCTGGCGCTCATCCATCGCCTCGGTCACGATCGGCAGGCCGGTCTCGCTGCGCGCCAGTGCCAGTTGACGCAGTCCCTCTTCGCCCAGTCCCTGGAACGCGTACGGTGACGTGCGCGGCTTGTAGGCGCCACCGCGCAGTGCCACTGCACCAGCGGCCTTCACCAGGTGCGCGATGTGCAGGATTTCCTTTTCGCCTTCGACGCTGCACGGCCCCGCCACCACCGGCACCTCGGTGCCACCGAAGACCACGCCGTTGCCGATCGAGACCAGCGTCTTCTCGGGCTGCCACTCGCGCGACACCTGCTTGTACGGCTTGGAGTCGTACAGCACGCTGGCCACGCCCGCCATGCCCTCGAAGTGCGACGTGTCCACCTGGCCATCGTCCCCGGCCACGCCGATGGCGGTGCGCAGTGCGCCCGGCATCGGCAGCGGGTTGAAGCCCAGCACCTGGATGGCCTCGCACACCGCCTGGATCTCGTCCGGCGTGGCGTTCCGTTGCATCATCACGAGCATCGCGTCCGTCCTCAGCAGTCGAGCACGAGCCCGTCCGTGGCGATCACGGTCGAGCCGGCCCAGCGCGCGCCAAGCTCGGCGCGCAGATCGATCCCCTCGAGCGGGGGATACATATGGGTCACCACCAGCATGCCGGGTGCGGCCGCCACCGCCAACGCCGCCGTCTGCGATGGCGTGAGGTGGATCGGGACCGGCATCGAGTCGGGCAGGGAACACTCCGCCAGCAGGAGGTCGCACCCGGCCGCCCAGACGCCCAGCGACGGGTCCTCCCCGGTGTCCCCGGTGTAGACCAGCCGCCGCCCGTCATGCTCGACGGAATATGCCACGCTTTCGGCCGTATGTGGCACGGCTCGGCTCGTCAGGGTCACGCCGCCGGGGAGGGCCAACGGCTCCTCGAGCACCGGTTCGAGAATATCCAGCGGGAAGCCCGGCGCCTGCAGCCAGTCCCCCAGCGCCGCCGCCCAGCGGGTCAGCAGGTCACGGGTGCCGGGTGGGCCGATGATCGTCAGCGGGGCCGTCCGCGGCTCCAGCCGGGCATGCCGGAAGGCGAAGATCAGGACCGGCAGGTCGCTGATGTGGTCGAGGTGGAAGTGCGAGAGGACGATGTGCGTCACCCCCCACCAGTCCATCCCGTGCCGCGCCATGGTGTGCGCCGCGCCCGGCCCTGCATCGAGCAGGATCCGCAGCTCTCCCGCCTCCACCAGGTACGCCGCACATCCGCGAGTCGGCGACAGCGAGATGGTCCCCGACCCGATCACCGTCAAACGCATCCGAGTTCATTCTCCACTCTGAGTGCACGCGGTTCGCGGCGCCATCCTCGACACGGGCAACGATCGCGAAAAATGTTCACGCGGGGGGCGCGGGGAACGCGGAGGGCTCCGTTGGACGACGAAACTCCGCTCGCCATGGACAGCATTGCAGAAACTCGAAGCAACTTGCTCAACTGCAAAATGCTTTTGGAACTGCCCTTGCGAGACGCAGTTCCAAAAAATGCGTTGCTGGCACCCGCGGTGGATCCAACTGCCACTCGCGGAGCCCCCCGCGTTCCCCGCGGCCCCCGCGTGAACATTTTTTACGGACTCACGTCAGACACGACAGCTCGCTCGTAGGCACCAACAGCAACGATCGTCGAACTACGCCACCGACTCCAGTTGCTCCGACGCCGCATCCGCCGGCACGGTCAGCTCGTTCGGCGACGATGCCGCCTCGACGCCGCCGTTCACGGCCTCGCCGGTGCGGGTGCGCAGGCGTACGCTCACCAGCGAGCTCACGCCAGGCTCCTGCATCGTCACGCCGTACACCGCGTCCGCGGCATCGGTGGTGGTACGCGGGTTGTGCGTGATCACGATGAACTGCGTCCGCCCCTTGAACTCGTTCAGCATGCGCACGTAGCGACCCACGTTCTGGTCGTCGAGCGGTGCATCGACCTCGTCCAGCAGGCAGAACGGGCTCGGACGGGTGAGGAAGATGCCGAACAGCAGCGACAACGCCACCAATGCCCGTTCACCGCTCGAGAGCAGGTGGATGCGCTGCGTCTTCTTGCCGCGCGGGCTGGCGTGGATCTCGATGTCGCAGTCCAGCGGCTGGTCGGGATTCTCGAGGCGCAGGTCGCACTCGCCGCCACCGAACAGCGTCTGGAAGATCTGCCGGAAGTTCTCGCGCACCTTGGCGAACGTGGCCAGGAACAGCTCGCGCGCCGTGGCGTCGATCTCCTTGATCGCCTGCAGCAGCGCCAGCTTCGCTTCCGCGAGGTCGTTGCGCTGCGCCGCCAGGAAGTCGAGGCGCTTCACCTCTTCCTCGTGTTCCTCCACGGCCAGCGGATTCACCGGGCCGAGCTGCTCCAGCTGCTGCTTCAGCACCTCGTTCTCGCTGCGCAGCGCATCCGCCTCCAGCTCCAGCGGCTCGAAGCCTTCCAGCAATTCGGCGATCGGCTTGCGCCACTCCGTTTCCAGGCGCTCGCGAATGTTCTGCCGGCGTGCCTCGAGCTGCGTGTGGCGCAACTCCGTCTGGTGCAGCTCTTCCGCCATCTGCACCGCCTGACGACGCACCAGTTCCAGCGCCTCGTCACCGGTGCGGAGCGCGGCGTCGGCCGCACGCAACCCATCCTCCGATTCCATCAGGCGCGTATCGAGTTCGGACAGCGCCAGCTGTCGTTCCTCGAGCTGCACGGTCAACGTCGCGATCTGCTCCGCCAGCGCCGAGTCGGCATTGGCGAGCTGCATCAACTCGTTGCGCAGCGTCTCGAGACGTGCGGTCGCCGTGGCCTGCTCCTGCAGCAGGCGTGACGCGCGATCCTGTGCTACCTGCACGCGGGCCTGCGCCTGTGCCTGCGCCACCTGCGCGATCGTGCGACCCTCGCGCGCTTCTTCCAGCATCTCGTCGGCGCCGACCAGGCGCTGCCGGGTGCTGGTGATCACCGCCTCATACCCCGCCAGTGCGGCGCGCAGCTCCTCGGCCTTCGCATCGTCGTCGGCGACCCGTGCTTCCAGCGCCGCGCGACGCTCGGCCAGCTTTTCGGTCAGCTGCTGCGCCTCGTTGCGCTCACGCTGCGCGCGGGCGCTGCGACGTTCCACCTCGGCCCGCATCTCCTCGGCGCGACGCACTTCGCCCAGCGCCTGGGTGGAGAGATCGGTGGCCACGGTCACCGCATGTTCCGCCGCCTGCAGCGTGACGGCCGCCGCTTCCGCCTCTTCCTGGATCCGCGCACGATCGGCGTCCAGCTGCTCCAGTTCCTCGCGCAGCATCGCCAGTTCGGCGCGACGCTGGATCGGGCCCTGCGCCGACTCACCGCCAGGCAGGTAGATCGCACCGCGCGCATCGACGAAGCCAGTGCCACCATCGAGCTGCGTGACCTGACCGAGCAGCGCGCGAACCCAGCGTTCTGCCGGTTGCGTGGCGCGCACGCGTGTCGCCAGCGCATCGCCACTGGTGGTCACGTCCTGCACGGCATCCAGCGGCAACAACAGCACTGGACCCGGCTTGGCGCTGGCATGCCAGGCCGCCACCGCGTTCGCCGCATCGCGGTCGCGCACCACCACCGCGTGCACCGTCGCTCCGAGGTAGCGTTCCACGAGGATCGCAGCATCGCTGTCCGCCGACAGGAAGTCGGACAGGGGACCGAGCACCGCACCGGCGCCAAACGTCTCGCGCTCGCGCAGCACCGATGCCGCCCCGGGAGCGAGGCCCACGCGATCGCGGTCCAGCGCTTCCAGGCCGTGGATGCGTCCCTGCAGCGACGTGCGCTGGCGATCCGCATCACCCAGTCGCGAACGGGCGTCGGATTCCGTGGTGCGCGCCATCTGTGCGCCGAAGCGGGCCGCCTCCATCGCACCCTGCGCGCGTGACACTTCCACGCGTGCGATCTCCACCGCCTCGTCGGCCGCAGCGCTGTCCCGCGCCACCGATGCCAGGGCGTCGGCCAGTGCCGCCACTTCGGCCTCCAGCGCCGCACCGCGCGCCAGGACCTCGGTCAGCTCGCGTTCGGTGCCTTCGCGATCCAGCTCCAGGCGTCGCACCTGGTCGCGCGCATCGCGCAGCACCTTCTCGGCGGCTTCCACCTGCTGCCGCGCAGTGGACACGCTGCGGCGCGCTTCTTCCTCGGCGCCGGCGCGTTCGGTCAGCAGTTCGACGGCGGCGGCCAGTTCCGTCTGCAGCCGCACCCGCTCCGTCTCCGCATCTTCGCGTTCGGCAATCACGCGCTGGCCCAGCGCCTCGCCATCCTGCAACTCGGTATCGGCCCGCTCGCGTCGCGACATCGCATTCCGCTGCCGCTCTTCCGCCACGCGCAGTTCGCGCTCCACCTGGTTGGCCTGCTCGCGCTGCGCCTGCGCCATGCGCGCCAGCTCGGCGCGCATCGCCTCCGCGGCGGCACGGGCACGCTGCGCACCTTCACGGTCGCGCGCCGCCGTCTCGGCCTGCTCGGAGGCCGCGGGCACCGCGTCGCGCAGTTGCTCGAGGCGGGCCTGCAGCTGCGTCAGTTCGTCGGCCCAGCTCTCCAGCTCACGCGCGGCCAGCGTCACGTCCACCGCGAAGCGTCGGGCGGTCAGCTCGACGTTGCGCTCGGCCTTCTTGCGCTGCCGCGACAGCGAGCGCACCTGGCTCTGCACTTCCTCGATCAGGTCATCGAGGCGCGACAGGTCCACCGTCGTCTCCTCGAGGCGCCGCTCGGTGCTGCGCCGCCGGTCGCGATACAGTCCCACGCCCGCCGCTTCCTCGAACAGCTCGCGACGATCGTCGGGCCGGTCGCTGAGCAGCGCGTCGATCATCTTGGCTTCGATGACCACGCCGCTGTCGGCACCGAGCCCCGTGCCACGCACCAGGTCATGGATGTCGCGCAGGCGACACGGCACCCGATTCAGGAAGTAGTCACTCTCACCGGACCGCGACAGGCGACGGGTGATCACCACTTCCTTGAACGCCACCGGCAACACACCGCTTTCGTTGTCGAAATGCAGCGACACTTCCGCCACGTTCACCGCACGTCGCGCCGACGAACCCTGGAAGATCACCTCTTCCATCTTCGCGCCACGCATCATGCGGGCACGCTGTTCACCGAGTACCCAGCGGACGGCATCCGACACGTTCGACTTGCCGCAGCCGTTGGGGCCGACGATCATCGTCGCCCCGGGCTCGAACAGCATTTCCGTATGATCTGCGAACGACTTGAAGCCGTGCAGGGTGAGCTTGGTCAGGCGCACGTCAGAAACTTCTCCCAGTCCGGTAGTGGAGCGTGGCGCTCACGCCCTTGCGCGACAGCGCATTGAGCAGCGGCGCTGCCTGCTCGGGCGTTTCGAACGCGCCGACATAAATCGTGGCCGAGTTGTCGGCCTGCAGCATCGGGTACGCCGCGATCTGCCGCTGCCCGTAGGCGTTGGCGATCGCGCGCGCCGCGCTCTGCGACACGTTGGGCTCCAGCACGATGGCATACGGTGTGGCGCTGACGCTGCCGGCGGTGGCACCGAGGCGCCGGTCGGCGCGCAGTGCGGCCAGCAGCGAGTCGGCCTGCTGCGCTGCCGCAAACGCACCCGCCTGCACCTGGAAGAAGCGACCGTGTTCACCGCGGATGTTCACCATCGTCACCGTGCCGGCTGGCAGCTTCAAGCCCAGATCCGCCCAGCGCGCCAGCGCCTGTGCTTCGTCATTCGTCGCCACCAGTACCACGCCGTAGGGCATCGCCAGGGCGGAATCCTGCGGATTTGCAACGCGTACCGCCGACAACCCATTCACGCCGGCGTCGTCGCCGATGGCTGCCTCCACCACGGTGTCGTCGGCCGCGCGCACGTCATCGGCGGTGGCGGTCGAGTCGCTCGCGGGGCTCACCGCCGGTGCTGCTTTCGGCATGCCCGGTCGCCCGAGCAGGAACCAGAGTCCGACCAGCAGCACCAAGCCGGCAGCGATCATCACCGGCATCGGGATGCTTCGCGCCTGTTGCGCTGCCAACCGCCGTCCTGGTGCCTCGTGCGCCGGAACCATCACCGGCGACGGGTCTTCCGGTGTGATCGGCAGCTCGGCCACCGGCGTCGGCTCGTCCACAACCGGTGCTTCCGCAGACACCAGTGGTGCATCTGCTTCCACCGGCGCCGTGTGCGACTCGACCTGCGCCAGCACGGTGTGCGGCGGAATCGACAATGCCGATGACTCCTCGCCCACGATCACCACGCCATCCAGCATCGCCGCCAGATCGCGCACCCCTTCGGCGTCGCTGGCGGCGACCAGCACCAGCAGCGCACCGACCTCGCGGAATCCCGCGGCCAGGCGCGACCAGCGCTCGTTTCGCATGATGTCTGGCGTGACGTCCGGCTCGGTGCCACTCGGCATCACGAACAGCATGCCGGCGTCGTCCACCTGCCGCGCGATCTTGTTCAGCGAGACGCCGTACAGGAAGCTGTCCACGATGCCGTGCGGATCATCGCCTGTCACCAGGCGGAGCAGCGGCTCGACGTCACCGATCAGGTCACCGATGGCCACGCGCCGACTGCGCGACTGCACCCGCCCGATGCCGATCGCGGCGCGGGCCGTCGCAATCGGATCGAGGCCGGTCACCAGGATCGCGTGCGCGCCCTCGATGGCGGCGGATGCCTCGGCGCCCAGCGTTTCCCAGTCCACGCTCACCGTCAGTGCCCCGGCCATCAGTTCGATCCCCCTTCAAAAACCCAGTAGTCGCGCCCCGCGGCCTGCCCGGCCTGTTCGGCATCCGAGCGGGAGCGGAAAGGACCAAGAATAACCCGATACAGCGTGATGCCGTTCGACGTCGTCATCACCACACGCGCCTTCTCACCATTGGCCTTGATGGACGATGCGACCTGCTGCGCCGGCCGCTCCGCCTTCAGCGCCGCGAACTGCACCACGAACGTCCCGCGTTCGCCGAGCTGCGCCGCCACGCTGGGCGTCGCCACGCGCGCTCGGGGCTGCGTATCGACACGGGTGGCCGCCCGTCGCACCGAGTCGGCGCGGCTCAGGCGGCGTGCCGCGGAGTCACCGGCGATTCGCGCGGTACTCTCGGCTGCCACGCGCGGCGTGGTGTCGACAGCCGGCGCGCTGCGTGTCGTATCGCGGATGCGGCGGGTGGTGGTGTCGGGCTGGCTGGCCGTCGCGCGCAGCGGCGCATCACCGGCGCGGCGCCGGAAGCCGTTCCACTGCACGACGGTCCAGATGTCCTTTGCGCCACCGGGCACCACGGCCATCGCCTGAAACCGGTCGGCCGACAGCACCAGCACATCGTCACCGCGCAGGATGCCGAGGCGTCCATCGGGGAACACCAGCGGCAGGTCGGCGCGCCAGGGTGACGCAAATCGTCCCAGCACCGCGTTGGTGGCGATGCCGATCACCAGCACCGAGTCAGCCGCGCCGGAGTGTCGCACCATCAGAGACCGGCCGAGCGGGTCCATGCGCAGCGCACTGGCATCCAGCGGCACCGGCACGGTGGCCACGATCTGATCGCTGTACTTGTTGATCACCTGCAAGTGCGCCTGGTCGTCATCGCGCCCCAGCACGTACACGCGATCCCCGCTCGGCGACGAGGTGGTGGCGATGATCGAGTCGCCGAGCGACACCGTGCTCAGTTTCTCCAGGTCGCGAGCGCGCACGCTCACCAGCCCACGCGGTCCGTCGCTCAGGTAATACCGATCGCCGCCCGCCGCCGAGATCAGGCGGGCTCGGCCCGGCAGCACCGCCGAATCCACTGCGGTGGTGGCGGGCGGTCGGAATCGCGTCAGGACCGTCTCACTGCCACGCTGCCCGATCAGCAGCACGCCACCGTCGCGCAGTGGCTGCAATTGGCTCAGCGTGGCTGCAGTGCTCACGTGCCACGGCGTGCTCTCGGTGGTGTTGAGCCGCAGCACGGCATCCTCGCTGGTGCCGAAGATGGTGCTGCCGTCCAGACTCACGGCTTCGGCCAGCGGCGTTGGAAACGCCCGTTCCACCTGGCCGCCGCCGAGCGTCAGGCGCCACGCCATGCCTGCGCTGTCGCGGAAGGCGAGCGTTCCGGCGTCGATGTTGAACGCCAGCGGGTGCACCTGCGCGGGGAGCGCGGCGCGGGTGGTCCAGATCGCGGTGTCGAGCCCCGGATACAGGTACGCGCGCGCCGGTCCCCCTGGGGTGGGGACGCGGAGGACGATGGCATCGGGGCCGAGGGCGGCAGGACTGGCTGCCGGCGCCCCGCGGTCGTCGGCGGTGCTGCAGGCAGCGAGCACCACGGCGAGGGCAATCAGGCGGGTTCGCACGGGCGTAACCTAGCCGTGACAGGGCAGGGGGAACACTCTTGCAAAGCGACGGGCGCCCGCTTTCGCAGGCGCCCGTCGAGTCACATCCCACCAGCCCGCAGGTTGGTCACCGCGATGGTCAGTACGAGGTGCCCAGAGACCACTGCCAGAAGCCCTTCCGTTCCGGGCGGTCCAGCGGGATCGCGTAGTCCCAGCGCAGCAGCGCGAAGTTGAACAGGTTCAGTCGGATCGAATACCCGTAGCTGCGCAGCAGGAACCGCTGCGACTGCGAGTCGTAGGTGTCCGGTCGCGACAGCGTTGCCTTCTGGCCCGAGCTCCACGCCATGCCGGCGTCGTAGAACACCGCACCGTCCACCGGCGGCAGCTGCACCGGCAGCACGCCCAGCTCGAAGCGACGCACCAGCGGGAAGCGCAGTTCGGCCGATGCCACCACCGCACGTGAGCCAAGCAGTTCGGTGTTGCTGCATCCGGCCGACGCCCCGATCGACGGTTGGCAACCGAAGTTGAGTGCGTTCACGCGATCATAGCCACGCAGCCACATCGAGCCGTTCGGATTGCCGATGTAGTTCGGGAAGAACGACTCGTCCCTGCCGGCCCGGATCACGCTCGTGACGCGCGTCGCGACGGTGAGGAAGTTGAACAGGATCGGGTCGTAGCGGCGGTAGTCGGTCGTGAACTCGTGCCACTGGCGGCTGCCGAACGTCGGCTCGTACGCAAACCGCATGCGACGGCCCGAGATCGGTGCGGTGTAGCCGTTGAGCGTGTTGTCGGAGACAAACGCCGCCTTCGGCTGCAGAAACCAGAGCGCCCCGAGGTTCTCGTCGCCGATGATCTGGAACTGTGTACTCTCGCCGAAACTGTTGAACTGGCGCGCCACGATCAGGTTCGACCGACCGATGTTCTGCAGGCCCAGGCCCAGTTCGAAACGCTTGAAGCGATTCCTTGGCAGGAGCGAGGTGAAGCCGACGTCGCGTAGCACGAAGCGCGCGAGGCTCTGGTTCTCCTGATAGATGCCGGGCGAGACTTCGTTGATCTCCTGCCCGTTGAAGAAGAAGAACGGATACTGCGAGATCGCCGTGTTGTACTGCAGCTTGCCGGCCAGGTTGGTGTAGCCGGCGTAGATGATCGCATCCTGCAGCCGGCCATTGACCTGCGCCGT
>JANMON010000070.1:0-2329 GCA_031369265.1 Gemmatimonadaceae bacterium | reverse complement strand
CCGGCGCAGATCGCCGAACACATCGCGCAACTCGGTGATCGGTTGGTGGAGTTCTGCGATGCACATCCCGAGATCCGGCTCGTCACGCCGCGTGAACACAACCGACGTGCCGGTGTGTTCGCGGTGCAGCCACCGGCGCTGGACGCCACCTCGGTGCGCCTGAAGGCGCATCAGGTGAATCACTCGGTGCGCGAGCGTTGCATTCGCCTCGCGCCGCACTGGTACACCACGCGCGAGCAGTGGGAACGGGTGCTGGGGTTGCTGCTCGGGTGACGGCTGCCACGGCGACCATGGCGCGCCGCGGCAGCAGTCCGCGTCAGCTCGTCGCGGCGCCGGTGTCGATCAGGGCGTAGTCGCGCGCGCCCTTGCGCAGCAGGAAGTACTGCCCGCGCAGGCGACGGTCGGCCGCCAGCGTCGCATCGTCGGCCGAGAGCTTGGCCCCGTTCACCGACAGGCCGCCCTGCTGCAGCAGCCGTCGCGCCTCGCCCTTGCTGGCGGTGAGACCCGCGCTGACGAAAAGCGTGAGCGTGTCGAACGTGTCGGCCGGTGCTGCAGCCGCCGTCGGCACCTCGCGCGCCAGCGCTGCCAGTGCGCCACCGGACAGCGCGCCCGCATCACCCTTCGCGAACAGCAACGTCGAGACCTCGGCCGCCGTCTGTGCCGCGTCGGCGCCGTGGATCATCGTGGTGACCGTGCGCGCCAGCAGCTGCTGCGCCTCACGCTTTTCGGGCGCGGCGGCGGTGGCTTCATCGAGCTGCTCGATCTCGCCGCGCGACAGCAGCGTGAACGTGCGCAGGTAGCGCCCCACGTCGCGATCGTCGGCACCGATCCAGAACTGGTAAAACTGGTACGGCGAGGTGCGCGCCGCATCCAGCCACACCGCGCCCGACTCGCTCTTGCCGAACTTGGTGCCTGCCGTGGTGGTGAGCAGCGGCAGAGTGACGCCATGCGCTTCGGCCCCGTGCATCTTGCGCACCAGCGTGGTGCCGGCGGTGATGTTGCCCCACTGGTCGCTGCCGCCCAGCTGGAAGCTCACGCCATCGCGCCGGAACAGCTCTGCGAAGTCGTAGGCCTGCAACAGCATGTACGAGAACTCGGTGAAGCTGATCCCCGTCTCGCTGCCGATCCGTGAGTCCACGCTGTCCTTCTGCAGCATGTAGTTCACGGTGAAGTGCTTGCCCACGTCACGCAGGAAGCCGATCAGGTCCAGCGGTCGCAGCCAGTCGGCGTTGTTGCGCATCATTGCCCCGCGTGGCCCGTTGAAATCCAGCACGCGCCCCAATTGCTCGCTGATGCCGGCGATGTTGGCGTCCACCAGCTCGGGCGTCAGCAGCTGTCGCTCGGTGGTCTTGCCGCTCGGATCGCCGATCATGCCCGTGCCACCGCCCACCAACGCCACCGGACGATGCCCGGCGCGCTGCAGGTGCACCAGCGACATGATCGCCACCAGGTTGCCGGCGTGCAGGCTCGACGCCGTCGGATCGAACCCGCAGTAGCCGGTCACCGGTCCCTTGGACAAGGCGGCGGCGGCGCCCTCGGTGTGCTGGAACAGCAACCCGCGCCAGGCGAGTTCGTCGAGATAGGCGGTCACGGTCATGCCCAAACGTACTTGGTCCGGCCAGTCCGATCGCGGCGGCGCAATGCACCGCGGCACGGTCGATGCGCACGCTGCGGTGTAACACGTGGCGCGTCGGGTGTCCGTCGCCCGCACCCCGGGATGGGGGTCGCCGTCGGGTCACCTCGCTAGCTTCACACACATGGCTGCAGCCAACCGCTTCCTCCAGCATCGCGCTGTCCGCGCAGCCCTGCTGATCGGCACCCTTGGGACGTCGCTCGGACTGGGCGCCTTCACTGCCGGCTGGACACTCGTCTGCGCCGGCGGGCAATGCCCCAGCGTGGACGTGCTGGAGCTGTACCAGCCGCGCCAGACCTCCAAGCTCTACGCCGCCGACGGCCGCTTCCTGGCCGAACTGGGTCTCGAACGGCGCACGGTCGCCCGGCTCGAGGACATCCCGCCGCTGGTGCAGAACGCCTTCGTCTACACCGAGGACAAGCGCTTCTACAGCCACAACGGCATCGACTTCATCCGCGTCTTCGGCTCGGTGGCCGTCAACGTCGTGCGCGGCGGGTTCGCGCAGGGCTTCTCGACCATCACCATGCAGCTCGCCCGCAACATCTTCCCCGAGCGGCTCGAGCGCGCCAAGTCCATCGTGCGCAAGATGCGCGAGGGCAAGGTGGCACTGGCCATCGAACGGAAATACTCCAAGCAGAAGATCCTCGAGCTCTACCTCAACCAGATCTACCTCGGCAATGGCGCCTACGGCGTCGA
>JANMON010000054.1:0-3527 GCA_031369265.1 Gemmatimonadaceae bacterium | reverse complement strand
CGCCCTGCTGCGACAGGCCGCTGATCGACGCGTTCAGCACGAACGTCACCCCATCGCGCACCAGCGACTGTCGGATCACCTCGGCCGCATCGGCGTCGTCCCGCGGCAGGGCGCGAGGTGCCATGTCGATCACCGTCACTTGCGAGCCGAAGCGCGCGAAACACTGCGCCATCTCGCAGCCGATCGGACCGGCACCCACCACGACCAGTCGCGTCGGCAATCCGGTGAGGTCGAAGATCGATTCGTTGGTGAGATACTTCACGCCGTCGAGACCCGGGAGCTTCGGCGCCGCGGCGCGTGCACCGGTCGCGATCACGGCGCGCCGGAACTTGAGCTGCGCACCACCCACCGCGATCGTCGCCGGATCGACGAAGGCGCCATCGCCGAGGAACACATCCACGCCCAGGTCGCGGAACCGCGCCGCACTATCGATCGGACTCAGCTCGCTGCGGATTCGTCGCATGCGCGACATCATCGCGGTGAAGTCGCCCGTTGCATCTGCCGCCAGCGCGGGGCCGCTGAACTCCGCCGGCGCCCGTCGTGCAGTGGACCACGCACGTGCCGCGCTGATCAACCCCTTCGACGGCACGCAGCCGACGTTCAGGCAATCGCCGCCCATCAGGTGCCGCTCGATCAGTGCGACCTTCGCACCCAGCCCGGCCGCGCCAGCCGCTGATACCAACCCACCCGTGCCGGCACCGATCACCACCAGATCGTACTTCGGCGCTGGCGTGGGATTCGTCCACCCGGTGGGATGCACCTGTGCCAGCAGCGCGCGGTCAAATGGATCGTGCTCGAGCATCGGCGTCGGATCAGGGAGGAGACGTCAGGACGACTGCGCTGCCGTGGCATTCGCGGTCGCGTCGGCCAGGGCGCGTTTGGCGAGGCGCGTGATCAGCACCGTCACTGCCGCCGTCGCCGCAAGACCGAGGCCCAGCACCGCGTAGAACGCGGCACCCTTCGGCGGTGAGGCGGCATTCGACGCGCCAACCACCACGCTCGCCAGCTTCCCGGTATAGACGTACAGCAGCGTGCCGGGAATCATCCCGGCCGAAGCGATGACGAAATCACCAACGCGCACCTTGGTCAGGCCGAGTGCGTAGTTCAGCACGTTGAACGGGATCACAGGCGAGAGCCGCAGCAGAAACACCACCCGCCTTCCCTGCTCGGCGATGGCGGCGTCGATGGCGGCGAAGCGCGGATCCTTCGCTACGCGGGCACTGACCCAGTCGCGCGCCAGGTAGCGCGCGATCAGGAATGCACCCAGCGCGCCGAGGCTGGCGCCGATCAGCACGAAGATCGTCCCGCGCACCACGCCGAACAGCGCACCAGCGGCGAGTGTCAACAGCGACGCCGGCACGAACGCCACGCAGGCCACGGCGTAGGCGGCGATGAAGGCAACGGGACCCCACGCGCCAAGACCGTCCACCGCAGCAGTGAGCCGCGGCAGCTCGCCACTCAACTGGCGGCCGAGCAGAACCAGCGAAACCACCACGGCCAGCACGATCACCACGCGGATGACCGTGCTGCGCGACCCTGCGGATGTGGTGGTGCCGGGATCGCTCATCGTCAACCAGTACGTCGTGCCGTGATGTTCGGATCGGCCGACTGGAGCGCGATCATGCCGTCTGGCCGAGCGGTTCGCCGTTGGTGCCCAGTCCCAGCTCGTCGTGCAGCCGCTCCTTGGCGGCGGCGATCGCATCGCGGGTGCGCTGCTTCAGGCTGGCCAGGTCAGCCAGAGTTAGCCCCGCCGTCTCGATTGGTTCCAGCACCCGACAGATCGCCCGCGTGCGCTGGAACTGGAAGGTGTGCTTGGCCATCGCCCGACGAGTGCCGGCCACCACGATCGGCAGGATCGGCGTGCCGTTCTCGATGGCGAGGCGGAAGGCGCCATCCCGGAACGGCAACAGCTCACCGTCGGGCGAGCGTGTGCCCTCGGGGAAGATCATCACGCTCAGCTTCTGCTTCAGCTTCGCGGTGCAGCCGTTCATGGCCGAGACGACGCTTTCCTTGCGGCCGCGCTTGACCGGGATGTCGCCGGCCAGCCACATCATCCAGCCGAGGAAGGGGATCTTGAACAGCTGTTCCTTGCCGAGCCACTTCATCTCCCACGGCAGGAACGAGATCAGGAAGATGTCGGCGTAGCTCTCGTGGTTGGACACCGCCACGTACGGCCGGCGCGGATCACGAATGCGCAGGCCGTCGGTGGTGAACCGCCAGAGTGGGTTGAGCCAGACGGTGGAGCAACCGACGAGCCGGAACGTGCGCCCGGCGGCGTAGCGGCTGCGGTCGAACGGGACCGTGACGATGAACACGGCCAGGACGACGAAGAATCCGATGATGATCGCCGCGATCAGGACCACCCAGGCCCAGGCGTTCAGCACTTTCTGGAGCACGGATCAGCTGGCGGAGATGGCAGTGATGCAGGTGCCGTCGAAGCCGCTCGACTTGTGCGTCCCGTCGCAGAACGGCTTGCGCGAGCTGAGGCCGCAGCGGCAGAGGAAGACGTTCTTGCCTTCGGGGAGCGGGATCACGTTCCCGTCGGCGTCGGTGAGGGTGACGGACGGGGCGTCGGCGGCGCTGATCATCAGCGGGCCGTTGTTGTTCACCTTGATCGTGATCGGCATCGATTGGCTCTGGGACTGAATGAACCGGGCGAATACCCGGAGCACTGCAGGATAATCGCCAGCCGGGTCCGCCGTTACCCGTGGACGCGTCGAACGGCGGTTACGCGGCGGCCTGCGCCGCGTGGCGTTTGAGGCGCTGGATCATCGCGTTGAGCCCCACCTCGCGCCCGGCCAGCCCGATGTCGTGCATCAGCTGCCGCACCACGTCGTTGGGGATGGCGAGGGTCACCGCCGCCGGCTGGTCGTTGACGGCCTGGAAGACGATCGCCAGCACCGCCGCCACGGTGGGCGACTCGCGCACGTTCACGTCGGCGTAGAAGTGCAGCGAGCCGTCGTGGACCTCGGGGAAGATGTCCACCCGCGTCTGGCACTCGGGCACCGAGAAGGCGGTGCGGTCCAGCGCGGCGAAGCGTTCGGGCAACGGCTCCAGCTTGCGCGCGTAGGCCACCAGGCTGGCCATCTTCTCCTCGCGCCCCATCGCGCGGAACCGCGTCAGCACCTTCTCCAGCCCCGGCGGCATCATCTCCGTCTGCGTCATGGCCGAAAGATAGCGGTCTCAGGCCATATTCCACGCGCATGCATCTGGTGATCGTGACTTCGGGTTCGCGCGGCGACGTGCAGCCATACCTTGCGCTGGCGCTCCGTGCCGCGGCGGCCGGGCACCGCGTGACGCTGGCCACCCACGCCGGCTTCGAGCCGTGGATCCGGTCGCACGGCGTCGCGTTCCGTCCGCTGCACGGCGACCCGGAACGGATGCTGGGCAATCCGGGGGCGCGGGCCTGGCTCGCCGATGGCTCACTCTCGGGGCTGTGGCAGTTCGCACGCGAGTTCGGCCGCGACTTCCCGTCACTCTTCGAAGGGCTGCTGCGCGACCTGGTGACGGCCACCGCCGATGCCGAC
>JANMON010000006.1:0-34755 GCA_031369265.1 Gemmatimonadaceae bacterium | reverse complement strand
GTTGCCCGCCTTCCCGCCGCCCCCGCAGATGATCACCCTCGGCATCGACATCGGCACGTCAGGCGTGAAGATGGCGCTGGTGGATCATGCTGCGGCGGGCGGAGATCGCGTGATCGGCAGTACCAGCCAGCCGCTCACCGTGCAGCGGCCGCACCCGGGATGGAGCGAGCAGGATCCAGAGAGCTGGTGGCAGGCGACACTGGCCTGCGGCGACGCGCTGCACGCAGCACATCCCGCAGCGATGGCCGACTGCGTGGCCATCGGGTTATCGGGTCAGATGCACGGCGCCACGCTCTTGGATCGCGATGGTCACGTGCAGCGCCCCTGCATCCTCTGGAACGACGGCCGCAGCACCGACGCATGCGCGGCGTTCGAGGCGGCATGGCCCGCGTCACGGCAGGTGACCGGCAACCTCGCCATGCCGGGTTTCACCGCACCGAAGCTGCTCTGGGTGCGTGACCATGAGCCAGCCGTGTTCGATGCGATTGCGATGGTGCTGCTGCCGAAGGCCTACGTGCGGCTGCGGCTCTGCGGCGAGGCGATCGAGGAGATGTCGGATGCATCCGGCACGCTCTGGCTCGACGTGGCTGCACGCCGCTGGAGCGACGATGCGCTGCGCACCTGCGGCCTGACCAGCGCACAGATGCCGCGGCTGGTGGAAGGCAGCGCGCCCGCGGGCCAGCTGCACCGCGACATCGCCGCGCGCTGGGGAATGCGTGCGCAGCCGCTGCTTGCCGGTGGCGCCGGTGACAACGCAGCCGGTGCGGTGGCGGTCGGCGCAACGCATGCCGGCGACGCGTTCGTGTCGCTTGGCACGTCGGGCGTGTTGTGGTGCACCACGGCAGCGTTCGCACCCAACACCGCGCACGCAGTGCATGCCTTCTGCCACGCGGTGCCTGACACCTGGCACCAGATGGGCGTGCTGCTGAATGCGGCGTCGTGTCTCGAGTGGTGGGCAGGCATCTGCGGACAGGATGCCCCGTCGCTGCTGGCGGAGGTGCGCGACGACGCGCAGACCACCGCCCGGTTCGCGCCCTACCTCAGCGGTGAACGCACGCCGCACAACGACGCCCTGGTGCGCGCCGGATTTCTTGGCCTCGATGCGGCACACACGCGCGCCAACCTTACGTTGGCCGTGCTGGAAGGCGTGTGTTACGCCATGCGCGACGCGCAGCAGGCGCTGGCCGCGGCAGGCAGCACCATCACCGAAGCCGACCTGCTGGGTGGCGGTGCGCGCTCGGCGTTCTGGTGCCAGTTGATGGCCGATGTCCTTGGTATCCCGCTGCACGTGGTGGCGCAGAGCGAGATGGGCTGTGCGATGGGCGCGGCGCGGCTGGCGGCGATGGCCGCGCTGGGCGGTGGTGCCGATGCGGTGGCGCAGGTGGCCGTCAAGCCCGCGCGGCTGGCCACCTACCAGCCACGAGCGGACCAGGTCGAGCGGCACGCCGAGCAGCATGCACAGTGGCAGACGCTGTATCGTCATGCGAGTCAGTTCCGCCAGCACGCTTCCTGAGCACCGACCCTTCGCCTCCGCATTTATGGCCGCATCGAAGAAGTCGCCCGGCACAACCTCCGGTGCCGGCCAATGGTTCAGCCTCACCGACCCGCTGCGATACGAAGGCGCGAAGTTCAAGCCCAGCGCGCGCACACCCTTCGGCTATCGGTGGTACGAGCCGGATCGCGAGGTGCTGGGTCGGCGCATGGAAGATCACCTGCGCTTCGCGGTATGCTGGTGGCACACGCTGGCGTGGCCGGGCACCGATCCGTTCGGTGGCGAGACGTTCAATCGCCCATGGCACACCGCGGGTGGTGACGCGATGCGGCAGGCGGAGATGAAGGTCGATGTCGGCTTCGAGCTGTTCCGATTGCTCGGCGTGCCGTACTACACCTTTCACGACCGAGACGTGGCCCCGGAAGGCGCGACGCTGCGCGAGACGAACGCCAACCTGCACATGGTCGGTGACCTGCTGGCGCGGAAGATGGAGGAGACGGGCGTCGAGCTGCTCTGGGGCACCGCCAACCTGTTCTCGCACCGTCGCTACATGGCGGGAGCGGCCACCAATCCCGACCCGATGATCTTCGCCTACGCCGCGGCGCAGGTGAAGACGGCGATGGAACTCACGCATACGCTCGGCGGCGCCAACTACGTGCTCTGGGGCGGTCGCGAAGGCTACGAGACGCTGCTCAACACGGACCTCAAGCGCGAGTGGGCGCAGCTGGGTCGATTCCTGAACATGGTGGTCGAGCACAAGTACGCGATCGGCTTCGAAGGCACGATCCTGATCGAGCCCAAGCCGTGCGAGCCCACCAAGCACCAGTACGACTACGACGTGGCCAGCGTGTACGCGTTCCTGCAGGCGCACGGGCTGGAGACGGAGGTGAAGGTCAACATCGAGCAGAATCACGCGGTGCTGGCGGGCCACAGCTTCGAGCACGAGATCGCGCTGGCGAACGCGCTCGGCATCTTCGGCTCGATCGACATGAACCGCGGCGACGAGTTGCTGGGCTGGGACACTGACCAGTTCCCCAACAACCTGCACCACGTGGTGCTGGCGATGCACGAGATCATGCGCGGCGGCGGCTTCACCACCGGCGGCATCAACTTTGACGCCAAGCTGCGGCGTCAGTCGATCGATCCCGACGACCTCATCGCCGCCCATGCCGGTGCGATGGATCTCTGTGCCCGCGCGCTGCTGGTGACCGAGCGGATGATGAACGACGGCGCGCTCGATCTCGCACTGCAGGAGCGGTATGCGGGCTGGGATGTGGGTGATGGCAAGGCGATCATGCGTGGACGTCGCACGCTGGCCAGCCTGGCCGCGATGGTGGAGAAGAAGGGCATCGAGCCACAACCGGTCTCGGGGCGGCAGGAGCGCCTCGAGAACCTGATCAACAGCTACCTCTGACGCAGCACAGGAGAACGATTCGTGCCGACGAACATCAAGGGGCCCGGTGTCTTCCTCGCGCAGTTTGCGGGTGACGCGGCGCCGTTCGACACCTGGGATGGCATCACCAGGTGGGCCGCAGGGCTGGGCTTCACCGGGGTGCAGATCCCGGCCTGGGATTCGCGCTTCATCGACCTGAAGAAGGCCGCGTCGTCGAAAACCTACTGCGACGAGTTGGCGGGCGTGGCGCGCGCCAACGGCGTGGAGATCACGGAACTCGGCACACACCTGCAGGGGCAGCTGGTGGCGGTGCATCCGGTGTACGACGAGGCGTTCGACGCCTTCGCTCCTGACAACGTGAAGGGCAATCCGAAGGCGCGGCAGAAGTGGGCGGTGCAACAGTTGATGTGGGCCGCGAAGGCCTCGCACAACCTCGGCCTGACGTCGATGGCCAGCTTCAGCGGCGCACTGGCGTGGCCCTATCTCTACCCGTGGCCGCAACGGCCGGCGGGGCTGGTGGAAACGGCGTTCGACGAGCTGGCGAGGCGCTGGCGCCCGATCTTCGATGCGTTCGATGCCGCCGGTTGCGACGTGGCCTTCGAGCTGCACCCGGGCGAAGACCTGTTCGACGGCGAGACGTTCGAGATGCTGCTGGACCGTGTGGATGGACACGCACGCTGCAAGATCAACTACGATCCGTCGCACTTCCTGCTGCAGCAGCTGGACTACCTGGAGTTCATCGACTTCTACCACGAACGCATCAGCTCCTTCCATGTGAAGGATGCCGAGTTCCGGCCGAATGGCAGGCAGGGTGTGTATTCCGGCTTCCAGCCATGGATGAAGCGCGCCGGCCGATTCCGCTCGCTCGGCGACGGACAGGTGGACTTCAAGGCCATATTCTCCAAGCTGGCCGAATACGACTACGCCGGCTGGGCGGTGCTGGAGTGGGAGTGCTGCCTGAAGCATCCGGAGCAGGGCGCGGCCGAGGGTGCGACGTTCATCCGCGATCACATCATCCGCGTGACCGAGAAGGCGTTCGACGACTTCGCTGGCGCCGACACCAACCCGAAGCAGCTGAAGCGGATGCTCGGCCTGTGATCAGCACGGCGACGGACTTTCACATGGGGACGACAGCGTGGCGATAGAAGCGAAGTCCGGTGCCGCAGGCAGTGGCTCGCGCCGGATCCGTCTGGGCATGGTGGGTGGTGGCGAGGGGGCGTTCATCGGCGGTGTGCACCGCTTTGCCGCGCGCATCGACGACCAGTTCGAGCTGGTGGCCGGTGCGCTGGCCTCGAGCCCCGAGAAGGCGCAGCGCTCAGGTGAGGCACTGGGCCTCGCCGCGGATCGCATCTATAGCGATTTCGCGGTCATGGCGCGCGCGGAGTCAGCGCGCGCCGATGGCATCGAGGCGGTGGCGATCGTGACGCCCAACCACATGCACGCGCCGGTGGCCGAGGCGTTCCTGAACGCCGGCATTCACGTCATCTGCGACAAGCCGCTCGCCACCACCTCGAAGGATGCGAAGCGGCTGCACGCGATGGCGCTGAAGAAGGACCTGCTGTTCGCCGTCACCTACAACTACACCGGCTATCCGATGGTGCGGCAGGCGCGCCAGATGGTGCGCGAAAAGCTGCTCGGCGACATCCGCGTGGTGCAGGTGGAGTACCCGCAGGACTGGCTTACCGACAACATCGAGAAGGACGGCCAGAAGCAGGCAGGGTGGCGCACCGATCCGGCGAAGGCGGGGCTCGGTGGGTGCATCGGCGACATCGGTACGCATGCGTACCAGCTGGCGGATTACGTCACTGGCATCGAGGTCACGGAGCTGCTGGCGGAGCTGACGGCGTTCGTGCCCGGCCGTCGCCTCGACGACAACGCACACGTGATGCTGCGCTATGCCAACGGCGCGCGTGGTACGCTGTGGGCCAGCCAGGTGGCGCCGGGCAACGAGAACAACCTTCGCCTGCGCGTCTACGGCAGCAAGGGTGGCCTCGAGTGGCGGCAGGAGCATCCGAACCAGCTGCTCTGGTCACCGTTCGGGCAGGCCACGCAGGTGATCTCGCGCGGCACCGGTGCCGCGGGTGCGGATGCGGCGCGCGTGACGCGCATTCCGTCGGGCCATCCGGAAGGATACCTGGAAGCCTTCGCCACACTCTACAGCGAAATCGGGCACGCGCTGCGCAGTCGGCGGAAGAAGGGCGCCAAGTTGGACAAGGCGGTGCAGTTCCCCACCGTCGTGGATGGTGTGAAGGGCGTGGCGTTCGTCGAGGCGGTGGTGGCGTCGTCGAACAAGGGCGGGCGTTGGGTGAAGCTGCCCGCGCGCTGACGCGTCAGCGGAGTTGTGTGTCGAACGTGGCGAGGTAGGCGCGACCCTCGTCGGTCAATTCCACACCGTCCACCAGCTCGTACATCGCTCCCGGTGTGCGGGCTGGCCGCGGCGTGCCGGCGGTGATGAGGCCGCGGTTTCGCATCGCCATCAGGTGCTCGACCAGCATGTCGAACGCCTCGCCGCCGTCGGCCGACCGGCGGGGCGCGGCGAACGACACTTCGCCGCGCGCAATGCGCTTGAGCAGCGCACGCTGCGCCGCCTCCATTCCGGTATCGCCCGGGATGAAGTCCGGGTCGGTGTTGAACGGCTGCGTCTCCCACTCCACGTCGGGCTCCCGCGCGATCAATCCGGCGCGGTCGGTCCAGACGCGCAGCCACACCACGCCGGTGCCGCCGAGTTGCGTGTCCTCCACTTCGCAACGGAATTGCGCCGTGCGTTCCGTGTTGCGGAACAGCTTTGGTGCGAAGCGAAAGGACCCGAACCAGCTGGTCCGGATGCTGATCACCTTGTACTGGTGTTCACGCAGCCAGCCTTCGGCGATGGAGCGCGCGACACCGTGCAGCCATGACTCGCGCCAGATGCCGGCGCCCATCGCCACCACCACGATGATGATGTAGAGCGGATCCACCTTCATGGTGCAGGCGTCGGCATGCGCCGCACCAGGTCGGCGGTGGCCTGCAACATCCCATCCAGCGCGGCGCGATCGAGGTAGCGACCACGCTGCACCAGCGCATGGATGCCGCGCGTGGCGGTGATGTCCTCCAGCGGGTTGCGATTCAGGATCAGCAGGTCGGCAGCCTTGCCGCGGGCGATGGTCCCGTGCCGTGCGCTGCGACCGAGAAACCTGGCACCGTTGATGGTCGCGCCGCGGATCGCCTGCAGCGGGGTGAGGCCGGTCTTCACCATCAACTGCAGTTCGTCGTGCAGCCCGATGCCCGGATAGTCGAACGAATTCAGGAAACCGGCGTCCGTGCCGGCGAGGATCAGCACACCGGCGGCCTGCAGCATCGGCAGGCGGGCGCTGGTGAAATCGTAGCTGCGGTGCCGCCGTGCGACGGCCGTACTGTCGGCCTGCGCCGCGCGTGTGACGCGACCCTGATAGGTGGCCTGCAATCCCGGACCGATGTACTGCAGGTACGCGTCACCGGCGTGTGTCTCCGTATCCAGCCACGCCAGCGTCCGACTGATGTTGAGTGTCGGCGTGATTGCGGTGCCGCGCGCCGCCATCTGGCGGTAGGTCGCCATCGCGGTCGCCGAATCGAAGGCCGCGATCACGTCGGTCGGCGTGGGCTGCCCATTACGCTCGGCGCCGGCGCGCACGGCGTACGACAGGTGTTCGATGGAACTGAGTCCGAGTGCGATCGCCTCGCGCACTGGCACCGCGGCGGGTATGTGCGCCGAGGTGCGCATGCCGCGTCGCGCCGCTTCGCCAAGTGCGTAGCGGAAGAGCTTCGGCTTGAGCGTGTTGTCGGTGAGCTTCACGAAATCCACGCGCATCGCCTGCAGCAGGGTGAGCGCACTGTCCACGCCGGCGCGGGTGTCGATCTCCAGGTCACCCGGCCATACCGAGTTCAGCCCTTCCAGCTTGGGCCCGGAGGTGAAGATCATCGGCCCATCGATCAGGCCACGCGCCACCGAGTCGCGCCACGCCAGCACGCTGCCGGACAGGTCGCCGGCGGCATCGCGCACCGCCACGATCCCGTGCGCGGTGTACAGGGGCAGCAGGGCGCGGTTCTCCGCGATCAATGCGGGTCCACCGCCGAAGTGCACGTGCATGTCCCAGAGCGCCGGCAGGACGTAGCGTCCACCGACGTCCATCGTGCGCGCCGGCCGCAGCGCCGTGCCGATGCCTCGTCCGCCCAGGGCCACGATGGTGTCGCCGCGCAGGGCGATCGACTGGCCGGCCGTGATGCGCCCACTGACCACGTCGATGATGCGGGCGTTGGTGAGCAGGAGGTCCACCGGCCGCCGCTGCGCAGCCGCCCCAGTCGCGAGGATGAGGGCGGCAGCGCCGGTTAGCGTCAGGCGCCATGCAGGCAAAGCGATCATGGGTGCGGAGCGGTGGAGGGAGGTAGCGGAAACATGGCCTCGTGACGCGAAGGGGTGAATGGCCGCGGCCGTGTGCGAGACGGCGTGGCACGGGCGCGACCCGGCTGTATCTTGGCCCATGCAGCAGATCGTGGACTTCATCCTCGAGATCGATCGCCTGAAGGGCGTCACGCGACAGACGCGGCCGCTGGGCCTCGACCGCCAGGAAAACTCGGCCGAGCACAGCTGGCAGATCGCGATGCTGGCCGCGTCGCTCGCGCAGCACGCCGCCGAGCCGGTGAACGTCGATCACGTGATCGCGATGCTGCTGGTGCACGACATCGGCGAGATCGATACCGGCGATACGATCGTGTACGCCGAGTCCGGCTGGGCCGAACGAAAGGCCGCCGAACTGGCGGCGGTGGAGCGGATCTTCGGGTTACTGCCGGCGGCGCAGGGCGCACGATTCCTCGCGCTCTGGCAGGAGTTCGAGGCGGGCACCACGGCCGAGGCGCGGTTTGCGAACGCCGCCGACCGTGCCATGCCGGTGCTGCTCAACCTCGCCAACGATGGGCAGAGCTGGCGCGTCAACGGCATCACGCACGCGCGCGTGGTGGCGCGGGTCGGTCCGCAGATTCGCGAGGGCTGTCCGGCGCTGTGGAGTTATCTGGAGGCGCGTTTGCAGGATGCGCAGCACCGGGGGTGGTTCGGCAGTCTCGATGCCGTCGCGGCCGCGCCATGATTGCGCACGGTCGCATCACCCGGAACGCCCTGGACTGAAGTCGGAGTAGCCGTGCTGGTGCTGGTGATCGCGCTGATGGCTCGTGCAGTGGAGTGCAGTGCTGGTGCTGACATCCTTCCACGCCGGAGCATTCGATGACCGACCCGACCCCCGTTCCCCCGCGGAACACCGCCGTCGTCCCACGGCGCACGTTCCTGCAGACGACCGCCCTCGGCCTGCTGGGAGCCAGCGCCTTGCCGCTCCTCGGCTGCTCGAAGGAAAAACCGTCCGGAGCCGCTGGTGGTGAGGCGGCCGGAGACGGCGCGACGCCGCGGCCAAGCGGCCCTGCGACGGCGAAGCTCGGCCTGCAGCTCTACACCGTTCGCGAACAGATCAATGCTGACATGCCCGGCACGCTGAAGCGCTTGTCCGGGATGGGATTCCAGGGCGTGGAAACGGCGTTCTGGCCGGTCGGCGTGACGGTGGCGCAGGCCGCAGCCGCATTGAACGAGGCGGGCCTGTCGGTGGCCTCGGCCCACGTGGACCTGCCGGTGGGACCGAACCGCCAGGTGATGCTCGATACCGCCAAGGCATACGGCACCAAGCGCATGATCTGGCATGGCTGGCCCGAGGATACGCGCTATCGTACCATCGAAGGCACGATGGAACTGGTGAAGATCTACAACGAGATCAACAAGGTGGCCAAGGACAACGGACTCACCTTCGGCCTGCACAACCACTGGTGGGAATACCGCAACAAGGTGGGCGGCCGGTTCGTGAACGAGGTGCTGCTCGACCGGCTCGATCCCGACATCTTCTTCGAGGTCGATACCTACTGGGTGAAGGTGGCGGGTCAGGATCCGGCCGGCGTCGTGCGGCAACTCGGTGCGCGCGCTCCGTTCCTGCACATCAAGGATGGTCCGGCGGTGTTTCATGCCAACCTCGCCGCCGACAATCCCGATCCGATGACCCCCGTGGGCAAGGGCACGCTGAACTTTCCGGCCATCGCGGCGGCGGCGGCCGGCAACACCGAGTGGATGATCGTGGAGATGGACAAGACCGTGGGTGACGTGTACGCCGCGATCGAGGAGAGCGCCCGATACCTCACCACCAACAACCTCGCCGTCGCCAAACCTGCGGCCTGACGCGCACCGGTATCGTCGATGCCGCGACCGTCACGCTGTCGCACCTCACTCCTGATCCGATCCATTGCATGCGCGTTTACCGACTGTTCACCACTGCCTTCGCACTGGCTGCGCTCACCAGCTGCCAGCGCGAGGCGCCAGTGCCCACCGGCCCGGCGCGCATCCTCGTCTTCTCGAAGACGGCGGGCTATCGGCACGAGTCGATCGACTCGGGGAAGGTGGCGCTGATGCGGCTCGGGGCCGCAAATGGCATGCAGGTGGACACCACCGAGGATGCCACGCGGTTCACCGAGGACTCGCTCAGGCAGTATGCGGCGGTGGTGTTTCTCAGCACCACCCTGAACGTGCTGAATCGCGCGCAGGAGATCGACCTGCAGCGGTTCATCCAGGCCGGTGGTGGCTACGTGGGCATCCACGCCGCCGCCGATACGGAATACGACTGGGGCTGGTACGGACGGCTGGTGGGCGCCTGGTTCAAGAGCCATCCGGAGCAGCAGGAGGCCACGCTGCGCATCACCGACGCGACGGATGCCTCGACCGCCCATCTGCCCGCCGAGTGGAAGCGACGGGACGAGTGGTACAACTACAAGTCGTTCGCGCCGGACCTGCACGTGCTGGTGACGCTCGACGAGGCGAGCTACACGGGCGGCGAGAACGATGGCAAGCATCCGATCACCTGGCGTCACGAGTACGACGGCGGGCGCGCGTGGTACACCGGCCTCGGTCACACGAATGAATCGTATGCCGATTCACTATTCCTGAAGCACGTGCTGGGCGGCCTGCAGTACGCGGTCGGCGCGCCGCGGCGCGCGTTGAACTACGCCAAGGCCACCGCCGAGCGCGCGCCGGCGGACTCGCTGTTCCGGAAAGTGGCGCTGACGATGGGCACTCTCGCTGAACCCACCGAGATGGCGGTGCTGCCGAGTGGCGACGTGCTGATCGCGCAGCGCGGTGGTGAGGTGGCGTTGTACCGTGCGGCAGACAAGTCGGTGAAGTCGGCCGGCAAGCTGGCCGTCTACAGCAAGAGCAAGAACGGCTCGAACGTGGAAGAGGGATTGCTGGGCCTGACCATCGATCCCGACTTCGCCAGGAACAGGTACGTCTACCTGTTCTACAGCCCGGCCGACACGACCGTGAACCGGTTGTCCCGGTTCGAGTTCGATGGTGATTCACTGAAGATGTCGAGCGAGAAGATCGTGCTGCAGTTCTACTCGCAACGCGAGATCTGCTGCCACACCGGCGGCTCGCTGGCGTTCGGCCCGGGACGGCTGCTGTACGTCTCCACCGGTGACAACTCGACACCGTTCGACGAGAAGGGCGTGACACACGCCAGTCACGGCTTCTCACCGACTGACGATCGGCCGGGGCACGAGCCCTACGACGCGCGGCGCACCGCCGCCAACTCCAACGACCTGCGCGGCAAGATTCTGCGGCTGCACGTGCTCACCAACGGTACCTACGACATCCCACCCGGCAACCTCTTCGCGCCCGGCATGCCGAACACACGTCCCGAGATCTTCGTGATGGGCAACCGGAATCCGTACCGCATTACGGTGGACCAGCAGAATGGTTGGTTGTACTGGGGCGAAGTGGGTCCGGACGCGGCCGACGACACGCTCGCCACGCGCGGTCCGCGCGGCTACGACGAGATCAACCAGGCGCGCACCGCGGGCAATTACGGCTGGCCGCTGTTCGTCGGCGCCAACTATCCGTATCACCGCTGGGACTACACCACGGGGCAGAGCGGCCCATTGCACGATGCCGCGGCACCGCGCAACGAATCGCGCAACAACACCGGTCTACGCGAACTGCCGGCGTCGCGCAGTGCCTTCATCTGGTATCCCTACGGCGACACGAAGGACTTCCCGCAGGTGAACAAGGGCGGGCGCACCGCGATGGCGGGCCCGGTGTATCACCGCGCGCTGTTCTCCAAGGCGCGCGATACCGCGATGCCGCAGTATTTCGACGGCAAGTTCTTCATCTACGACTGGATCCGGCACTGGATCATGGCCGTCACGCTGACGCCAAGCGGCGACTTCGATACCATGGAGCCGTTCGCACCACGCGACTCCTTCTCGGCGCCGATCGACATGGAGCTTGGCCCCGACGGACGGCTCTACGTGCTGGAGTACGGCAAGGCGTGGTTCGCGAAGAACGCCGATGCCGGCCTGTCGATGATCGAGTACCGCGGAAAACGCTGAATCATCGCTCGCGGGGCGTCAGGCGAGCCAGGTGTCCTTCATCAGGCGAACGAAGTTGCCCCCGATGATCTTCTCGATCCGTGCCGCGGTGTGACCGCGCGCCGCCAGCTTCTCGGCGATGCGCTCCATCCGCCGCGGCGTGTTGCTGGTGCGGCAGTCATTCACTGCCGCACCAGAGGACGTGACGCTGCGGCTGTCGCTGTTCGGTGCCCGGGCCGCCGAGCGGAAGTTCATCGTCAGAGCCACCGCCAGCGGCGCGCCGGAGGTGGCGATCCTGACGCCGAACGAGACATCGCATGCGTTTTTCCGACCGTTTCCCGCCTTGGTGGCGCGGTGGATGGCCGCGTTGCGGACTGCGCTGCACTTCGATCGGTTCGCGTGTCCGTGCCACGTCCGTCGCCCTCACGCCTCACATCCCGAAGATGCCGCGGAACCCACGAATCCCGCTGCGGCGCACGACGATCGACGGGATCACCAGGATGCGATTGGTATTGAGCCCCAGCACCGAGCGATCGTAGTAGACGCCGATCTCCGGCCCGATGCTGTAGGTACGGTCGCCGAGCAGGTATCCCACCGACGCGCCGATGACCGGGTCGTCCTGCCGCGCCGTCTTCGTGATCGGGATCACCTGCGCGGCGCGGATCGCACCGTACAGCTGCCCGTACTGCGACCACTTGCCGGACGAGATCAGCGTGGCCTCGAGCCCGGCATGTTCCCCCATGTTGAGGATGCCACCACCCAGCATGATCGACGTACGGGCGCGATTCTCGGTGCGGTCGGAGGTGTCGGCGCGCGTCAGCTGCTGTTTCCAGGTGACCATGAAGCCGCTCCAGGTGGCGATGCGGAACCCGATGTCGGTGCGCGGGCCCACACCATAACGGATCTCGGTATCCACTGATGGACGCCGCGTGGGCAGGCTGTCGTCGAGGGTGCCCGGCACCACGCTGATGCTGGAGCTGGAGACGCGCTGGCCCTGTGGTGCCGTCTCGGCACCCTGGCCGACGGTGTACGAGATGCAGCCCGTGAGCAGCGTGCAGGCGGACAGCAGTGGAAGCCACGCCAGGCGGCGGGGTGCGAAGTGCGACAGGTGTTGTGTTGCAGGCATGCCAGGCTCCGTGAAGTGAGGTCACGGACATGGTGCCAGCATCGGTTCGGCCACCCCATACGTCAGGTGACGTAGGCATGCACCTCACCTGCGAGAAGCGCCACACACCATCACGGTGTGGGGCGCTTCGAGACGGACCGCCGACGGTGCGGCCGCGAACCGGCGCCGCTCACTGCCCCGGGTGCCACCCGATGAACTTCTCGCGCAGGCCTTGCGCCTTGTCCTCACCGTCCATTCCCGAGACCAGCTCCTTCAGCAGGCCGTCGTGGAGGTCGTAGACGATGCCGTGCAGGATCGGCCGACGCCCCTTGGCCCATGCCCGCTGCACCACCGGTGTGCGCGACAGCTGGAACACCTGTTTCATCACGTTCAGCTCCACCAGCCGGTTGGTCTTGTCGCTGAGCTCCGGAATCGCGTCGATCTCCTCGGCGTTCCAGCGATACACGTCGCGGATCACATGCAGCCAGTGGTCCACCACACCGTGGCCCGGCGGACCCAGCGCCGCCTTCACGCCACCGCAGCCGTAATGCCCGCAGATCAGCACGTGCTTGACGTCCAGGAACTCCACCGCGTATTCGAGCGCGGAGAGCATGCTCAGGTCGTTCGGGTGCGCCTGGTTGGCGATGTTGCGGTGGGTGAAGATCTCGCCCGGCTTGGCGCCCGTCAGCACCTCGGTCGGCACACGGGAATCGCAACAGCCGATGAGGAAGAATTGCGGTTCCTGCCCGGCGGCGCGGCGCTCGAAATATCCGGGGTCGGTCTGCCGGATGGCGGTCGCCCATTCGCGGTTGTTGGCAAACAGTCGCGCGTAATTCTGCATCGATCAGTACGTGTGAATGGGGGTCACTGCCGCTGTCGGAACATTGACCAACCGATAGTCGATGTTCCGCAGCTTGGCGGTCTCGGTGAACTCATGCAGCGATTCCAGCACGTCATAGTCGAACCGTGACGTGTTCGATCCATCGATCTCGACCCGCACGCCGTCGGGCAGGGCGCTGAGGGTGCGCTCGATGTTGGCCTTGCTCAGGAACGTGGCCTGGTCGGGGAGCTGAAACCGTCGCAGCACCGCGCCGGCCGGACTCACCTGGCGCAGCGCCGGTTGCCGCAGGTACTGGGCAAGGATGAAGAAACCCGCCACCAACAGGCCGATCGTGACGCCGATCAGTGGATTGGTCAGCACGATCGCCACCAGGGTGACGATGAACGGCACGAACTGCGACGTGCCAAGCGACCACGACGTCCGAAAGAGCGCCGGTGACGCCAGCCGAAAGCCGGTGTAGAGCAGCAGCGCCGCCACGGCGGCGAGCGGAATCAGGTTGATCACCGCCGGAATGGCCAGCACGCACGCCAGCAGCAGAGCCCCCTGCAGCACCGACGCCCAGCGCGTCCGCGCCCCAGCGTCGACGTTGGCGGCACTGCGCACCAGCACACCCGAGAGCGGCAGTCCACCCACCAGGCCTGTCAGCAGGTTCCCCACACCTTGCGCCATCAGTTCGCGATTGGTGTCCGACTCGCGCTTGAACGGGTCCATCTTGTCGGTGGCCTTCATGCTGAGCAACGATTCGAGGCTGCCGACCACCGCGATCGTGATGCCGATGCGCCAGGCATCGACGGTCATCAACGCCGAGAAGTCCGGTAGCGTGAAGAGCCCGAAGAGGTGGCCATCCTGCTGCGGCACCGGCAACTGCACCAGGTGCTGCGTGCCGATGGCGAGATCCGGCGCGAACCGCGCGAACACCGTGTTCGCGACGATGCCGAGCACCACCACCACCAGAGGCGCCGGCACCAGCTTCAGGCGCCGCATCGATGGCTGATGCCAGAGGATCATCACGAACAGCGATGCCACCGCAATGATCACGGCCCCCGGCTGGATCTGCTGCAGCACCGAGCCAAGCGTCGAGAACGTGGTTTCGGCGTTCGCCTGCACGAACGACTCGTCACCCTCGAAGTCGGCATCGAGGCCCATCGCATGCGGGATCTGCTTCAGCACCAGGATGATGCCGATGCCCGCCAGCATGCCCTTGATGACCGCGCTCGGGAAGTAGTACCCCACGATGCCAGCGCGCAGCACCGACAGCACGATCTGCACTGCACCACCGATCATCACCGCACTCAGGAACTGCTCGAAGCTGCCCATCGTGCCGATGCCGCCGAGCACGATCACCGTCAGCCCGGCCGCCGGACCGCTGACCATCAGTGAGGAATTCGACAGTGTGCCGACGACGATGCCGCCGATCACACCCGAGACGATCCCCGCCGCCAGCGGTGCGCCCGACGCCAGCGCGATCCCGAGACAGAGCGGCAGGGCGAGCAGGAACACCGACACCGAGGCCGGCAGGTCGCTGCGCCAGCTGTCGCGCAGGGATGGAAGTGTCGTGCGTGAATCGGACATCACGAGGGCGCAGGTGGTGACGTGAGGCCCGCCAGGTCTGACGGGCGAAGCGCAACGGCAGTCCGCATGGAATTCGGTGCCGGATCGATCGTCCTGCAGCGCACAACATAATTCGCACCGGTGGAGGCCTCGCCGGTGTGCGATGCTCTGTTACGAATGCGGCCTGTTCGAATGGTCCGTCAGGACGGCGCGTGACAGCGGACGCAGAGCGGCAGCGGTGGCTTCACGCTCTCGTCGAGCGAGGAGCGCATCGCGCGCAGGTTCGCCCACCTCGGTGGCGCGCAGGGTCCCGGCGCAGGTAGGCGGCACCTGCGGCAGCACCGTCGAGTTGCCCCCCACGGGCGTTGAAGCAGCGCGACACCAGGTCATCGGCCGCCAAGGGATGGCGGCGGGCGCGTCGAGCAGCTCGAGGCGCGCCGACGTTGTGCTCGTCGAACGTCGGCAGCCGGCCAGTGCGATCAGCCGGCGGCCGGACGACTCAGAAGACGGTCGGCAGGTTGCGGCGGATGTCGCGCTGGCCGTTGGCGACGCCGAGTCCCACGCTGAAGCCGACCGACAGCGCGGTGCCGGCGCCGATCAGCGGCAGCAGGCCGACGATGGGCAGCGCCACGATGGCGGTGGCGGCGCCGGCGAGGATCGGGGCCCAGAGGGACTGGGCGGCCGGGACGAAGCGGAGCCGCGAGCGGACGAAGTTGCGGGCCTGGGTGTAGGCCAGCCAGGTCAGGGCGAGGCTGGCGGCAAAGGCGAGCAGGGTGAACAACATGGTGGATCTCCTGCGGGGGTCAGTCGGAAACGTGCTCTGGGTTATCGTACGCGGTGGATGGGGTGCGGTTTCGCCTGCGCGGACGGCGGATTGATGCTGCGCCTGCAGCGCTTTAAAAGTGAGCGGAGCGAGATCATGACCAGCAGGTCCACCGACGGCGACCTGAACCAACCCGCCGACGCCGGCACCTATGGCATCGCGCCCGCCGGACCCCCGCTCCCCGCCGATTCGCGGATCCGCTCCGTCACCCTTCAGGTGTCGGACCTCCAGCAGTCGCGCGACTTCTACCAGCACACGCTCGGCTTTCACCCTAGCGAGATCACCCCGAATCGCGTCGCACTGAGCGACGCGGCGGGTGGCCCGACGCTGATCGAGCTGATCGAGAACCGCGCCGGACACCCCCTCAGCCGCAAGGCACTCGGCCTCTTCCACGTCGCCATCCTGCTCCCATCCCGCGCGGAGCTGGGCCGCTTCCTGACACACCTGCACGACATCGGCGCCCGGGCTGCGGCGGGCGATCATTTCGTCAGCGAAGCCCTCTACCTGCAGGACCCGGACGACCTTGGCATCGAGGTCTACGCCGACCGGCCCCGAGACAGCTGGCGGCGGAACGGCCGGGAACTGGTGATGGGCACCGATCCGCTCGACAGACGGGGCCTGATCGAGGCGGCAGGTCACCAGCCGTGGCGCGGCATGCCGAGCGGCACCACCATCGGCCACGTGCACCTGCACGTCGGCGACCTCGACGAAGCCGGCCGTTTCTACGGCGACGCGATCGGATTCGATCGGACGGTCTGGTCGTATTCCGGTGCCCTCTTCCTGGCCGCCGGTGGCTATCACCATCACCTCGGCACCAACCTCTGGGCAGGACCGACGGCCAGGCCGGCTGCCGCCGACGATCCGCAACTGCTGGAATGGGTCATCGAACTGCCTGCTGCAGCCGACCTGCAGGCGATCGCCGCCAGCCTGCGCGATGGGGGTCATCCGGCCGCCGGCGGCGGTGACGCCCTGCTGACGCGCGACCCGTGGGGCACCAACCTGCGTTTCATGACGCCGCGCTGACTGCCACGCACACGAGACGCGGGGCGCGTCCCGTGTCCGGAAGGCGCCCCGCCTCAATCAGTGCTGCCGATGGTGCGCCGAGCTCAGGGCGCCTTTTCCAGATCGCGCAGCCAGACGTTGCGGAACCGCACCGGGTGACCGTGATCCTGCAACGTGATCGGCAGCCGATCGGGGTGTGCCGTATACGGCGGGCGCGATTGATTCGCCGTCGGACCGACCAGCTCCATGTTGTCCTGCACCAGCACACCGTTGTGGAAGACCGTCAGGCGCGCTGCCGATTGCAGTGCACCGTCGGCCTTGAAGCGCGGCCGGTGATACACGATGTCGTACGTCTGCCACTCGCCCGGCCCGCGCGAGACGTTCACCAGCGGCGGGAACTGTCCGTACAGCGCACCGGCCTGTCCATCGGCATAGGTGGCGTTGTCGCGTGAGTCGAGCACCTGCACCTCGTACCGTCCATCGGCGAAGAACACGCCGCTGTTGCCGCGGTCCTGTCCCGTGCCCTTGGCCGGGTTCGGCGACGCCCACTCGATGTGCAGCTGCACGTCACCGAAGCCGTCGCGGGTGCTGAGCGTGCCGGTGCCGGTCACGACCTCGAACGCGCCGTCCACCACACGCCACTTCGCCGGCTGTCCCTTGCCCTGCATCCACTTCTCCAGCGAACGCCCATCGAAGAGCACTACCGCATCGGCCGGTGGCGCCACGCTGTACGAGGCGCCCGGCTGCACCACCACCGGCTTCGGCCGATCCAGCGAATGCTGCGGCCAGTCACTGAGCTTGCTCTGTGCGCCGAGTGGCGCGGTGCAGGCGGCCGCCACGGCGCAGGCGACGAAGAATCTCATGGACGACACTCGACGATGAAGGACCTGAACGCACTCCGAGCCCCGGCGGTAGCTCCGCCGGGGCTCGGTCAATTTACCGCACGCACCACGTTCGCTGCGTCGCGCGGTTCCGCAACGGAACGGCTCAGCTGACGGTGAAGCTCTTCACCATCCCGTGCGCCACGTGCGGCTTGCCGTCCTTGGCGTCGGGGATGAAGCAGATCAAAGCGTACTCGCCAGGTGCGAGGTCGATCGGCACGTACGCCACGCCACCCTTGGCCATGGCCGTCGTACCGCCCATCAGCATCGCCGGCGGTGGGCCCTGCATGCTCTCCACCCAGCCCGCGAACTCCATCGCCGTCTTCCCGGGCGCCAGCTTCACGATCAGCATTTCGTGCGGCTGTTCGGCGGCGTTTTCGAGGCGCACGACATGCTTCCCGGCGGAGATCGCCGGCTGCACGTCCCACGCGTAATCGCTCATGGTGACGCGGATGTCTGCGGTGGGCACGGTGGCGGCCGGCCCGGTGGCTGGCGTCACCGTCAGCGGCCGGATCATGCCTTTGGCGAAGTGCGGGATGTGATCCGGGCTCGGGATGGCGCACATCAGCACGTAGCTCCCGGCCGCCAGATCCTGCGTCACACTCTGGCCGTTGGTGGTGTCGCTCGGTGCGTTCGGACCTCCGACCATTTCCACCCACGGCGGTAACGGCGAGTCGGGCTTCATGTTCTTCATGCCGGTGGCGAAGTCGGCGAACGTCTTGCCGTCCTTGAGGCGCATCAGCTGGATGTGATGCGGTTCGGGGCCTTTGTTCAGCAGGCGCAGCGACACCATGCCGGCGGTGATGGTGTCGGGTGCCTCGAAGCTGTAATCGCGCGTGATCACGTTGACGATCGTCGGCTCGACGGTCGCGCTGGCAGTCGCGGCGGCTGGCGCGGCGGTATCGGTGACGGTCCCGCTTTCCGGCTTGGCGCAGGCGGCGAGCGTGACGAGGGCCGTGCAAGGCCAGAGCAGGGCGGCAGTACGGAACGACATCAGGGAATCCTCGGTGAGGGCGCGTCGCGGCACGGTCGGGGGGGAAGGCCGGGTGCGTGCGACGCCACAGTGTGCTGCGGTGGACGGAAATCGGGTAGTAGGCGCCAATGCCGCGTCGTGATGCATCGCTGACGACGCGGGATCGCCGCACGGTTAGACAGCGGGATTTCCCTCCCGTACTTTTCACGCGCCGCCGGCATCGGCCGCGCGCGCAGCTCGCGCAGCACGACTTTCGCTGCCAGATCCCCCGTACACGGCGCGACGTGCCCAGCTCTCCGGACTCAGACACTGCCCCCTCGAAGGGCCGGCTGGCGTACACGCTGGCGGTGCTGTTCGCGCTCAACTTCATGAATTTCTACGACCGCCAGGTGGTGGGAGCGGTCGGTGAGCGGATCAAGCAGGAGTGGCAGCTCAGCGACTCGCAGCTGGGCGGCCTGACCACGGCGTTCGTGCTGATCTACGCGCTGGTGGGCATTCCCTTCGGCCGGCTGGCCGACACGCAGCCGCGGCGCGTGCTGCTGTCGTCCGGCGTCGCCGTCTGGAGCGCATTCACCGCCCTCTCCGGCGCCGCTGGCAGCTACGCGCTGCACTTCCTGGCGCGCATGGGCGTGGGAGTGGGTGAGGCGAGCCTGGCGCCGACGGCGAATGCGTTGATCGCGGAGTTGTTTCCAGCGCCTGTCCGGGCCCGCGCCATCAGCGTGTTCATGCTCGGCCTGCCGCTGGGACTCGGCGCCAGCTACCTGGTGAGCGGGTTGGTGGTGAAGGCAACCGGTGGCTGGCGGCCGGCGCTCTACGTGGCGGCCGCGCCCGGCGTGGTGCTGGCGATCCTGGCGCTCTTCATCGTCGAGCCCAGGCGACATTCCGCCACCACTGCCGCTGCCGCGCCGACGATGCGTACCACGGAGAGCATCGCCGCCATCCTGCGCATCCGCGCGATGTGGTGGATCATCGCGTCGGGTGCGCTGATGAACCTCGTGATGTATGCGCTGGGCGCCTTCTCGACGTCGTTCTATATCCGATACCACGGGCTCGACATCGACATGGCGAACCGCTTCAACGCCATGGTATTCGGCCTCGGTGGCGGGCTGGGAATGCTGGTGGGCGGGTTGCTGGGTGACTGGGCCGGAAAGCGCGGTGCGGCGGGGAGGCTGCGACTGGCGTCCATCGGCGCGCTGCTGGCCGGACCGCTCTTCTGGCTGGCGCTGGAGCAACCACGTGGCAACGCCTGGGGATTCGCGCTGCTGGCCTTCAGCGGCACCATCGCCGTCTACCTGTACTACAGCACCGTCTACGCGGCCATTCACGACCTCGTGCCGGCCGGCATCCGCGGCATGGCGATGTCGGTGTATTTCTTCGTGTTCTACATCTTCACCGCGCTGGGGCTGGTGTTCTTCGGCAAGCTGAGCGACACGATGGCCGGGCGCGCACTGGCCACTGGCGTCACCGCCGCCGAAAGCCGGGCGCTCGGGCTGCACGACGCGCTGTACGTGATGCCATTGTTCTGTGCACTGCTGGTGGTGGTGCTGCAGCTGGCGATGCGCGCCGCGGCGCGCGATTTCACGGCCCGGCAGCGCTCTGCCACCTGACGCCGTTTCCCGTGTGACCCGTTCGTCGCCTCTTCCGCCGGCACCCGCCATGTCTGATCCCACTTCGCACGATCCGCTCACCCGTCGCGATTTCCTCGCGCAATCGGGTGTCACCGCCGCGTTGTTCGCTGCCTCGCCGATGCTGCCCGACGTCGCGGCGGAACGCACGCGACACACCGTCGCCCCGATCGCGAGGATCCCGATCGGCATCGAGTTGTATGCCGTGCGCAACGAACTACGTCGCGACCTGCCGGCGACACTACGCGCGGTGAAGGGCTACGGCTACGAGGTGGTGGAGTTCTTCGCACCGTATCTCGGCTGGACACTTCCGTACGCCAAGACGGTGCGCACGATGCTCGATGATCTCGGGCTGCGTTGCTACAGCACGCACAATGGCATCGCCTCACTGGTGCCCGGCGACACGATGACGAAGGCGGTCGAGATCAACCAGATTCTCGGCTCACGGATGATCGTGCTGGCGTCGCCACCGATGCAGGCCAGTGGCGCCGACGACTGGAAGAAGCTGGCGGCGCAGCTGGCTGCCGCATCGGCCACGCTGGCGCCGCACGGCCTGGCGGCCGGCTTCCACAACCACTCGGCCGAGTGGGAGAAGACCAGCGACGGGCAGCGTCCGATGGACATTCTGGCGTCGAACACGCCGAACGAGTTCGTACTGCAGCTGGACGTGGGCACGGCAGTGAAGGCGGGGGCCGATCCGGTGGCCTGGATCAACGCGCACCCGGGCCGCATCAAGTCGGTGCACCTGAAGGACTGGGCGCCGGGTGAGGAGAAGGACGAGAAGTCGTTCCGCGTGCTGTTCGCCGAGGGTGCGTCGCCGTGGAAGCAGATCATCGCGGCGCTCGAGTCCACCGGTGGGGTGGAGTTCTACCTGATGGAGCAGGAAGGCAGCCGCTTCAGCGAGCTGGAGACGGCCCGTCGCTGCCTGGCCACCTGGAAGCAGATGCGGAAGAAGGCCTGACCGGTTGAAGGCCGGTGGTCGAACGGCGCGCACGGCGGCATCATCCTGAGCGTCCACTCGTCAGGCCTGTCGCCCTGTTCGCCCGTGTCATGACCACGTCGCTCCGCTCTTGCCTTCGATGCGCGCTGCTCGTGTGCGGCGTGGCGCAGGTGGTCGCCACGCCGCTCGCGGCGCAGGTGCTGCGCAACACACACCTGCAGGCCACGTTCGGCCCGCGCGGATTGCTCGGCGTCACCGACATTGTGGCGAAGCGCACCGTCCGCCTGCTGCACGACGATGTGGCCGTGACGATCGGTAGCGATACGGTTGACAGCCGTACGCTGTCGGCACCGGTGCAGTCACGTGTGCCGTCCGGCGTGACCTATCGATACAGCTCGGGCACGAGGCGCATCGACGTGACCTACGAGCTGAAGCCGAACTGGCGATTCGTGAGCAAGCAGGTGCGCATCGTGGCGCTGACGGCACGTCGCTACACGGTGAACGACATCACGCTGCTGCGCACCACGCTGGCCGAGGTGCCGCTGAGTGTCTTCCGGCCGCAGAGTGCCAAGCCGTCACTGGGCACACGCGAGTACGGCGCGGCGGTGCGCCTGTCGAATCGTCACTCCGTGCTGCTGGTGGCGCAGAACCCGTTCCTGCAGGTGCAGGACAGTGGCGCCCAACTCACGATGCGGTATGCGCCGGAGATGGAGTGGTTGGCCGGATGGGGTGACTTCATCTCCGATCGGGCGTTCATCGCGCCGGTGACGTTGACGGGACGCGTGTTGCCGGCGGAGATGACGCCGGAGTGGCGCACGGTGGAGCGCGGCGCGCCCGGACTGGACGAGGCGGAAGTGTCGGCGTTCACCGGCATGGTGCGCGCCATGATGCCGTACCAACCCGCACGGCCGCTGAACGTGTTCGTGGGCTGGACCGCCAACGATTACCAGATCGACGTCGGCACCAGCGAGGGACGCACGGAGTACCGTCGCCTGCTGGACGCGGCGAAGTCGGTGGGTGCGGAGTATGTGCTGTATGCGCCATCCAACTCGGCGGTGTCGCGGCGGGAGGAGAGCGTGGATGACTGGAGCTGGGAGCACGTGCTCTGGCTTGGCCTCGGTCAGCAAATCCGCAAGAACCAGTGGAATCCGCGCACCAGCGCCATCCCGCCGACGGTGCAGGAAATGCTGGATGCGGCGCGCGAACGGAAGCTCGGCCTGCTGGCGTACGTGTATCCGGTGCTGCCGTTCTCGCAGAATGCGGAGTGGCTGGTACCGGCCCGCGCCAACTCACCGAAGAAGGCCGCCAACCTTGGCAACCGTGCGCTGCAGGATTGGCTGATCGAGGAGCTGGTGGCATTCCACAGTCGCACCGGCATCGCGGGCTACTCGTTCGATCACACCTTCCTCACCTACGACGGTGCCAGTCGGTATGCGCAGTGGTACGGATGGCGACGCGTGATGGAATCGTTGCGTGAACGCGTGCCCGGCATCGTGCTCGATGGGCGACAGGCGCATCACCTCTACGGTCCGTGGAGCTACCTCGCCGGCAGCTATCCGCATCCCACCTTCCATGACGAGCAGCCGGAAAGCTTCACGCCCTTTCCCGACCTGCACTTCGATCGCGTGTCGGCCGATCGCGAGCGATACACCGCATATCGCTATCGCAACTACGAGTTCACGCCCAGTGAACTGGTCCCAGGCTACATGACGCACCAGACGTCACGGTCGGACGAAAGCGACGACATGCCGTTCACCAACACCGACGATCGCGGCCGTGTGCTGACGCGGTTCCGCGCCCGCGACTGGGACTACCTCGGGTGGCGGTATTCCGTACTGTCATCGATTGCGCTGGGCGGATGGAACAACGTGATCAACTTCATCCCCGGGCGTGATTCCGCGGAGCACGCACACTTCCGCGAGAGCGACCGGGCCTGGCTGCGTCACTGGCTGGCGTGGACCAACAGGCACAAGGAACTGCTGCGCCGCACGCGCACCATCCTTGGGCAACCTGCGCTGGGCAAGGTGGACGGCACCACCGCCATCGACGGTGATCGCGGATTCGTCTTCCTGTTCAATCCCGATCCGCGGCGCCGCACGGCGCGCCTTCCCCTGGATGCCACCAGTGGTCTCACGCGAGGCAGCCGATTCGTGCTGCGCGAGGTGCATCCGCTCGAAGGCCGAGGATTGGCGAATGGCTCGACACCGTTCTGGCAGCGCGGTGACACGGCGGAGGTGACGCTGGACGGCGGCTCGGCGATGGTGCTCGAGATCGTGCCGACCGCGAGAAAGTTCAGCGCGTCGGTGATGACTGGCGCCGCGGGGCGCGCGCGGCTGGAAGGTGGCACGCTGGCGCTGGACAGCGTGCGTGGCGAGGCGGGAACCGATGCGCACCTGGTGGTGGCGGGTCCCTCGGCGGCGCGAGTGCAGCGCGTGACGGTGAACGGCGATCCGGCACCGTTCACGCGCCGAGCGGGCGGTGTGGTGGAGCTCGACGTGCAGTTCGCGGGGATGCGCTTCGCGCAGCTGCAACCGGTGGTGCAGTGGGACTCGACGTTCGCGGGCGGCCGAGTGTCCGGCACGATCTCGGTGCCAGCGCGGGTCTTCGCGCAGTTGCGGGCCCGGCGCGAGGAGTGGCCGATTCCGTGGACGGCGGAGGACCATCGCACCACCTGGCTGGTGCCCGAGCGACTCTTGCTCTGGGCGCCGCTGAACGCCGCCAGCGACAGCCTCACCGCGCGGCTCACGATCGATGGGGCGACGGTGGCGATGACGAAGGCCTACACCGCCGTCCGCGCGGTGCGGAGCACGTTCACCGGGTTCTACGCCGACCTCACATCGCTCACGCCCGACCGGACGCACCGGTTCGAGCTCGAGCTCCCGTCGCTTGGACGCGGGCAATTCCTCGGGTTGTTCTTCGAGAACGTGGAGCCGGAGTACACGCTCGGGATGCCACTGCGACGTCGATGAAGACTACCGGCCCGCCTCGCTGACGCCGAAGGTGTAGACGGTGCGCGAGGTGTAGGTGCCGCCCGGCCGCAGGATGGTCGACGGGAACGTCGGCTGGTTCGGCGAGTCGGGGAAGTGCTGCGTCTCGAGGCAGAAGCCGGTGCGACGTGCGTAGACGTGGCCTGACTTTCCGGTGATGCTCCCGTCGAGGAAGTTGCCGGTGTAGAACTGCACTCCCGGTTCGGTGGTCGCGACATCCAGCGTGCGGCCACTCGTCGGCTCCACCACACGGGCGGCGTGTGAGAGCCCCTCACCGGTGCGCGTGAGCACGAAGTTGTGATCGTAGCCACCGGCATACACCAACTGCGGGTGTGACTCGCCGATCCGTGCGCCAATCGCGGCGGGCGTGGTGAAGTCGAACGGCGTGCCCGTCACTGGAAGAAGCTTGCCCGTCGGAATCAGCGTCGAATCGACCGGCGTGATCGCGGCGGCATCGAGGGTCACCCGGTGATCCAGCACCGGACCACCGCCGTCACCGGCCAGGTTGAAGTAGGTGTGCTGCGTGAGGTTCACCGGGGTGGCCTTGTCGGTGACGGCGCGATAGTCGATGGCGAACTCGTTGGCATCGGTGAGCGTGTAGCGCACCGTGACGGCGAGAGTGCCGGGATATCCCTCCTCACCGTCGCGGCTGCGATAGGTGAACACCACGCCGACCCCTGCCGCGCTGTCGAACGGCACCGCCGCCCAGCGCACCTTGTCGAAGCCGACCAGGCCACCGTGCAACGCATTCGGGCCGTTGTTCACGGCCAGCGCGTACGTCTTGCCGTCGAGGGTGAATTTCCCCTTCGCGATCCGGTTGCCGTAGCGCCCCACGATGGCACCGAAGTACGGTGTGGTCTTCAGGTAGCCGGCCAGGTCGTCGTAGCCCAGCACGATGTCGGCCATCGTGCCGGTGCGGTCAGGTACCTGCAGCGAGGTGACGATCCCGCCGTAGTCGATGGCGCGGAGCACCACACCGTTGGCGTTGGTGAGGGTGTAGGCCGACACCGAGTCGCCGGAGGGCAGCACGCCGAAGTGTGTCTTCTGGATCTGCCGCTTCGAGCTGCTGGTGGCCACGACGGTGTCGGTGGTCGCCGGTTTGTCACTCCGCATGCATGACGCCAGGATCACGAGGAGGAGTGCGCTCGCACGCGTGACAGCGGCGCGCGATGTGAAGCGGAACGTCATCGGTCATCCTGCGTGAAGGAAAGCGTGGTGGTGGTGAATCCGTCGGCGTTGGCGCCGGTAGCGGGAAATCGCACGAAGATGATCCGGCGCGTTTCGCCCACCACCACCCAGCCGACGGTCACGCTCCCGCCAGGAGTGGTCGTGATTCTCGCGAGTTGCTCGACCATGCCGTTGGGTGGGTACACGAAGAGGAGTTGTTCCGTGCCCGCCAACCCTTCCAGCGACACCTGATATCTACCGTCGATGATGCGCTCACTGATGATCCGGACCTTGCTGGAGCGTGCACCCGGTAGCGGGCCTGCCATGGCTGCTGGCAGGATGGCCCACCCGCCACTGTACGGCACACGTAATTCCGCGCCGGCGCTGGTGAGTTGCGTCCGCACCGCCGCGTGCACGTCGCCCGGCGTGCGCGTGACGGCACTGTCAGGCATCGTGACACGTGCACCAAGAGGCAGTGCTGGCGCAAAGGTGAGTTCGAGCGGTGCAGCGAGGCGTCGTATCGGCTCGACGCGGAGCGTGATTGCACCACCGGCGCGCACCACGCGCAGCGTGAGCCGGTCATCGCCCACCGGCACGTTGTACACGGTGATGGAATCCCAGTCCGCCGGCAGGTGCGGTGCGATGGTCACCCTGCGGCTGGGCAGGTCCACGTCGATGCCGAGCAGGCCGCGCAGCAGCGGGGTCAGCACCATCGAGGTGGCGAAGAACTGCTGCGGCACGGCGGTGTCGAGTGGCTTGTAGAGCCGCCCGGAAAGCACTTCGGGATTGCGTCCGCGCGAAAAGTCGAAGCCGGTGCGCGCCACGGCATCCAGCGCGAACTTCCCGGCGTTGGCGTTATGATAGGCATACTGTGCCAGAGACGTGAACCCGGTCACGAATGGCCACACCGCACCGTTGTTGTAGTGCAGTGGATCGAACAGCGTGCTGGCGGCACTCAGCGGTCGCGCGCCCCAGTCGGTCATCACGTTCGACGACGCGATGACGGCCGCCATCTGCGCACCCTTGACGCCATCCAGCACGCCAAAGGCCATCGCGGTGGCGGCCCAAGCGGTGACGTTCGGATTGACGCTGCCGTCCTCCAGCAGCGCGAACGCGTACTGTCCAAGTGCCGGCATCCAGAACTTCGTGTCCAGTGTGGCCAGTGCCTTGCCGCGCACCTGCCGCGCCTGCACGGCGATCGCACGGTCACCCATCACCTCGGCCATCCGCGCCACACGCTCCAGCGCCGCTGCCCACACGCCGCTCATGTAGATGTCGGAGAGGATGCCGACCTGCAGGTCGCCGAGTTCCAGCGCCCCGGCACCGGCGGACGGGTTCTCCATCAGGCCATCGCCGTTCTTGTCCGTAGCCAGTGACCACTGATAGGCGCGCTTGAGGTTGGGCCAGAGTTCGCGCAGCAGCGCGGTGTCGTTGGTCTGCCGCCAGTATTCGCTGAAGGCAAGGATCCAGAACGGGCTGGTGTCGCCGTGATAGAAGGCGTACGGATAGCTGAACCAGTCCACGTGTCCGGCGCCCTGCGAGATCTCGTGTGTGATCTTGCCGTCGGCGCGCTGGTACTTGGCGAAGAAACGCAGCACACCATCGCGCACCAGCGCCGACTGTCCCACGCCACTCATCGCGAACGAGTTGATCGCCGCGTCGCCGCCGAAGAACCAGCCGAAGCCGGGACGGTCGCTGGCGCCACCGCTCAATCCGTAGCCGGCCACCAGGCCGCAGCCCAGATCGGGGTTGCAGACCATCGACTCGTCGAGGTTGATCTTGGCGTATTCGACGGCGCGATTCAGCAGCGGATCGGGCGTGGTGACGGAGATCTGTGTGTCGCGGATGGAATCGGCGTGCGCCACGCGTGCCTTCCACTCACGCTCCGCCGCGCCGGGTGCCAGCAGCTGCTGGTACAGCGCCAGCGCCGAGTCGCGCGACATGGCGCCGCCGGCGAGCACGATCGGGATGTAGGCGACGCGGGCATCGATGTTGCCGCCCGGTGGTTCACCGAGCCGCGGCGCGGTGTAGCGTTGCCCGCTGCCACCCACACCGAGCGCGAACTGCGGCGGCGCGGCGGCCAGCATGTGGGCTGGCACGTCGGAGGCCTGCGTGATGGCGGGCGATCCGAGAAAGGCATTCACGCGGCGCTTCGACTCGGAGAAGAGGAACGCCTTCGCGGCCTGGTTCCAGACCAGGTACTGACCACCCAGCGACGCCGGCCACATGAAATGCACGTCGGGCGTGAAGCGCGCGATGATGTCGATCGGACGGATCGCGTCCACTTCCAGCAGCATGATCACGGCCGGCTTGTCGATCGGCACGAAGATGTGCTGCTTCACCGTGAACTGCTCGTAGGTGTATTCGATCGTCACCCCTTCGGCGCGTTCGGTGACCGAGGTGGCGATGGTGTGCCCGGCGATCGGCTCGGTGTACTTCGGCACCCGGAACGAGAGCTCGAAGTCGTGCAGCCACTTGATGGGCCATGACCAGAACTCGAGGCGACCATCCTCGCTGCCCATGGCGATGGCGCGACGTCCGACGGCCGCCAGGTACATCCCCGGGCGCGCAGGCCCGCGCAACGCCATGTATCCCGGCCCCAGCGGGAAGTACGGGATGGTGCCGGCGCTGCTGTCGGCCGACGGACGCGCGGGCGCGGGTTGCGCGGCGAGGTGGCCGGTGAGCGGTACGACGGCGATCGTGGCCGCGACGGCGAGTGCACGAACGAGCGATGGGGCGGTCATCGTGGCGAGTGCGGGTGGCCGATGGTGGTGGCTACCAGAATGCCCGTCGGTGCGCACCTTGGGTAGAGCGCCGGTTGCCGCCGCGTGGCGGTGCGCATAGCGTGACCTGACCGCGGCGAGTCGTGTGCTGCTGCCGCGCCACGCCGACCACCTGAACACGGGACCGTCATGCGCACCATCGTCCGCTGCCTCGCCCTCTGCGCCATTGTCCCTGCGCTGCTCGGCGCCCAGCCGAAACCGGACCCGCGCATCGAGGCGCTGAAGGCGGAACTGGCGCGCGCGATCGACGGGCGTGCCAAGCTGGCGCAGCAGATGGTGGATCAGGTGTTCTCGTTCGGTGAACTCGGCATGCAAGAGTTCGAGACGTCGAAGTACCTGACGGGCGTGCTGGAGCAGAACGGCTTCACGGTGGAACGCGGTGTGGCCGGCATGCCCACGGCATGGGTCGCCAAATGGGGCAGCGGTTCGCCGGTGATCGCACTCGGCTCCGACATCGATGGCATTCCGCAGGCCAACCAGAAGCCTGGCGTCGGCGGCCGGGTACCGATGATCGCCGGCGCACCGGGGCATGGCGAGGGGCACAACAGCGGCGTCCCGCTGAACATCATCGCGGCCCTGGCGGTGAAGGACATCATGACGCGCGACAAGATGCCGGGCACCATCGTGCTCTGGCCTGGCGTGGCCGAGGAGCAGCTGGCGAGCAAGGCGTACCTGGTGCGCGCCGGCGTGTTCAACGGTGTGGATGCAAACCTGTTCGCGCACGTCAGCGATGAATTCGGTGTGGCCTGGGGTGACGAGTCGGCACTGGCGCTGATCTCGGCGCAGTTCAAGTTCAGCGGCACGGCATCACACGCCGCCGGCGCGCCATGGCGAGGCAAGAGCGCGCTCGACGCCGTGATGGCGATGGCCAACGCGTGGGAGTACCATCGCGAGCACATGGAGCTGTCCACCCGCTCGCATTACGTGATCACCGACGGTGGCGACCAGCCGAACGTGGTGCCGGCCACGGCCTCGATCTGGTTCTTCTTCCGTGAGCGCGACGTGGAGCGCGTGACGAAGATGTTCGAGGACGCGAAGGTGATTGCGCGCGCCTCAGCCGCCGCCACCTTCACCACCCTCGACACGGTGCAGGTGATCGGCTCGGCCTGGCGCCCGCACTTCAACAAGCCGATCGCGCAGGCGATGCACCGCAACGCACAACGTGTCGGCATGCCGACGTGGAGCGCCGACGACCAGGCGATGGCGAAGGCGGTGCAGCGGGTGATGCAGCAGCCGGACAGTGGCCTGGTGACGAAGGTGGGTCCGCTGCGCACTCCGGCCGACACGCCCACCGGCGGCACGGGCAGCGACGACATCGGCGACGTGACCTGGACGGTGCCCAGCGTGACGCTCTACTACCCGAGCAACATCCCGGGCACCCCGGGCCACAACTGGGTGGATGGCATCGCGATGGCGACGCCGATCGCGCACAAGGGCGTGGTGGCCGGCGCCAAGGTGCAGGCGATGACCCTGCTGGACCTGATGCTGCAGCCGACGCTGATCCGCGATGCGAAGGACTACTTCGTGAACGTGCAGACGAAGACGGTGAAGTACCGTCCACTGATGGCGGCGACCGACCAGCCGGCGATCTGGCTGAATGCCGAGAAGATGGCGCGGTATCGCGAGCAGATGCGGCCGTTGTACTACGACTCGACCAAGTTCGCGACGTACCTGGAACAGCTCGGGATCAAGTATCCGGTGGTGGCGCCTGGCATCGTGCCGTAGCATTACTCCGTGTTTGACTTCTTTCTTCGCGTTCCTCTGAGTCCTACGCCGGCGTGGCATCGTCAAAAATGTTCACGCGGGGGGCGCGGGGGACGCGGGGGGAACCGAGACCGGGGACGCTCCGCGCGTGGCGCTGGCATCGTTTTCTTGTCTTTGTGAACTGCTTGTTCGGATTGGGCGGTTGAGGCGGACGCGGGAGTGGGCGAAGGAGCGGGAATGGCTTCGTACACCGACTCGAGAAGTCCCGGCCCCAGTTCCTTGTGAATGGCGACCGACAGTTCCGACGTCGCCCCTGTCACTTCGTCCGGATGCATCGCCCGCTTCGCTCGGTGTTGGTGGCGCTACACGGAGCCCCCCGCGTTCCCCGCGGCCCTCGCGTGAACACTTTTTGCGATCTTCCACAAAGACGATAGCCGGATTCGGGTACCACGAATCCGGCTATCGCAACACAAAGCAGCATCACTGAATGGTGGTAGGATCCATCCAGAGCACTTCGAAGTGGTGGCCGTCGGGCGTGCGGAAGCTGGTGCTGTACATGAAGCCGTGATCCTGCGCGGGCATGGCGGTGGTGGCGCCGGCGGCGAGGGCTTTCGCGGTCAGGCGATCCACTTCGGCGCGGCTATCGCAAGAGAAGGCGTAGAGCGCCTCGGTCACCTGCGTCACATCGGCTGGCTCGCGATCGGTGAAGCGGCGGAAGAACGGATCGGTGAGCAGCATGAAGTAGGCGTACTCGTTCACGATCATGCAGGCCGCGTTCTCGTCGGTGAACTGCGGATTGAAGGTGAAGTCGAGCGCGGCGTAGAACGCCTTGGCGCGCTCGAGGTCCGGGACGCGGATGTTGACGAAAAGCTGGCGGGGACTGGCCATGACGGGCCTCGGCGTGAGAGTGATCGGATACACGACTGCCACTGACGACATGCATCGCTCCATGATGATGCGGTGACGGGGCTTTGACTCCGCCTGGCGTCAGGAATCATCGGCGGGTGCGCTTGTCATCTGCGGCGGCAGGCCGAAGGCCGGGAACAGCGTGGCAGTGTCGAGGAAGAAGTTGCTGCGCGCGATCCGATCACCATCCAGTTCCAGCACCACCAGCGCCCACGGTTCGCCGCCGCCATTCCGATACTGCCCGAATGCCACCGATCCATTGGCTGCCGTGCGCACCAGTCGCGAGCCGCGGCAGCCCACGCCGCGTCCCAGCAACCATGCGGCGATACTCTCGTGTCCCTGCAGCCAGAGGGAATAGGGTGGCATGGACATCGTCGCATCCTCACGCATCAGCGCACTGAGTGCGGGCACGTCGTAGGCCTCGAACGCCGCGACGTATTTCGCCACCATCGCTTCCTGCGCGGCGGTCAGCGCGGCCGGCGCGTACTGCGATGGACGCTCGGCGTGGTGCGCGAGGTTCTTATCGGCCAGCGTGGCCCGCGCGCGCTGCAGCGCACTGTTCACGGCGGCGGTGGTCATGTCGAGGCAGTCGGCCACCTCGATCGCCGACCAGTTCAGCACCTGCGTCAGCAGCAGCGCGGCGCGCTGGCGTGGCGGCAGGTGCTGCATCGCGGCCACGAACGCCAGCCGGATGCTCTCGCGCAGCACCGCGTCTTCGTGCGGATCACTGTCGGCCGGGAGCGCATGCAGGTCGGGCACCGGCTCCAGCCAGTGGGTGCGAGGCAACTCGACCAGCGTATCTTTGGTGGTGCCGACCGGCCCCATCTCGAATGGGCGCATCCGCGGCTTGCGCTCGGCAAGCGCATCGAGGCAGACGTTGGTGGCGATGCGATAAAGCCAGGTGCGCATCGCCGAGCGACCGTCGAACCGGTCGAGGGCGCGCCAGGCGCGGAGCATCGTTTCCTGCACCGCGTCGTCGGCATCGGCGACCGAGCCAAGCATGCGGTAGCAGTGTCCGGTCAGTGCGGAGCGATGGGCTTCGAACGTGGTCGGTTCGTGCTCGACGGCAGACGACATGACGACGTGGGCGCAGGGGTGGCCGGCCCTGGGCCGGCATGGCACCGCGGGCACTCGAGATTGCCTTGGTTGGACGTTGCACACCCAAGGAAATCATCGGTCGCCCATCCCGCGAGAGCCACGCCCCGATACATCAGGACTGCCGGGACCGCCTGCGATGCGATCAGATCTGCGAGTATGTCGTGGGCTCGAGGAAGCGACTGGTGATCTTCGAGACCGTGTCGGCGTACTGCGGATCGGCCACCAGGCGCTTCCAGACCGGGTGGTCGAGGAACGCCTTCCAGTTCGTGTCGTGCGTGGCGCGATCGGGACTGCAGAGCATGTACGACAGCTGCGGCAGGTCGCGGCCCACCAGCGCCTGGCCGTAGAACACCGGTGACAGCCCCACCTGTTGCATCACCTCGATCTCGCCGGCGTTGAACATCGCCACCTTCTTCAGCGCGGTGAGTTCGGAGAAGCTCTCATAGATCCGCAACTCGAAGATGCGGCTCTTCTTTTCGCGGGTCAGCGCCGGCACCATCAGCCGCGGCAGGCCGGCAAAGGCGATGTGCAGCCAGGTGTCGATGCGATCGAACGCGGCGTCGGCCTTGCCCACCCGCAGGTACTCGGCGCCGGACTCCAGCACTCGTTTGTCGGCGTTGATCGCGGTATTGATGCGACTCATCGATGTCAGCGAGGTATGTGGGATCAACATCCACACAGCCGCACCGTCCTTCGCCTCCGGCTCGACGAAGACGCCGACATTCCGAACACCGAGCCGGTTGAGTGCGGGGATCAGCGTATGCTGCAGATAGCCGTCGAGCCGGGCGTGTGGCGCGCCAGGCTTGAGGCGATAGGCGCGTAGCTCGAGATACGTGCGCACGTCGCCTGGCGCGACGGTCGCCGCCTGCGACTCGGTGAGCGGGAGCGCGGTGGCGGCGGCCGCGACGGCGGCCGACTTCAGGAAATCACGGCGATGGAGAGTCATGGCGATACGGTAGCGCATGGGGAACGCGCTCGACAGCTTGTCGGCGACCGCCGTAGCCGTCACTCCACCGTCCGGAGACCGAATGTCGTCCATGTCCCGTCGCTGGTTCCGGTCCTGTGCCCTCGTCGTCAGCGGCCTGCTCGGCACCACGACACTGTCCGCGCAGGGCAAGCCGCGTGAGCACGACCTCAAGATTCCCATCGGCGGCACACCGGGGGCGCTCAACGCGATCACCGATGTCGCCGGCGTGGAAGTGGGGCACACGACGCTGATCTCCGGGAGCGGTCCGCTGGTGGTCGGCAAGGGACCGGTGCGCACCGGCGTCACGGTCGTGCATCCGCGCGGCCGGCAGAATGCGGATCCGGTGTTCGCGTCGTGGTTCACGCTCAACGGCAACGGCGAGATGACCGGCACCACCTGGCTGCAGGAGAGTGGCTACCTCGAAGGCCCGGTCGCGATCACCAACACGCACAGCGTCGGTGTGGTGCGCGATGCGATCATCCGCTGGGAAGTCGGCCGCAAGACGGTGCTGCAGCCGTGGTGGTTGCCGGTGGTGGCGGAGACGTACGATGGAGGCCTGAACGACATCAACGGGTTCCACGTCACCACCGCGCATGTGCTGTCGGCGCTGGACAGCGCGCGTGGTGGTCCGGTCCGCGAAGGTGTGGTGGGCGGCGGCACCGGCATGATCTGCCTCGGATTCAAGGGCGGCATCGGCACGGCGTCACGCGTCCTGGCAGCGGCGGAAGGCGGCTTCACGGTGGGCGTGCTGGTCCAGTGCAACTTCGGGTCGCGGCGGGACCTGCGCATCGCCGGCGCGCCGATCGGCGAAGAAATCACTGACCTGATGCCCTGCATCGCGAACGAGACGCCGATTCCCGCTGGTCAACGCCCTGCAGCGCGCTGCAGCGCTGCGTCGATTCCGGGTGACGACTCAGCGCCGGAACAGGGTTCGATCATCGTGATCGTGGCCACCGACGCCCCACTCCTCCCGCACCAGCTCAAGCGGATCGCCACCCGAGTGTCGCTCGGCATCGGTCGTCAGGGTGGATTCGGTGGCAATGGGTCGGGCGACATCTTCGTGGCATTCAGCACCGCCAATCCGCGCGTCTGGGGCGCGGATTCGACGGCGGCGGTAGGCATGCTGCCAAACGACATGTTGTCACCGCTGTTCAAGGCGACCGCGCAGGCCACCGAGGCGGCGATCACCAATGCATTGCTGGCGGCCGAGACGACGACGGGTGCGAATGACCTGCGCGTCTACGCGCTCCCGGCGGACCGACTGATGGCGGCGCTGCGGAAGTTCGGTCGGATGCGCTGACGCGTCATCACCCGACGCTCATCGTGCCGTTGCTGCGCGACGCTGCCTGTCCCACGCCGGCCCATAGACCGCCCGCCCAGGCTTGGCGCCAGTATGCTTGCCATCCTTCCACACCGCCACGCCGTTCACGAACACCTGGCGCACCCCGGTGGACAGCTGGTGCGGCTGGGTGAAGGTGGCGTTGTCGATCACGGTGGCGGGGTCGAAGATCACGATGTCGGCGAAACTGCCTTCCTTCAACAGGCCGCGGTCACGCAGGCCGAGGATCTGCGCGGTGGACCAGGTCATCTTGCGCACGGCGTCCTCCAGCGTCAGCACACGATCGGTGCGCACGTACTTGCCGAGGATGCGCGCGAAGGTGCCGTAACTGCGCGGGTGCACCAGCGAGGTGGTGGTGTCGGGGTCCACGCCGCCGGCATCGCTGCCCACCACCACCCACGGCCGCGCCAGCATCGCCGCCACATTCGGCTCCGACATGCCGAACGTCACCTTGCCAAGGATGTTCTTCTCGCCGATGGTGAGGGCGATGATCGCATCCACCCAGTCCAGTTTCAGGCTGGCCGCGATCTCGTTCAGGCGCTTGCCTTCGTACTGCTTCCACTCCGGGCGCTTGAAGCCGGCGATCTGGTAGGCATCTGGGGTGTTCGCCTGGCAATACGTGTCGGCGCCGGGTGACACGTCGGTCATCTCCTTGCGGATGCGCGCCTTCAGCGACGCGTCCTGCAATCGCTCCAGCAGCTTGCCATCGGCCGCCACCCAGCCCGGGATGCAGGCCGAGAGGTTGTTGCCCGAGGCGGGATACGGATACATGGTG
>JANMON010000346.1:0-11873 GCA_031369265.1 Gemmatimonadaceae bacterium | reverse complement strand
AATTCTCCCTGATGCCTTGAGCATCCTGAAGGGCCGGAGGAGACGACTCCGTCGATAGGCCGCCCGTGGACGTGGAGCAATCCATTCCGAGCGCAGCGGTCCTAATCGCCCGTGCGGCTTGACTCCCAATACTGTGACCGGCACGCAAAGGCCCGGTCACCGACATACGCCGTGCATGCAGTGCACACCGCGTCGACAGCGACAGCTGTCACCACTCCAACGATCTCCACACACCTTCCATTGTCAGCTCCGCAACGACATCCCATCGTCGTTGCATGCCATTCCCGTCGTGCCAGCAGTGGCACCTCGGTGGGCACCGTGGTTATGTTTGATGCACGACTTTGACAATTCGCTGGCGACTAGAGCGTCGGGGCCACACTCGTTCCCATTCCGAACACGATCGTTAAGCCCGACAGCGCCGATGGTACTCCGGCCGCGAGGTCGCGGGAGAGTAGGCCGTCGCCGGCACCTTGTACGAAGCCCCTGATCACCCACGTGGTCAGGGGCTTCGTCGTTTTCGCCAATCGCTACCTGAGCGCGATACGCGTCCGGCCCGACCCGCCTTACACCTTCGGTGGCGACCAACTCGCCACCAGCTGAGCCGCCGCCGCAGCCGGGTCGTCGGCACCCAGCACCGCGCGGATCGCGGCCACACCCGCAGCACCCGCCGCACGCACCGCCGCCACTGCCGCTGCATCGATCCCGCCAATCGCAATCACCGGACGCCCGCACGCCTTTGCCAGTTCTGTGAATTGCGGCAAGCCGAGTGATGCCGGACCCGCACCCGCCACTGGCCCGATCGTCACGTAGTCCGCATCCAGCGACGACGCCAGGTCACTCTCCACGCTCACCGACACGCCCACCAGGAAGTTCGCCGGTGCCTGCGACCGCACCGCGATCACCGGCATGCTCGACGACGTGAGGTGCACGCCGCTCGCACCGCACGCCAGCGCTACGTCCAGTCGCTCGCTGACGACTACGGGAATGCGCAGCGCCACGCGCAGTGCCGTGCCAGCTTCCACCAGCACGCGGCCATCCGCATGTTTCAGGCGCAGGAGCAGCATCGTCGCACCACCACGTTCGGCCTCCACCGCACGCAATACCAGGCCGCTGACTCCATCCCGCAGGTCGTCCGTCACGGCACAGAGACGAAGACGCGGATCATCATGTGCGATCATCAGGGGCATGCTCATGGACGACGTGGTACCGCTGCTGATCTCGACACTCCTGGCGGGGGATGCCGTCACGCCCTCGCCTGCATTCGCGCCGGTCGCCGTGAGGCTCGCGACAACCTGCCGTGAAGACTCCGCCGAGGCAATCGCCGACGCCGTGACGGAACTCGTGCACGCCTTTCACGAGCGTAACGATGTCGGCATGCCCTCGGTCCGTGTCGTGCTGTTCACCGCCACACCCGATCTTCGCTCGGCAAAGCCCGCGGTGGCGGCACGAAAGGCGGGTTGGACGGCGGCACAATTCCTCTGCCTGGCGGAGATGCCCACCGACGATGACCTGCAGCGGTGCATCCGCGCTTTGCTGATCGTGAACCGCGGCCGCGGGGCAGACCCTCTCCGGGCCGTCTACCTGAATGGCACCGACGTGCTTCGCCCAGACGTCCGCTTCGGCTGAGTCGCGCGAACGCCAGCCCCGTCAGCGGCCGTTCGACGCCGACCGGGCCGACTCTGCCGAATCGCGCGCCACCCGCGAGCGCTGCACCGCCACGCTGTGCTCCCGGAACGTGCGCGTGAACTCCGAATGCCCATCCGGAAACGCCACGAAGAACATCGCATCGCTCTGCGCCGGCTCGATGGCTGCGGTCAGGCTGGCGGTGCCCGGTGAGGCGATCGGTCCGGGTGGCAGTCCGCTCACGCGATAGGTGTTGTAGGGCGAGTCCACCTTCAGGTCCGCATACAGCACCCGCTTCGCCACCAGCTTCATCGCATAGAGCACCGTCGGGTCGGCCTGCAGGCGCATCCCGCTGCGCAGGCGGTTCATGTACACCGCCGCGATCCGCGGACGGTCGGCGCTCCGCCCGGCTTCCTTCTCCACGATCGAGGCCAGCGTCACCACCGCGTGCCGCGTACGACCCTGCTGCGCGATCCGCGGGTTCCACTCATCCTTCCAGCGACGCTCGAACGTGGTCAGCATCGTGTCCACCACCATCGATGCCGTCACGCCATCGGTGAAGTCGTAGGTGGCGGGAAAGAGGTAACCTTCCACGTCCGCAGCGGGCGTCTGCATTCGTGCCCGACGCGCAGAGTCGCGCGTGGCCGCCAGGAATTCCACCGTGTCGGCACCCAGTGAATCGCGCAGCAGCCGACCGATCTGCGTGATGCCCCAGCCTTCGGGAATCACGATGCGTCGGAAGCGGTTGCGACCCGTCTGCAACTGCTCGAGGATGCTGCCGGTGGATGCGCCGCGTGGCACGAGGTAGCGACCCGGCATGATCTGGTCGGCCCCGCCAGTGACCTGCGCCACCAGCTGGAAGATTTGCGCCGATCGGATGACGCGGGCCGCCATCAGGCTGTCGGCGACGATGGAGAGGGTGGCGCCGACGGGAACCGTCACCCGCGCCAGCGTGCCCGGGCGCGCGACCCTGCCGTTCCACATCACGAGAACCGTTGCGGCCAACAACATCGCGACGAGACCGCCGATGAACGGCCACACCTTGCGTCGGCGTCGGGACACGCTCAGCCCTCGTCGGATCCGGAGTCGGCGGCCATCACCGCGCCACCATCAAGTACGCCCTGCAGCAGCAGCGCCGCCGTCATGGCATCGATGTCGTGCCGGTGATCACCAACCTTGCCCCCCGCCTCGTGCAGCGCCCGGTGTGCGCGCGCCGTGGAATAACGCTCGTCCACGAACGAGACTGGCCTGCCGCTGCGTGCCGTGATGGCGACGGCCACCTGGCGCACTTCCGCGCAGCGTGGCGTCTCGTTGCCGTCGCCGTCGAGGGGCAGGCCCATGATCACGCCATCGACGTCGCCGATCGCGTCCATCTGGCGCAGCAGTTCCGCCACCGGCGGTCGCTTGCCGGCGCGCCGAAGAATCACGCCGGCCGGCGTCGCCAGGATGCGCAGCTCATCGCTGGCTGCCAGGCCGATGCGTCGGTCGCCCCAGTCCACCGCCAGCAGTCGCCCCATCAGCGCTCCATGTCGGCGAAGAACTCCTTGTTCGACGCGGTGCGCTTCAGCCGCTGGATCAGGAACGCCATCGCGTCCTCCTTCTCCATGTCACCGAGGAAGGCGCGCAGCAGCATGATGCGATTCTGCTCCAGCTCACTGAGGAGCATCTCGTCGCGTCGGGTGCCCGACTTGCCGATGTCGATGGCCGGAAACACCCGGCTGGCCGCGATGCCGCGATCGAGCACGATCTCCATGTTGCCGGTGCCCTTGAACTCCTCGAAGATCACCTCGTCCATCCGAGAGCCGGTGTGCACCAGCGCGGTGGCCACGATCGTCAGCGAACCGCCGCCCGCGATGCGTCGCGCCGAGCCGAAGAACTTCTTCGGCTTCTGCAGCGCGCGGGCGTCCACACCGCCGCTCATGATGCGCCCGTTGTTCGGCAGGACGTTGTTGTGCGCGCGGCCGAAGCGCGTGATCGAGTCCAGCAGCAGCACCACGTCGCGACCCTGCTCCACCAGACGCTTGGCGCGCTCGATGGCGAGATCGCCGACGTGCACGTGGCGCGTCGGCGGCTCGTCGAAGGTGGAGCTGATCACCTGCGCACCCGGCACGGTGGCACGGAAGTCGGTGACCTCCTCCGGCCGCTCGTCGATCAGCAGCACGATCACCGCGATCTCGGGATAGTTGCGGCGGATGGAGGTCGCGATCTGGTGCAGCATGATCGTCTTGCCAGTGCGCGGCGGCGCGACGATCAGGCCGCGCTGTCCCTTGCCGATCGGCGAGACGAGGTCCACCACCCGCAGCGACAGCGGACAGTCAGGATACTCGAGCCGCAGGCGCTCGTCGGGATACTTGACCGGCAGGGCGTCGAATTCGGCGCGCACCGGGCCGATCTCGGGTTCGGCGCCGTTGATCTCCTCGAGGCGCAGCAGGGCGAGGAACTTCTCCCACTGCCGCGGCGGCCGGATGGTGCCGCGCAGCCAGTCGCCTGCCCGCAGGTTGAAGCGCCGGACCTGCGCCGACGAGACGTACACGTCGTCCGGGCTGGGCGCGAAGTTCCAGTCCTGGTAGCGGATGAAGCCATGACCGCCCTTCTCCAGGTCCAGCACCCCCTCGGCCACCAGTAGCTCGCGATTTCTGAGCATCGCGAGCTCGATCCGGTGGATCAGGTCGGGCATACGCAGCCCGGGCTCGTTGGGCACGCCAAGCGCATCGGCGCGGGCGGCCAACGCGTCGAAGTTGAGCTTCTTCAGCTCCCGTGTTTCGACAGGCATTTGTTGGGAGCGCGAGGCGCCGGGCGCGTCGCGGGTACCGGCATTCATGCGTGAGTGACGCGGCCGGGGAAGTAAACGGTGACGCTCGGCCAGGCGGTGCAGCCAGCCGGCACGTCAGGGGCGGACGAGGAAGTGCAGATGCGCCTGACAGGATTCGAACCTGTGACCTTCGGCTCCGGAGGCCGACGCTCTATCCAGCTGAGCTACAGACGCGTGTGCCACGTGTCGTGGCAGAGAGGAAGCATAACCGGACGGGCGACCGCGCGAAACCGGACGGCGTGCGATGCGGCCACCGGAACGCCGGTGACCACCCGCACATCCGGCCCAAGGCGCCATGCCGCGCTCTGCCCAGGCGCGGGCACGCAGCCGTTCAGCGTCCGGCGATCAGAGCCCCGATCCCGACCGGCAGTCCCAGTTGATAACGAACGTTGATCGCCGCCGCTGCAGCATCGGTGAGCACCGTTTGACCGAGCGCGCTCGGGTGTACCCCGTCGAGGCTGAAGTACGGACCGTACGGTTGTGGAGATGCCATCAATTGGGCCACGCTGAAGGGGCCTTTCACACCCGACTTCCCGTACAGCGCCTGCAAGCGGAAGAATGCCCATCCGCGCTGCTGCGCCTGCTGGTGGATGTATCCATCGAGTTGCGCGAGGAGTCCGTTCACCTGCGCGACTTCCGTCGGCGAGAGGATGAAATCCCTGGCCGTCGGATCGAGGCTCGCCGTGCACGACAGCGGCGAGGGCTGGCGCGTCTGTGCGGCGCGCGCCACTGCGGCCGGAACGATCTGTGGAATGAAGAGGACGTTCGGGCTGTTCTCGCAGTCTGGCAGCACGATCACGCCGAAGGCGCGGAACTGGCCGCGCTCCAGCCAGAGTTCAGTGCCGGCACGGAACGAGGGGAATTGCCGGACATCGTCGATCAGTCCGACCAGCACCGCGCCCGTGTTGACGGTGCGGGCGACCCGGTCGAGGATCACGGCGTAGTCAGCGGCGAAGAACGGGAGGGGCACCACGTTCACACCAGGCACGAATCGTCCCTCGATGCCACCAAGCACTTCGTTCGCGCCCAGTTCCACCGACACGAACTTTGGATTCTGCTGCTCCATCGCCATGACCTGCGAGGTGTTCGGTGGCAAGACGCGCGAATACAGCTGTCGGTTGCCGAGGTCCGTCGTGTTCTCCGGCGTGGTGCGCAGCGCATCGGCGGCGCGTGCCGCATTCATCGCGACGTTGGCGGCCGGGATGCTGGTGGCGAGGGGGTCCAGTGGCGCGCACGAGAGGAGCGACGCGGGAATGGCCACGGATTCGTTCGACACCCGCTGGAACGTGAGCAGCGGCGCCCGGAATGGCGACCGGCATCCCGGAAACGCGATGTATGGGGCTGACATCTGCCGGTTGGCGCGGCGCGCGAGCTGTAGTGGCCACGCCATCTGCTGTGACTCGGCCACCACACCCTCCGACGCCCAGCCCATGCTCACGCTGGTGCCGATGGCGACATAGCGATGGAAGACACCCCGTGCCGCTTCCGAGACACCGCGGGAAAGTGCAGGGGCACTCGCGCTGCTGGCGACGCTGGGCGAGGTGGGTGCCGCAGATGGGCGGTCGCTGCAGGCGACGAGCAGTGTTGCAGCGACGAGGGCGACAGCGGCGGGACGGAAATTCGGAGCGAATCGCACGGGAGTCTCCCCAGTGAGGTGTGACGCAATCGTGTCGAGACGCCGGGTGTACCGTGCGAGGCTGGAGATAGCCGGCAGGCGCACGGCACCTGTCATTCTCCGTGAGGACTTGCAGGCGCGCACGATCCTCGCGGGCGTCCGCAACCGCACCGACCCAGTCCTTGGGCGGGACGGTTGCGGACGCAGTGGTCGTCAGCGCTTGCCGAAGGCGAACGACAGACCCACGCCATACCGTGGATCGGAGCCGTCGAGTCCGAGCGGCACCTGGATGAACGGTCGGAGCAGCACCGCCGGGCTGAAGACGATCCCCACGCCAGCCGACAGGATCCCATAGGTGTCACTCTCCGAGAGCGACACGCCACCGCTGGAAATCGAGAGGCGTGTGTACGCCGCCTCCAGGGATGTGAACGGGATGAAGCCGACGCTCGACGTGGTGTTCACCAATCCGCCGATGGCCAGGCCGGCGGTGGCACCGGTACCACTCGCCTCGAGGGTGCCACCCTCGCCATCATCGATGTCGGGACTCTTGATGTACTGGGCCGACGCCACCGGGCAGAGCATCGCGCGCTTCGTCGTCCCGATGCGGTACGACAGCCCACCATCCACTCGCGCGCCCTTGGAGGTGCCGCTGACCCCATCGGTCTTCGCGATCTGAGCGCTGACGCCGCCGAAGGCCTTCGCAGTCCCGAAGCCGAACCGGGCATCGCCACCGTTCACCCCGTCGGTGAATACGGCGCCCACGGTGAGGTTCATCGGTCGTGTCTCGAGGGACGCGAGGCCAAGACAGGCCTGTCCCTGCAAGGCGGTCGTCGTGAGCAGCAGCGCGGCGCAGACGGGCAATGTGCGGACGTTCATTCGTTTTCTCCCCTTCGCGTTCAATTTGGATTGTACGGATACCAGCGAATACCGCGACCAACCTATGAAGCCTGGTCTTACGCTGCGCAATAGGGGGAAAATTCCCTCAGCCGCATGTGCAGGGTGCCCATGGGCGTGTCGGCGCCGACCGCAACGTCCTTGCTCGCCGCTGGTGTGGCGCGAGACCGCGATCAGTCCAGACGCTGACAGACCGTCAGTTCATCGCAGCGGCTGACCGTGAATCCCTCTCCGGCGATGGCGTCGTTGAACACCCGTTCGCACTCCGGTCCGTGCAGCTCGATCACGATGTTGTCCACCCGATCCAGCCAGTCGTGATGCCCCTCGCGGAACATCTCGGCCTCGGACCCCTCGATGTCCACCTTGAGCACCGAGATGCGCTGATGGCCCGAGCGGCGGAGCAGCGTGCCGACGTCTGTCGCGCGCATCAGCGGCGTTTCACCGTCGCGGGCGGGGCGGACCGTGCGAGACCATTCACGCCCGTCGCCGAATGGCGTCTCGCTCATCACCAGCCCGCACTCGCTGGACCAGACGCCGGAGTGGAGCGGAGTGACACGTGAGCCGTACGGAATCAGGTTGCGTTGCAGCGCGGCGAAGTTGTCAGGATCCGGTTCGACGGCAACCACGCTGGCGTCGGGGAATCGGTTCAGCAGGTACGCGGAGGAGAACCCGGCGTTGGCTCCGCAATCAATGATGAAGCGGGCGTCCCTGACGGTGTCCAGGCAGCGGTACTCGCGGTAGCGGAAGATCTGGTCGAAGACATCCAGGTCGCTCGAATTCGGCCGACACCAGAGCGGCGCTACGGCATACCGGCTGCGCAGCGCGAAGGCAGTGTCGGGCGGGCTCACCTTGAGTGCCGCGCGTCGCCAGACGTAACTACCGGCCTCGAGCGGGCCGAGGTTCACGGCGGAGGTCCAATAGCGTTCGAGCAAAGAAGCCATGACGATTCCTCAGGTGAGTGGGCCGAGTGCGCTCGACCAGAATTCTGCAGAGCGTGTGCCGCCCCTGCGCCAGTGCGCTCTGGGCTGGCACGGCCAGTGCGGCATTCCCGAATTCGGTTGGATGCAGGCGCGACGTATTGGGAACGCCGTTGCAGGTGCGGCGGAAATCGGTGCGTACCAGCACCAAGGTCGGTGGTGAAACGTGCTGAGGTGCAGCGCGCAGGCCACACTGCACTCCGCTTGCACTTTGAGACGCGATCCTTAGCGTGGTGCTCGCACGCCCACCGCGCGGTCGGACCCGGGCTGCCGTCGGGACAATTCGCCCCGCGCCTGGTCCACGCCTGACTGCGCTCCGTCCCCTTGGAGCGACACATGCGCGACTCGTCCTGCCCCCCTGATCACAGCACGCACCTTGCTCGCTGGATCCACCGCATGTCGCTCGGCGCCTGGCTCGTCCTCGCTGCGTCGTGCACGGACGCGTCGACGGGACTGCCAAGCGACGGTGTTGCCTCGCCCCCACTGGCGCGCATCGATGGGCTGGCGACTGCGGACATTTCCGGCGCGTGGGCGTATCACGAGGAGGCCACTTTCCTCCTTCGCGAGTACCCGGGCGATGAACGGGCCGGGGTGAAAGCGTTTCGCTGCAGCAGTGACGGTGTCTACACGTTCGTTCAGTCCGGGAGCGATTTCACGGGCTCGTACGAGCAGGTCGGCACCTGTGCTGCAGCCGACGGGACATCCTTCCCGAACGACTTCAGCGGGGTGACCGTGACTGGCACCGTGCAGGCGCGCCATCTCGACTTCATGACCGCCGATGGCTGTCGCTATGAAGCGGCGGTGCAAGGCGCGACGTTGAACGCGATGGGCGGTTCGGGCATCTGCGGGGCGATCAAGTACGGCGGGACGTATCGCGCGACGTTCACCGCGGTGCGGTGAGGCAGGCGACGGCGGGCGCCGGTGAGTCAGTGCGTCCCTGAACGCGCACCGTCAGCCATTCGTGCTGTCCGCGTGCGCCCGCCGGCGCGGCAGATGCGCCTCGAAGCATGTGCCCGTGTCCTCGCTCGACGTGACCACAAGCTGCCCGCCGTGCGCACTGACGACTTGGTCCGCGACGTAGAGCCCGTGTCGCCGTCTGCGATGGCGGAGAACGGTGGGAGCACACGTGTGCGAACACAGTGCGACGAGGTTAACTATTCCCCGAGAATGGCCACGCCTGATGCCCGGACCGTATCGGCGCACGCTCGTGCCCCCCGGCATCTCTCGCACCCGCGCCTCCAGCCCCTACCGTGCAGACACACGTTCCGCAGCCCGTCGCGGGTGCGTTCCTCCCGCATGGGTACTGCTATCTCTGGGATACCCCGCTGCTCGTCACGCACGTCGTCGCAGATCTGCTGATCGGCACGGCGTATGTCGTCATTGCCGTCGGACTCGGCATGCTGGTGCATCGCCTCCGACGCGACATTCCCTTCAGTACGGTGTTTGTCGCGTTTGGCGTGTTCATCATCAGCTGCGGATTCACCCACTTCGTCGAAGTGTGGACGCTCTGGCATCCGGTCTACTGGTTCGCGGGCGCCGTCAAGGGCGTGACGGCGGCGGCCTCTGTCGTCACCGCCATGGCGATGCCCTTCACGATCCCCCGCGTGATTGGCACGGTGCGCGATGCCACGCAGTCCCGGGCGCGCGAGCTGCGCGCCGCACGGGCCGATGCACTCGAGGAGCAGAACGCAACGTTGACCGCATTGGCCGCGGAACTCGCTGCGGTGAACGAACGGCTGCGCGACGCGCTTGGCGCGGCGGAGCACGAGCGACAGCGGGCCGAGACGGCGGCAGTGGATGCCGCTCTCGCGCAGTCGCGGGCCGAGGAGGCGAACCGGGTCAAGAGCGACTTCATGCGGACCATGAGTCATGAGTTGCGCACGCCGCTCAACGCCATCGGCGGATACGTCGAGCTGCTCGACCTCGAGCTGCGAGGCCCGGTGACGGCGGCGCAGCGCGACGACCTCCACCGTATCCGTCACGCGCAGGGGCACTTGTTGCGCATCATCACTGACATCCTCACCTATGCGCGCATCGAAGCCGGCGCACTCGAGTACCGTGCGGACGAGGTGGCGTTGCCCTCGCTGCTGGCGGATGTCGCAGCACTGATCCGGCCGCAGATGGGGGCGAAGGGACAGGAGCTCTCGTTCATGTTCGATCAGGCCGACGATCTGGTGGCCCGGGCCGATGGCGACAAGCTGGCCCAGGTCTTCCTCAACCTCCTGTCGAATGCGCAGAAGTACACGCCGGTCGGTGGGCGCGTGCTCATCACCGCGTCGCGCAGCGCTGACCGTCTCCGGGTGATCATCGCAGACAGTGGTCCGGGCATTCCGGCGGACCGGCATGAAGCGGTGTTCGAACCGTTCGTGCAGGCCGTCGGCGGGTTGTCGCGCCCGCACGACGGGGCCGGACTCGGACTGACCATCAGCCGGGACATGCTGCGCGCCATGGGAGGCGACCTGCAGCTGGCCGATGCCCCGACGCGGCGCACGCTGGCGGAACATGGCACGGAGGGAGCGGCCTTCCTTGTGGAGCTCTGCGCGGCCTGAGGTCCTGTGGCATGAGCGCTCGGACCGGTTCTGGCGCGCGTGATGACGCACGGATGCGTGACGCCCTGCTGCGTGAGTCCATGATCCAGGAGAACGGCGGCGGCGATGACGGCTACCAACTCGTCGGCCGTCGTCTCGTCGGCGAACGGCGTCTCTCTGAATCCTCCTCTCGAACGAGAGCCCGACACCCACACGTTCAAACGCATACAGCACCGCATACAAGAAAGGCCCATGCTGTAGACGCATGGGCCTTCATCGCGTTGCCGTGCAACGAGGTAACACATCGGGGTGACAGGATTTGAACCTGCGACCTCCTGCTCCCGAAGCAGGCGCTCTACCGGGCTAAGCTACACCCCGAAACCAGTAAGCCTTTCACGTCCTGCAGTGCGCCCGGAGAGACTCGAACTCCCAACCTTCTGATCCGTAGTCAGATGCTCTATCCAATTGAGCTACGAGCGCGCGTTGCACTTCAGGTACAGGCCGAGCAACCTACGCACGCGCGGGGACATCGTCAACCGGATCTGATGACACCCTGACGCGATCTGTCGCCGCAAACGACGATCGGGCCCCGGTTTCCCGGAGCCCGATGAGCGGTACAAGACTCGAACTTGTGACCTCCACGATGTCAACGTGGCGCTCTAACCAACTGAGCTAACCGCCCGACGCCTTCCACACTAAGAGCGGGAAACGGGACTCGAACCCGCGACCCCAACCTTGGCAAGGTTGTGCTCTACCAACTGAGCTATTCCCGCATCACACCGGCCAGCAGACCCCTGACCGGGCCATCCCGTCACACATGGAGGTGAGGGGAATCGAACCCCTGACCTCTTGAATGCCATTCAAGCGCTCTACCAACTGAGCTACACCCCCGGGACTGCCCTGCTCCCCACGACGCACGAGCCAGTCGTCAGGAACCGCAAAGGGTAGCCGGGAGTACCACCGGTGTCAACCCAACGACTGGCGGGAAGCCGTAAAATGCATAGATTGCTTGGCTTACGTCATGCCACCTGGATGGCGATGGGTTTCGTCACACGAACCCTCGGGTGTAGCTGCGCGTTGCTGTGAAGTAACGATGATCGCTGCGACTCGGCGCCGACGTGGCGCTCGCGCGGCTCGGGATCGCTCGCGCCCCCGACCTGCGCTTCCAATTCGCGAGTTCCGACTGAGGTTTTTCAATACATGGCAGACGTGAAACGCCGGCGCCGCAAGGCGACGCCAGCGGGGATCGCCCCGACGGAGCCCGAACGCGACATCCTCGATCAGTACCTCTATGAGGTCAGCACCTATCCGCTGCTCAAGGGGACCGAAGAGATCGAGCTGGCGCGAAAGATCCGTGCTGGTGATCCCGATGCACTCCAGGAACTGGTCAAGCGTAACCTCCGCTTCGTCATCTCCGTTGCCAA
>JANMON010000336.1:0-8962 GCA_031369265.1 Gemmatimonadaceae bacterium | reverse complement strand
TGGCTCGCTTCGATCCGCAGAAGGACTTCGGTACGCTCTTCCGCGCGTTCGAGCGTATTGCCGCGAGGCACGACGAGGCCGTGCTGGTCGTCGCGGGACAGGGCTGCGCGCGCGGCGATGCACCGATCACCGCCATGCTGCCGGAGAGCTGCCGCGAGCGCGTACACCTGCTTGGCGTACGCCGCGACATTCCGCGCATCACCGCTGCGTTCGACGTCGCGATCCTCACCTCAGCGTACGGCGAAGGCTTTCCGAACGTCCTCGGCGAGGCCCTCGCCTGCGGTGTGCCCTGTGTCGCAACGGACGTGGGCGACTCTCGCGAGATCGCCGGGCAGGAAGGTGTCATCGCGCCCGTCGGTGATGCGGAGGCCTTGGCCACCGGCGTGCTGTCCATCCTGTCGCGTTCCGAGGCGGAACGCGCGCTGCTGGCGACGCGGATGCGTGCGCGGGCGATGCACGAGTACGAACTGTCGGCGATCGCTCAGCGGTACTGGCGTGCGCAGGACGAACTGCTTGAACGCCGAGCGGCACTCGCCACGAGCCGTGCATGACATCACCGATCCTGACCTTCCTCATCCCGACCTACAATCGCGCTCCGCTCGTCATTCGTGCGGTCGAGAGCGTGCTGCATGACCAGTTTACCGATCGAGACGCATTCGAGATCATCGTCGTTGATGATGGTTCCACAGATGACACGGCCGCACGGGTGGCGCCTTGGGTGGCCGACGGTTCGATCACCTACCTGCCGCAACCCATCAATCGAGGCGTGGCCGCAGCACGCAACGCCGGAATCGATGCCGCGCGCGGCACGTGGCTGGTGCTGCTCGACTCCGACAACCAGTTGTTGCCGGGTGCGCTGGCGATGCTGCTGGCCGAACTGCAGCTGGTGCCTGCGCGCGTTGGCGTGTTCTGGGGCAACTGCCGCGACCGCGAGGGCCGCACCACTACGACCCATGGCGTCACGGGCGTCGTACCAGGTGCGCACCTCGTCGACGACCGTTATCCGGGTGAGCATTTCTCCGTGGTCCGAGCCGATCTGGCTCGACGACACAAGTTCGCCGAGCTCGGCACGCGCAACGAGTGCGCAGCGTGCTTCTGGTACCCGATCGCGCTCGAGTCCGACCTTTACCTCTCGCCCTCGGTCTTCCAGTTCTACGAAACCGCAGGCGATGACCGCGTCACCTCTTTCGCGAGCCGACGCTACCGTGCCGCCGAGCTCGTCCGCTGCTTCGAGGAGACACTCGTTCGGTTCGGCCCACTGCTCCGGTCACGCGCTCCCGAGACCTACTGGGCGCTGCACGGCCGAGTTGCCCTGTACAAGGCGGTCGATGGTGAATGGTGGCCATCGTTACGGGCTGGGCTGATTGCGGCGCGTGGCTGGCGTCACCAGCCAAGCAACCTCGGTGTGCTCGGCCTCTGCATCGGTGGCCCGTGGCTCGCCCGTGCCGCACTGGCCCGCCGATCCGCTTGATGACCGGTGACGAGACCAGTCCGAGCAGTGAGGGGTAATGCGGCCACAGTGGCGTTGGCACTCATGACTTTGGTGATGATCCCGCCTCGAAACGTGACGGGGGCCTGACACGAAGCTCGCCGCATCATCATATTTAGTAACGAGTTCCGCCGGTCTGCGCGATGCATCACCGTGTGACGTGAGCCAGCGTGTGGTGGTACACCCAGCTGTCGCAGCCGGTCGCCCGTGCCGTTTGCGTCGTTTCCCGAAATCCATCTCCATGTCGGGTGTCGCCACACCTAATTCGCTATCGCGCGTCTCGACCACGCGGACCCGTGTGCTCGGGTCCGCAGACCTGATCCTCAGCGTTGCGGCGACGTTCCTCGCGGCGCTGGCGCGCTTCGAGCAGTGGCCGCTACCAGTGCCCTACCATGAGCTGCTGCCACAGTACGCGGTAGCCGCCTGCGGCATCCGTTTTCTGGTGTTCTACGCCACTGGAGCGTACTCGCAGGCCTGGCGCTATGCGAGCGTGCGGGAAGCCGTGCTGCTGGTCTACACCGGCATCTTCACCACGACCCTGACCGTCGTTGGGGGGCGGGCGATGGCAGCCTTCACAGGGACGGCCGTGCCCTGGTCGGTGCTGCTGCTCGATGCGCTGATCTTCATCGGTGGCGCAGTCTGCATCCGACTCTTGGCGCGTGCTCGTCGCCAAAGCGTCTTCGGACGCACGAAAGCCGCCCGGGAAGGCCGCCGGACGCTGATCATCGGTGCCGGCTCGGCCGGCCAGCTGGTCGCACGCGAGTTGCTGGATAGTAACCGGACCGGCATGGTCCCGTTCGGCTTTGTCGACGATGACCCCAGCCTGCATGGCAAGCGGATCCTCGGGCTCCCGGTGCTCGGCCACACCAGCGATATGGTCGAGATCGCTAAGGCGGCGAGCGTCGATTTGGTGGTGATCGCGACCCCATCCGCACCAGGGTCATTTCTGCGCAGAATCGTCCAGCTGGCTGGCGAAGCCGGCGTTGAGGCTCGGACCGTCCCGGGTCTCGACGACCTGATCAGCGGTCGCGTGTCGATCGCCGCCGTCCGCCAGGTCCAGATCGAGGACCTGCTCCGCCGCGAGCCCGTTCAAGTGGATCTCCAGGGCCTCCAGTCCATGGCCGCCGGGCGCACGATCCTCATCACCGGCGCTGGCGGATCCATCGGCAGCGAACTCTGTCGTCAGATCGCGACTTTGACCCCTGGCCACATCGTGCTCCTCGGCCACGGCGAGAACTCGATCTTCGAGATCCACGCCGAGCTCCGCGAGCGCTTCCCCGAGATCCAGACAGTCCCGATCATCGCCGACGTCAAGGACGCCGAGCGAATCCACCGGATCTTCCAGGACTGGCGGCCGTTCGCCGTCTTCCACGCCGCGGCCCACAAGCACGTGCCGCTGATGGAAGACAACGTGATCGAGGCGGTGCTGAACAACGTCGTTGGCACCCGCAACGTGGTCACCAGCGCGCTGGATGCGGGCGTCCAGCACTTCGTGCTGATCTCGACCGACAAGGCGGTGCGGCCGGCCAACATCATGGGCGCCACCAAGCGCGTCGCCGAGATGATCGTCTGCCATGCTGCACACACCCATCAGGCCCACTTCATGGCGGTCCGATTCGGGAATGTGCTGGGGAGCCGCGGCAGCGTCGTGCCCACGTTCATGCGGCAGATCCGCAACGGGGGGCCGATCACGCTCACGCATCCCGAGATGCGGCGCTACTTCATGACCATTCCCGAGGCGACGCGCCTGGTGCTGCAAGCGGGGGCCATCGGCACCGGTGGCGAAGTGTTCTGCCTCGACATGGGCGAACCGGTACGCATCTACGACCTGGCCCTCGACCCGATCCGGCTGTCCGGGCTCACCGAGGGCGAAGACATCGAGGTGGTCTTCAACGGCGTTCGCCCTGGCGAGAAGCTGTACGAGGAATTGTTCTTCTCGGGCGACGAAGTGCTGAAGACGGCACATCCCAAGATCATGAAGGCTCGCTATGAGCCGCCCGACCTGCGCGTCTACATGCAGATCGTGCAGTTGATCGAGTCGGCCATGCGGAACGCCAGCGACTCCTACCTGCGTCGAAGCCTGGAAGAGATCGTGCCCGACTTCGAGTCGCCGAGCCGCGCGCTGGTGGCACCGAATTCGGAAGTGATCGAGCGACCGACTCTGGCACTGGGTGCCGCGCACGGCTGAGCGCGCGGCACCGCGGCGTTCGCCTGCACGGGGAACGCTCGCTCAGACGCGGTAATAGTCCCGGTACCACCGGACGAACCGCTCCACGCCCACCTCGATCGGCGTGGCTGGCTTGAAGCCAGTGTCCTGCGTCAGTGCCTCGACATCCGCATACGTCGCCGGGACGTCGCCCATCTGCATCGGCAGCATGTTCTTGGTGGCCGTGCAACCGAGCTTCTGTTCCAGTGTCTCGATCAGGTACAGCAGCTCGACCGGGTTGTTGTTGCCGATGTTGTACAGCCGATACGGCGCCGCGCTGGTGCCGGGATCCGGGGCGCCGCCGTTCCACGACGCATTCCCCGACGCGATGCGGTCGCTGGTCCGAACGACCCCCTCGGCGATGTCGTCGATGTAGGTGAAGTCACGCCGCATCTGGCCATTGTTGAACACGTCGATCGGCGTGCCGGCCAGGATCGCCTTGGCGAACAGGAACATCGCCATGTCGGGCCGGCCCCACGGCCCGTAGACCGTGAAGAAGCGGAGACCGGTGGTGGGCAGCTTGTACAGGTGACTGTACGTGTGCGCCATCAGCTCGTTGGCCTTCTTGGTCGCGGCGTACAGCGACAGCGGATGGTCCACGTTCTGGTGCACGCTGAACGGCATCGCCGTGTTGGCGCCGTAGACGCTCGACGACGAGGCGTACGTGAGGTGCTGCACGCCGTGATGCCGGCATCCCTCCAGCACGTTCATGAACCCGACGATGTTGCTGTCGATGTAGGCGTGCGGATTCTCGATCGAGTACCGCACCCCCGCCTGCGCGGAGAGGTGAATCACCCGCTCGAAACGCTGGCTGGCGAACAGCGCGTCCATCCCTCCCCTGTCCGCGACATCGAGCTTGCGGAACGAGAAGCCGGGACGACCGGTGAGACGGGCCAGGCGCGCGTCCTTGAGCGTCTCGTCGTAATAGTCGTTCAGGTTGTCGATGCCGACGACCTCGTCGCCGCGCTCGAGCAGCGTGATGGCAACGTGAGAACCGATGAAGCCGGCCGCGCCGGTGAGCAGGATCTTCGTCATGAGATGGGAGCATCCGGCCCGAGGGCCGATCGGGTGTGCGTCAGCGCGCTTCCTTCTGCGCCAGCGCCAGGTCGGCATCGCACATCATCTGCACGAGCTCCCTGAAGGAGACCTTCGGCTCCCAACCGAGGACACGTTTGGCCTTCGAGGGATCCCCCAGCAGCAGGTCCACCTCGGCCGGCCGCAGGTGCCGCGGATCCTGCGTCACGACCGCACGCCAGTCGAGGTCGAGATACTCCGCGGCAACGTTCAGGAACTCCTGCACGGTGTGCGTGGAGCCGGTCGCGATCACGTAGTCGTCCGCGACCTCCTGCTGCATCATCAGCCACATGGCCTCGACGTAATCGCCGGCGAAGCCCCAGTCGCGCTTCGCCTCGAGATTGCCGAGCGCCAGCGACTGCTGCGTGCCGACTTTGATGCGCGTCAGGCCGCGGGTGATCTTGCGCGTCACGAAGTTCTCGCCGCGCCGCGGACTCTCGTGGTTGAACAGGATGCCGCAGCTGGCCGGGAAGCCGTAGCTCTCGCGGTAGTTCACCGTCAGCATGTGCGCGAAAAACTTGGCGCAGGCATACGGCGACCGGGGATAGAACGGCGTCGATTCCGACTGCGGCACCGCCTGCACGAGGCCATACTGCTCGCTGGAGCTGGCCTGGTAGAACCTCGGCTTGATGCCCAGGCTGCGCATCGCCTCGAGCAGCCGCAGCGTGCCGGTGCCGACGACGTCGGTGGTGTACTCCGGCACGTCAAAGCTCACGCGCACATGACTCTGCGCACCGAGGTTGTACACCTCGTCCGGCATGACGTTGGCCAGCACCCGCTGCAGCGACGAGCTGTCACCGAGGTCACCGTAGTGCAACTGCAGGTGCTTGCCCGACGAGATGTGCGGCAGTTCGTAGAGCGGGTCGATCCGCTCGGTGTTGAACGTGCTCGCGCGGCGGACGATGCCGTGCACCTCGTAGCCCTTCGCGAGCAGGAACTCCGCGAGGTACGAGCCATCCTGGCCCGTGATGCCGGTGATCAGCGCCTTGCGTGGTGACATGGAACGGGAACGGATGATGTGCAGTGACCCGGACGTTCCGTGTCACCGTCGAGCACTCGTGAAACTAGCGGCAGCTCGCAGGGCCGGCCACCGACGTGCACCGCGCTGCGCAGCGGAAGAGGCATCAGGCGCGCACGATCACACCGTCCCGCTCCAGGCGACCGCGCAGCATGGCATCCACCCGGACCCGCACCAGCAGGTCCTCGCCGTCTCCCTCCTGCTCCAGCACCTCGCCCTGCCGGTACAACGTGGACAGTAGCTTGCCGTCGGACGCCGGCACCCGCACCCGGATGATCGGCCGCACCGCCCGCACACCCTCGCGCAGCCGCTCACGCAGCGGTTCCAGCGCCTCGGTGGACTGCGCCGACACGAACAACGAATCGGGGATCAGGTTGCCCACCCGGGTGCGCACGGCCTCATCCACCTCTGGCGACAGCAGGTCCATCTTGTTGAACACGTGCACCAGCGGTGTGTCGATCGCGCCAATCTCCGTCAGCACCTCGTCCACCACGAACCGGTGCTCCTCCCAACTCGCGTGACTGGCGTCGATCACGTGCAGCAGCAGGTCGGCCTCACGCACCTCATCCAGCGTGGCGCGGAAACTCGCCACCAGGTGATGCGGCAGCTTGCGAATGAACCCGACGGTGTCGGTCAGCAGGCAGTGATAGCCCTCGCCCAGGTCCACGTCGCGCGTCAGTGGATCGAGCGTCGCGAACAGCCGGTCCTCCACGTACACCTCGTCGGACTGACTGAGCGTGCGCAGGATCGAGCTCTTGCCGGCGTTCGTATACCCCACCAACGACACGCGGAACGTGCCCTCGCGATGGGCGCGCAGCTGCGCACGGTGCCGCGACACATCCTGCAGGCGCTCGCGCAGCACGCGGATGCGATGCCCGATCAGTCGGCGGTCGGTCTCGAGCTGTGTTTCACCCGGACCGCGCATGCCGATGCCACCGCGAAACTTCTCGAGGTGCGTCCACATCTTGGTCAGGCGCGGCAGCATGTAGTTCAGTTGCGCCAGCTCCACCTGCATGCGCGCCTCACTGCTGCGCGCGCGCGTGGCGAAGATGTCGAGGATCAACTCGGCGCGATCCATGACCCGCTTGCCGACGACCTGCTCGATGTTCTTCCCCTGCGTCGGGCTCAGCTCGTCGTCGAAGATCACCAGCGTGGCGTCCAGTTCACCCACACGCTCGCGCAGCTCGTCCAGCTTGCCGCTGCCCAGATACGTGCCGGAATGCGGCTTGTCGATCTGCTGCGTGAAGGTGCCGACGATCTCCGCGCCGGCGGTGTCCGCCAGCCGCGCCAGCTCGGCGAGATGTTCGTCGACCTGATGCCGGGCCGCCGTGCGCTTGCGCGGCGCCCCCACCAGCAACGCCCGCTCGGTCGGGGGCGTCAGTGTGATCGAATCACGCGCGATGATACACCTCGGAAAGTGAACGGCGCCGGCTGTTGGACCGGTGACGTGGCGTCACGGCCGCAGGGCCTTCGACGCATCGAACCGGCCCGAATCGTTGAACGCGCGGGTGAAGGTGCCCACGAACGACTTCAAGGTAACGTCGCCCATCAGGCGGTACGGCACTTCGCCACCACGCAGCAATTGCGGTCCGAGGCGCTGGAGCGCGCGGAACCCGACCTTCACCGGCAGGCGCACCACCGCCGAATCGCGCTTCGCCACCGAGAAGGCGCTGTCGATGGCACCGGCACCAAGCTCCAGGCTGTCGACCAGCAGGCGGTAGTGCAACGCCGATGCGCCCAGCGAATAGGCGTTCGGATTGTAGATGTTGAGCAGCACCTCGAGGTCGGCACCATCCACGCTCAGCGAGCGCAACCCGACACCGCGAAAGGTCACGTCCGGCTGCGTGAACACCGCCCGCGCCGCCGTCGCGCACCCCGTCAGCGTCGCGCTCGTGCACAGCAGCGCCACGACCGTCATTCTCCGCACACCAGACACGCGCATCCTGCCTCCGATCCATGTGAACCTTCGCGTCCTCAGCACGACGCCATCCGACGTGCCACTCACGGCTCCTCATCCCCGCGACGCTCGGCAATCCGCGCCGCCCACCACTCCAGCCGTTTCGCGATCTCCTTCTCGTACCCCAGAGTGGACGGTTCGTAGAACACCGCGTCGGCCAGCTCGTCCGGCAGGTGCGAATGGGTCGGCACGCCTCCGGGCTGCGCGTGCGCATACTCGTACGTGGCGCCGTATCCGAGCGACTTGTGCAGCGTGGTGGGCGCATTGCGCAGGTGCAGCGGAACGGGCGCATTCGGCGTCTCGCGCGCACTGGCCAAGGCCGCATCGAGGGCGGTCTTGACGCGGTTCGACTTGGGCGCCGTGGCGAGGTAGATCGTCATCTCCGCCAGCGGGATCAGCCCCTCGGGCGCGCCGAGCATGTGGAAGGCATCACGCGCGGCCACCGCCATCTGCAACGCCCGCGGATCGGCCACCCCGATGTCCTCCGCCGCCATCGCCATCGCGCGACGGAACAGCGTCATGGGATCCTCGCCGGCGTTGATCATGCGCGCCATCCAGTACAGCGCGCCCTGCACGTCACTGCCCCGCAGCGACTTGTGATAGGCCGAGAGCAGGTCGAAGTGCTGCTCCCCGCTCTTGTCATGCCGCGGCAGGCGTTGCTGCAACGCGCGCTCCAGCAACTCCACCGTGAGGGTTGCACCGTCGTCGAGCGCCGCGGCGGCCGCCTCCAGCGTGCCCAGTGCGCGACGCGCATCACCATCGGCCCACCGCGCCAGCGCCGGTAGGGCATCCGCATCGGTCGCGAGGTGGCGCGCACCGAGTCCGCGCTCCGTGTCGCGTAATGCGCGTTCCAGCAACGACAGCAGGTCGTCGTCCGAGAGTGGCTGCAGCACCACCACCCGCGCACGACTGAGCAGCGCGGCGTTGATCTCGAAGCTCGGGGCCTCGGTGGTGGCACCGATCAGCGTGACCGTGCCATCCTCGACGATCGGCAACAGCGCATCCTGCTGCGCGGCGTTCATGCGGTGGATCTCGTCCACGAACAACAGCGTACGCGCACCGCTCGCAAGCAGCCGCTGGCGGGCCTGCTCGGCGATCACGCGCAAGCGCGGTACCCCATCGCTGACTGCACTGAACGGTTCGAACGCCCACCCGACGCGTTGCGCCACCAGCCGCGCCAGCGTGGTCTTGCCGGTCCCCGGTGGGCCCCAGAGAATC
>JANMON010000322.1:0-11129 GCA_031369265.1 Gemmatimonadaceae bacterium | reverse complement strand
CCCTTGACTTGCATGTGTTAAGCACGCCGCCAGCGTTCGTCCTGAGCCAGGATCAAACTCTCCAAGAAGAATTTCATCAGCTCTCTCGAAACGCCTCACTTCACCCATTTGCATGAACGTCATGAGACGTTCCGGAATCATAAATTTCGCGATTTGAATCTCTACGCCGACAAGCACGAACCCGTCGGCTTAACGAGATACCACCACACACTTCTCTCTCGATTGTCAATCAGCTTGGTCGGTGCGGAGCGCCACCTGCGCGGCTCGCAGCACCTCGTCTCGTCCCGTATCCGGGGGAGACCCCAATGATACACGCCCCGCTCGCCCAGTCAACCCCTGCAATAGAGAAAAATCACAGGCCGCACATCACTCACACATCAGCATCATCCTCACCAGGAATTCGACCATACCGATCCTCGGTGAAGTCGATCTCGTCCGCTTCATCATCGTCATCGTCGTCGTCCAGCTCGTCGTCCTCGAACTCATCGAGGTCGTCGTCATCATCCGCATCGTCGTCCTCGTCCTCGTCGTCGAGATCCTCGTCGACCAGGTCCTCCTCGACGCCGTCCAGCTCCTCGTCATCCAACGCGTCCCGCTCCCCCGGACCGGCCGCCTGCCAGCGCACCACCGGCGTCCCCAGGTCCGCGCCAGCACCGGCGCCCATCGATGCCCACACATCGCCTGCCGATGTCATCGATGCCCACACTGCCTGTTCCGACATGCCTGCGATCTCCCCGTGCGTCCGTATGTCGTGAAGTCGTGCCGTGCCCCACGCGCACGCAGTGCACCGCACCCAGTCTCAGTCGCGGTCGCGCTCCTTCTTCAGGTCGCGCGTCACCCGCTTCCGGTCAATCGTGTTCAGCACCTTCTTGCGCAGGCGAATCGACTGCGGCGTGACCTCGATCAGCTCATCCTCCTCGATGTACTCCAGCGCGCTTTCCAGCGTGTGGATGCGCGGCGGCTCGAGCACGATCGCATCATCCGCCGACTTGCTGCGCATGTTGCTGAGCTTCTTCTCCTTGGTGGGGTTCACGTCCATGTCGCCGGGCCGTGAATTCTCCCCCACCACCATCCCTTCATACACCGGCTGGCCCGGCTCCACGAACAACGTCGCGCGCTCACCGAGGTTCCCCAGTGCGAACGCGATGATGGTGCCGTTCTCCATGCTCACCAGCACCCCGCGCGTGCGGCCGTCGAGTGCCCCCGACCATGCCCCGTACTCGAGGAAACGATGGTGCATGATGCCGGTCCCACGAGTATCGGTCAGGAACTCGGAGCGATAACCAAACAGGCCGCGCGCCGGAATGCGATAGGTCAGGCGCACCATCCCCTGCCCCGGATTCTTCATCTCCGTCATCTCGGCCTTGCGGGGCCCGAGCTTCTCGATCACCGCCCCGACATAGTCGTCCGGCACGTCGATCAGCAGCTCCTCGTACGGCTCCAGCTTCTCGCCGTTCTCGCCCGTGCGCGTGATCACCTTCGGGCGCGACCCCTGGCACTCGTAGCCCTCACGCCGCATCGTCTCCATCAGGATCGACAGGTGCAACTCACCGCGCCCGCTGACCTTCCAGGTGTCGGTGTTGTCGGTCTCCTCGACGCGCAAAGCGACGTTGCGCTCCAGCTCCTTCATCAGGCGATCGCGCACCTGCCGCGACGTGACGAACTTCCCTTCCTTGCCGGCGAACGCGGACGTGTTCACCTGGAAGTCCACGCTGATCGTGGGCTCCTCCACCGCGATGCCTTCGAGGCGCTCCTGGAACGCCGGAACGGTGATCGTGAGGCCGATCTCGACGTTGTCGAGGCCCGCCACCGACACGATCTCTCCGGCCGACGCCTCCTGCACTTCCACCCGCTCGAGGCCCTCGAAGCAGAACAGCTTCGTCACGCGGCTGTTCTGGATCGGCTGCGCCGGATCCATCTGCAGCAGCGACACCTGGTCACCGACGCGGATCTTCCCCATCTCGACGCGGCCGATGCCAAGGCGGCCGAGATAGCTGGAATAGTCGATGGTGGACACCAGCATCTGGAACGGGCCGGTCGCATCGTTGGGCGGGATCGGCACGTACTGCAGGATCGCATCGAAGAGGGGATTCATGTTCGTCCCCTCCTCGTCCAGGTTCATCGTCGCGATGCCCTGCCGCGCGCTGGCATACACCACCGGCGCGTCCAGCTGCGCCTCGGTGGCATCCAGCTCGATGAAGAGGCTCAGCACCTCGTCATGCACGCGCTTCGGGTCGGCGCCGGGCCGGTCGATCTTGTTGATCACGACGATCGGCACGCGCCCCAGCTCGAACGCCTTGCGCAGCACGAACCGGGTCTGCGGCATCGGGCCATCGAAGGCGTCCACCACCAGCAGCACGCCATCGACCATGCGCATGATGCGCTCCACCTCACCACCGAAGTCCGCGTGCCCCGGAGTGTCGATGATGTTGATCTTGTTCTCCCGCCAGCGGATCGACGTATTCTTGGCCAGAATCGTGATCCCGCGTTCCTTCTCGAGCGGATTGGAGTCCATGACGCGCTCGGCGACGACCTGATTCTCGCGGAATGCTCCTGCCTGACGGAGCATCTGGTCCACGAGTGTCGTCTTACCGTGGTCGACGTGCGCAATGATGGCAATGTTACGAATAGACATGCACGAAATGTAGCGGCCGGTCCAAGAGGGTACCGGCCGCGCGTGTTTTCAGGCAATTCCACCCGTCCCATCGCGGAGTCGGCGTCCACGATCGTTTCACGGACGCGGACCCCGTGCACGCCTCGTCAGGCCGCAGCCCGCTCCAACGAGATGCCGCGCGACTGCAGCGCCTGCTGGAAGCCGCCCTTGTCCACCGCCTTCAACCAGGCGTCGTTGGCATCCACCAGGTCCTGCTCTACCAGGGCCAGCAGGGCGTCGTTCATCGTCACCATGCCCAGCTTCTTCGACGTCTGCATGATGGTCGGGATCTGGAACGTCTTCCCTTCGCGGATGAGGTTCGAGACGGCGGTGTTGGCCAGCAGCACCTCGCGCGCCGCCGCCCGTCCGCCGCCCTTCTTCTTCACCAGCGTCTGCGAGATCACGCCCTTCAGCGACTCGCTCAGCATGGTGCGCACCTGCGCCTGCCGGTCGGCCGGGAACTGGTCGATGAGGCGATCCACCGTGCTCGGCGCGGTGGTGGTGTGCAGCGTGCCGAAGACGAGATGCCCCGTCTCCGCCGTCTCGATCGCGATCGCGATCGTCTCCAGGTCGCGCAGCTCGCCCACCAGGATGACGTCCGGATCCTCGCGCAGCGCGGCCCGCAGCGCACTCTTGAAGCTGTCGGTGTGCACGCCCACCTGCCGCTGCGTGATGATGCACTTCTTGCTGGCGTGCACGAACTCGATCGGATCCTCGATCGTGATGATGTGGTCGTGCCGGGTGCGGTTCACGAGGTCGATCATGCCGCAGAGCGTGGTGCTCTTGCCGCTGCCGGTGGGGCCGGTAACGAGCACCAGCCCCTTGGTCAGGTTGCAGAGCGCCTTTTCCTGCTCGGAGAGACCGAGCTGCTCGGCGGTGATGATCGTGGACGGGATCAGGCGGAAGACGGCCGCCACGCCGCAGCGATCGCGCAGTACGTTGCCGCGGAATCGCGCCACGCCCGGGATGTCGATTGCGAAATCGGTGTCGTTGCGCTCGCGGAACTCCTGCCGGTTGCGCTCGGGCATCGAGGCCAGCAGCATCTGCTCCAGCTGCTCGCCGCCCATCGGTGCGGCGCCGGCTATCCGCGCCAGTTCGCCATCACGACGCAGGATCGGCGGCTCGCCGACGCGCAGGTGCAGGTCGCTGGCATTCTGCGCCGAGAGGGCGCGTAACAGCGTGTCGAGCGCCTGGCGCGGTCCGTTGTCGAGCACCGGTGTGGCAGCGGCGACGGTCATCTCCTCACGCAGCGCGGGATCGGCGGCGCTGGCGGGCATGATCTGCGCCACCACGCGGCCCTCGGCGTCACGCTGCACGGCGCAATCCACCGGCATGCCGTTGCCTTCGTACGGGAACCGTGCCGGACCACCCTGCATCACGGCGGCCTGCATGGTCGCCGGCGCGATCTCGCGCAGCAGGCCCACGATCTGCTCGGCGGTGAGCGGCTGCTTGGTGATGGGCCGCGTGCCGCCATCGAAGCGCAGTTCGGCCACGCAGCCTTCGTAGAGCACGAGGGTCGTTGGTGGCGCGGTCCCCAGCGCCATCAGGAACTTGTCGAGTGAAGCCATGGGCAGCCTGCGGCGAGCGTGGACAGGCTGGCAACCGGGGTGGGTCGATGGCCGATCCGTGCGTGAACGGAGAGAATGTCGTCGCTTCCATGACGCCCAGTCCGCCTTCCGGTCACGCGTCGCGTCAGGGCGTTTCGTGTTGCGCCAGTCGTGCGCAGAGCAGCACGGCGTGACGGAAACTCGAGGGGTCGGCCTTGCCCTGTCCGGCGATGTCGAGCGCAGTGCCGTGATCGGGCGAGGTGCGCGGGAACGGCAAGCCGAGGGTGACGTTCACGCCGCTGCCGAACGACGCGACCTTGATGGCCGTCATGCCGACGTCGTGGTACGGCGCGATCACCGCATCGAACTCGCCGCGCAGCGCACGCACGAAGACGGTGTCGGCCGGGAACGGCCCGAAAGCGCCCATCTCGGCGGCGATCGGCGCCAGCAGGTCGCTGTCTTCGGTGCCGAAGCGACCACCGTCGCCGGCATGCGGATTGAGTGCACAGAGTGCGATGCGCGGCTCGGCGATGTGATACCAGTGCCGCAGCCCGTCGCGCGTCAGCTGGATGGACTCGCGGATCGCGTGGGCGGTGAGCGCCTCCGGCACGTCGCGCAGCGGGAGGTGGGTGGTGGCCAGCACCACCCGCAGCGACTCGCTGGCCAGCATCATCGCGGTGCGACGTCCGGTGAGATCCGCCAGCAACTCGGTGTGTCCAGGCGCGTCGTAGCCACCCAGCAACAACGCATGCTTGTCGAGTGGCGCGGTGACGATGCCACGCACGGCGCCGGCCTGCGCCAGTTCCACCGCGCGCACCACCGCATCACCCGCCAGCTTGCCGGCGAGGGTCGCGCCGCCGCCCGGCATCCAGATGCCCACCGACTCGTGCACGTCCACTTCGGTGCCGCGCGGTCCCACCACCAGCAGGTCGCAGACATCGCCGATGGCGTCGTCGTCGAGCATGGCCTGCACCAGTTCGGGGCCGATGCCGCGCGGGTCGCCGAGGGTCACGGCAAGGCGCGGACGCCGACGCGTCACGGATGCAATCCGCGCATCATTTCGCCGGCTCTTCGGCCGGCAATGGCAGCGAGGGGATGGGGTGGCGCTGCACGAACGTCTGCGCCCGCAGCCCGTCGATGAAGCGGCGCATGGAGCGCTCCTCCACCAGCTGGGCGCGGATGCGGTCGCGGACCTCACCCATCGTGTACAGCCCTTCTTCCTGTGACGTGAGAAGCTGGAACACGACGAACTTCTTGGTGCCGCGGCGGGCGTTCTCGATCGCGAACGGGGCGCTGATCTCGTTCACCTTCACATCTTTGAGCGCCTCGACGTAGGCCGCCGGCAATTCGCTGCGCGGGAAGGGATCGCTGAAGCCGCGCACCTCGTCGGGATCGTGGAACTTCGCCTGCAGCGAGTCGTAGCGCGTGCCGGCGCGCCAGACGGTGGCGATGCTGTCGGCCAGCTGCCGGGCGCGGCGTTCGTCGGTGGAGTCGAGCGTGGGGATGATCAGGATGTGGCGCGCCTTGACCTCCTTCGGCTGCACCTTGTCCACGCGAATGATGTGGTAACCGAAGTTCGTCTCCACCACCGGGCTGACCACGCCGGGCGGCAGCGCGAACATCATGCGATCGAATTCGGGGACCATCAGGCCGCGGCGATTCCAGCCGAGGTCACCGCCGGTCTCCTTGTTCGACAGGTCCATGCTCTCGCGCTTGGCGATGAGCTCGAAGTTGCCGCCGCGCTGGATCTCCACCAGCAGCGAATCGACCTTGGCGCGCGCGCGGGCCTTGGCGGCCGGCGAGGCGGTCGGTGCCACGACGATCTGGCGGAACGTCACCTGCGCCGGCCGCTTGGGCAGCGAGGCGCGGTTCTGCTCGTACATCGCGGCCACGTCGGCATCCGACACCACCGCCCGCACCAGCTTGCCGTCGCTCTTCATCTTGTCGATCAGCTTGCGCTGCACCTGCTGACGCTTGGCGGCCTCGATCAGCGTCTTGCGGTATTCCTCGGGCGTGCCGAACCCGGCGCCGGACAGCGCGGTGCGGAACTCCTGGTCACTCTTGAACTGGTCGCGGATCTTCTTCAGCTGCGTCTCGACTTCGGGCAGCACGTCGCCGTCGGTGACTTCGACCTTTTCCACGGCCGCCTTCTGGATCAGCACTTCGGCGTCGATCAACTCGTCGATAATCTTCTCCACCAGCTTGCGATGATCGGCGGAATCGGGCGGAATCGGCATGCCCTGTGCGCGGCGCGTGTTGTACTCCTCGAGCACCTCGCTCCACAGAATCGGATGGTCACCGGCGATCGCGATGACGCGGTCCACCGGCACCTTGGTGATCGCCGGTGCCGTGCCCGCGGGGCGTGCGGCGGGGGCGGGATTCTGTGCCTGCAGCGCGAGGCCACAGGCGAGGGATGCAGCGAGGACGGCAAACGGTCGAGTCATGCGTCGGAGTACCCGGCAGGCGTGACGTCGGTTCATCCCCAGGGCGGAGAGGACGCGCGCCACACGGCAAATGTACAGCGGGGGAGCGCGATGCTTGCGCTCCCCCGCTGTCGGTGCAACAACTGCAGGCCAGTGTGCGGCCAGGGCTTACGGCTTGGCCGGCGCCGGTGCTGCCGGCTGCGCAGGCACCGTCACTCCACCCGGTGCCTCGCCCGGCATCGGCACCGCCGAGGCAGGGCGGTTGGCAGCGCGGGTCGAGTCAGCCGAGCCACGGAGCTTCTGGGCTGCCTCGAGTGCGCGATCGACACCGGCATCGACGATCTTGGCGCCCGGGAACCGCACGCGGAGCATCAGGTCCATCGAACGCGCGATCGGCACGAAGGCGCCGTCCTTCACCAGCATGTTCTCGAGGAACGTGTTGACGCGGCCGGTGGCGACCTTCTCGCGCTCGGCGACGGTCTTGCCGCTGTCGGCGAGCTGGTTCGGTGCCACACCCAGCTGCGTCCACGAATTGATCACCAGCGTGCGGAATTCGGCGCGGATCTGGCTCTTCTCCTGCTCGGACAGGTCCACCTTGGCGCTGTCGGCCTGCTTCAGGAAGAGCTCATTGCGCATGAAGTTCTTGATCAGCGTCGGGATGACCGTATCGGGCGCGTTCTGGATCTGCGGGATCAGGCCCTGCTCGGGCGGATAGGCATCGATCCACCGGACCAGTTGGCGGGCCGTGAAATCACCGCGCTTGGAGGTGCCGAGCACCATGCTGCTGGTGCGGTAGCTGTCGAGATCTCCCACGATGTCGCGGGCCATCTTCGGCACGTCGGGCTTCACTGCCACGGCGTTCGAGGCTTCGAGGCCGGACCAGTAGGTGGACTCGGCCACCGCGGCGCCACGCTGCTGCATCAGCTGCGCGACCTGCGTGGTGACGGCGGAGTACACCGGGCGGTAGATGATGTGGAATCCGAAGCGCGTCTGGAACACCGGCGAGATCTCACCCGGCTTGGTGTTGGTCAGCGCGGTCTCGAACTCCGGGGCCATGACGCCCTTGGGGAAGGCGCCGAGCGAACCACCCTGCGAGGCCGACCCGGGATCCTGGCTGAACTTCCCGGCCAGCGTGGCGAAGTTGCCGGTGTTGAGCACGCGGCGCAGGGAGTCGGCGCGGACGCGCAGCTCCTGCACCTGCGCCGGCGTGGCGCCCTTTTCCGGCACGCGGAACAGGATGTGGCTGGCGGCGAAGACTTCACCGTTGTTGTACCGCGACTCGCCGTCGGCCGGCGCGGTGACGGGCCAGTTCTTCGACACGACCTCGAAGTACTTGCGGGCCCGCGCGTTGGCGATCGGGGCCCAGAGTGCGGAGTCGAGCGACTTCGGATCGTTGAGCGAGTCACCGGTGGCGCCGGCCTTGGCCAGCAGCTGGTAGTTCACCCAGAGGTCGGCCACCACGCGCACCACGTCCTTGCGGAGCGGCACCTTCGAGGCGCCGAGCAGCTCGGACAGCTTCTTGACGGTGAGTTCTTCCGAGCCCGCCTTGGCGACGGTGTCCGCGTGTGCGCTGAGCGCACCGCTGTTGCAGCCAACCAGCTGTGCCATGGCGCCAATGGCGATGGCGGCGAGGGCAAGTCTCTTCATTCGTCGAAGCGGGATACGGGTGAAGCTGCGGCAGTCCGACAGGGACGTGCAGTCACGCAACCGGGACGGTCAGCGACTCAGACTGCGCAGGGAACGGACAAGGCCTTCCAGCACGGCGGCTCCACCGAGGCGGGTGAGCTTGAGCGTCAGCGGTTGCGCGCGACGCACCTCAGCCTGGAACTGCACTTCGTGGAACGCGGCGCTGAGCCCCTTCATCCGGGGCACGGCGTTGGCGCGAAACGTAATACGCCCCTCATCCCCCCGCACCAGCATGGCCTCGATTCCGAGGGTGGCCCCGAGGAGGCGCAGCTTGGCGAGGTCGAAGTAGGCGGCGGCAGCCGGCGGGAGGGGGCCGAAGCGGTCGCGCACCTCGTCGGCGAGGGCCTCGATGGCGGCGGCGTCCGGGGCCTTCGTCAGGCGCCGGTAGATGTCCAGCTTCAGGTCCTGCATCGGCACGTAATCGTCCGGCAGGAACGCCGGCACGTCCAGCGACACGTCGGACGGCTGCGGCGGCGGCGCCTTGTCGCCCCGCTGGATCCGGGTCACCGTCTCCTCGAGCAGGCGCAGATAGAGGTCGAAGCCGACGGCATGCACGAAGCCACTCTGCTCGGGGCCGAGCAGGTTGCCGGCACCGCGCAGTTCCATGTCCTTCAATGCCACGCGGTAGCCGCTCCCCAGCTCCGTGTTGTGCTCCAACACGCGCAGGCGGCGCTCCGCATCCTCGTCCACGATGTCGGGGACCAGCAGGTAGCAGTAGGCGCGACGGTGCGAGCGGCCCACGCGACCACGCAGCTGGTAGAGCTGTGCGAGGCCGAAGTGATCAGCGCGGTCCACGAACATCGTGTTGGCGTTCGACACATCGAGGCCGCTCTCGACAATCATGGTGCTGACCAGGATGTCGGCTTCGCCATGCACGAACTGGCGCATGACCTCCTCCAGCTCACGCTCCTTCATCTGGCCGTGCCCCACCACGACGCGGGCGCGCGGCACCAGCCGCTTGAGGTGGTCGGCGACGGCGAGGATGGTCTCGATGCGGTTGTGCACGAAGAAGCACTGCCCGCCGCGATCCAGCTCGCGGGCGATCGCTTCCTCGATCAGGGCATCGTCGTTCGGCTCCACGTACGTCAGCACCGGGCTGCGGTCGCGCGGCGGCGTCTGCATCAGCGTCATGTCGCGCAGGCCGGCCAGCGACTGGTGCAGCGTGCGCGGGATGGGCGTGGCGGTGAGCGTCAGTACGTCGGTCTCCATCTTCAGCTGCTTCAGCCGCTCCTTGTGCTTCACGCCGAAGCGATGCTCCTCGTCCACGATGATCAGGCCGAGGTCACCGAACACCACGTCCTCACCCAGCAGGCGGTGGGTGCCGATGACGATGTCCACTTCCTTGCGCTTGAGCCGCTCGAGCGTGGCCGTCTGCTCCTTCTGCGTGCGGAAGCGGCTCAGCTCCTCGACCACCACCGGGAAATCCGCCAGGCGATCGCCGAAGGTGCGCACGTGCTGGTCGGCGAGGATGGTGGTGGGCACCAGCACTGCCACCTGCCGCCCGCTCTGCACCGCCTTGAAGGCCGCGCGCACCGCGATCTCGGTCTTGCCGTAGCCCACGTCGCCCACCAGCAGGCGATCCATCGGTCGGCCGCCTTCCATGTCGGCCTTGACGTCGGTGGTGGCGCGGCGCTGGTCGGGCGTGTCCTCGAACAGGAACCCGCTTTCGAGCTGCATCTGCCAGGTGGTGTCGGGCACATGCGGCGGTCGGCTGGCGATGCGACGGCGCGCATACAAGTCCAGCAACTCGTGCGTCATCTCGAGGATGGCGGCGCGCGTCTTGTCGCGCTGCTGGCTCCACTTGCGACCGCCCAGCTTGTGCAGCCGCGGCGGTGGCGCGTCGGCGCTGATGTCGGTGGCGCTGCGATAGCGCTCCACCTGGTCGATGCGATACAGCGGCACGTTGAGGCGATCGCCGCCCTCGTATTCGATCACCGCCACTTCCACGCTGCTCTCGCCCACGAAGGTGGTGGAGAGGCCGCGATAGATGCCGATGCCGTGTTCGAGGTGCACCACGTAGTCGCCGTTCTTCAGTGCCGTCACTACATCCAGCGCCGCGCCGCCACCGTACTTGCGCGTGCGCCGGATACGCCGTTCACGACGGAAGATCTCGTGGTCGGTGAGCACGCGCAGCCCCTCACGCCCCTCCTGCGCCGGCAGCAGGAATCCGGCGCCCAGCACGCCGAGCGCCAGCGTCGCATTCGTGCGGCGCCCACGCTCGTCGAGCAGCTCCTCGAGGCGTTCCAGCTGGCCGCTGTTGTCGCAGAGGATCAGCGTCGGGATGCCGAGGCTGATCAGCTTGCGCAGCGCGCCCATGTCGCGCCCCACACTCTCCGGTGCACGCAGCGGGAACCCGACATCGATGGTGCCGGCGCTGGGATCCATGATGCGCAACGTGCCGAAGCCGCGCAGCCGCGTCTTCGTCTGGTCGGGATGCTCGAACAGGCGATCCCGCGCCGGTGCATCCTCACCGCGACGACGCGCCAGTTCCACGTGGTGCTGCGCCTCGGTCCAGGTGCGCTGCAATTCCGGCTCGATGCTGGTGCCCAGTGGCTGCACCAGCAGCGTGTCCGGCGGCAGCAGGTCGGCCAGCGTGACACGCTCGTACGATGCCTCACCTTCGTCGGTGGCCGGGATATCCACCGGCAGCACCAGCGCCACGCTGGCGTCGCGCGTGCTGCGCTGCGTGAGCAGGTCGAAGTGGCGCAGCTCGACGATCTCGTCGCCCCAGAACTCGAGGCGCACCGGCTCGGCCATGCCAAAGCTGTAGATGTCGAAGATGCCGCCACGCACGCTGTACTGCCCCACGTCCTCGACCAT
>JANMON010000303.1:0-1784 GCA_031369265.1 Gemmatimonadaceae bacterium | reverse complement strand
GCGGTGACGTGCGGCCGTTCACCATCGGGCAAACTCGACGCGGACCAACGCGCGCCGTTCCCTGGGCGACCGGCGCGCCGCACGACCACCACTGACGCACAATTCGCCACGACCGGCCACGTCGGCCGGGCTATATTCGTCGCATGGCGTCGAAGGACAGCACCCGACAGTTCATGTCGCAGATCAAGGAGCGGGCTTTCGAACCGGCATACCTCTTCTGGGGGGATGACGAGTGGCGGAAGGACGCCGCGCTGCGCGAATTGCTGCGCGGCGCCGTCGATCCGGCGTCGAAGGACTTCAACCTCGACCAGATGCGCGGCGCCGACATGGACGCAGATTTGGTGAGCACCACGCTGGGCACACCGCCGATGATGGCCGACCGGCGCGTGGTGGTGATCCGCGACGTGAGCACGATGAAGAAGCCGGCCCGCGCGGCCCTCGATCGCTACCTCGCCAAGCCGTCCCGCGACGTGGTGCTGGCGCTCACGGTGCCGTCGGGCGTGAAGCCGGAAGCCTCGCTCACCAACCGCTGCTTCGCACTGCAGATCGATGCGGTGAGCGGTGAGGAGCTGACGAAGTGGATCGTGCGCCAGACCACGCAGACCTTCGGCGCACAGATCACCGATGGCGCCGCGAAGCTGCTGCAGAGCGCCGTGGGTGACGACGCCGGCTCGCTGATGATGGAGCTCGACAAGGCCGCCAGCTACACGCTGGGCGGGATCATCGACGAAAGCGTGATCGAGAACGTGGTCGGTATCCGACACGGCGAGACGTCGAGCGACCTGCTGGACGCGGTCGCGGCGCGCGACGTGACGGCGGCCGTGGCGCTGGTCGGCCCGGTGCTGGCGCTGCCGAAGACCACCGGCGTCGGCCTCGCGATGGCACTTTCCACGCAGACGGCCGCATTGGGATGGGGCGCGGCGCAACGCGCCAAGGGAGTGCCGCTCAATCGTCTGGCGAAGGAATATTTCGACCTCCTGAAGCGCACCGGCGCATTCCCGGGACGTCCGTGGGGCGAGGCCACCGCGGCGTGGACGAAGTTCGTCGCGAAGTGGACCGTAGCCGATGCGGAGTCGGGGCTGCGGGCCATCCTGCGCGCCGACGAACGCCTCAAGGACACCCGCGCCTCGAGTGACGAACAGGTGCTGTCGTCGCTGGTGCTCGAACTCTGCACGTCATCGGAGCGCCGCCGTGCTTAAGCGCGTCACCGCCGTGTTGTGCACCGCGCTGGTGCTGGCGCCGATCACAGCGCTGCAGGCACAGAACGCCGACTCGCTGCGCACGATGCGCGCCGAGGACGTGCTGCAGCGGGTGCGACGTTACACGACCAGCGACGTGGCCGTGGCGCGGCAGCTGGCCGACTCGCTGGTGCGGGTGCTGCCGGCTGAGGCGTCGGTGATGCCTGAAGCGTTGTTCGCGAAGGCGTCCATCGCCCCGAGCGCCTCGGATGCGGAGCGCGACTACTCGCGGATCGTGAATGAATACCGCTTCGCGAACCGTGTGCCCGACGCGCTGATGCGCCTGGCGCTGCTGGAAAGTGCGCGCAACAACCGCGCTGGGGCGTTGCGCCATCTGGACCGGCTGCTGCGTGATCACAGCGAATCGCAGGTGCGGTCGCGCGCCAGCCTGATGGCGGGCCGCCTGCGTCTCGAAATGAACGATCCGGCCCGAGGTTGCGAGCTCCTCGCCGCCGCATGGGCCTCGGCGGGCCAGAACGAGCGCGACGTGCGGGACCAGGCAGAAACGCTGGGCGAGAAGTGTCCGACGAACATCGCCGAGCGTGC
>JANMON010000301.1:0-3893 GCA_031369265.1 Gemmatimonadaceae bacterium | reverse complement strand
GTGAAGTCGCTCGGCGACGCACCCATGCGGTAATTGCGCTCCGTCACGTCGCCGAACTGGAACGCGCCGGCGTTCTCGATGAAGAACTCGCGGCGTTCCGGGAAGAGCAGCGAGAACCGCGTCAGGTTCACCTGCTCCTGGTCCACTTCCACCTGCGAGAAGTCGGTGTTGTAGGTCGCGTCGAGCGTGAGCGATGGCGTGACACCGTACTTCAGGTCGATGCCGACATCGGCGTTACTGCCGCGCGACGTCGCCGGCACCTGCAGCCCGCTCGATGTGCCGGCCACCGCATATGGCTTGAGTTGCAGGTTGCGCGCGGGGCGCAGGCTGTCGAGCCCCGTCAGCGTGCCGGCCTTCGACATCCGGTGCAGCCGGTATTGTCGCTCCAGCGGCGCCCAGTACGACGTCTCGCTGGTGCGACGCACCCGCCGGATGAAGTTCAGTCCCCACTCCTGCGGTGACCGCGACGCATCGAATCGCAGCGTCCGGAGCGGAATCATCAGCTCCACCGTCCACGACGAGTCGTTGATCGCGGTGCGCGCCTTGCTCACGCCCTCCCACGCCTCGACGATGGTACGCGAGTCGTTGTACGTCTGCTCGTCACGTACCGCGCCGGCAGGGTTCACCAGGAAGAGGAAGCTGTTGCGACGGTCCTTGAATGTGTCGAGTACCAGGCCGAACAGGTCACTGGCACTGGAGACGAAGTCGCGTTCCTTCCCCGAGGTGATCGCCTTGCGCGGCTCCGGGTCGAACATCGTGGCGCCGATGTAGAGCCGGTCGGCGTCGTACAGCACACGCACGTCGGTCTGGAACCGGGCCGGGTAGCCGGTGCGCGGCAGTTGCTGGATGAAGTTCGTGATCGCCGGTGCCTGCTGCCACTCGGCCTCGTCGAGCCGCCCATCGATGACGGGCATGCGTGGGGTCCGGAAGGCACGGACGCTCGGCCGCGCCGCGGTCTCGACGTCGATGGCACCGCCGCCACCGGCCACCTCACCCGCCACCTGTTCCGTGGATCGGACAATCGGTACCGTCGGCTGCGCCTCCAGCGCGGTGGGCATGGCGATGCATACCGCCGCACCAAGCAGCAGGACGACGGCGGAAACGGCGAGTGGTCGGGGCACGACGCTGTGTACGCAGCCGCACCCCCGTTTGCTGGCATCGGCTGCGTTCCGTGCCAGTGACGCTCATCTTTGGCGAGATGTCCTCACCTTCGCCCCGCCCACGTCCGCGTCCCTCACGCGACGCCGCCCCCCGCGGCACAGTCTCGCTGGCGCGCGCACTCTCGAAGCTCGGCATTTGCTCGCGCTCACAAGGCGAGCAGGCGGTGCGCGACGGACGGGTGCACGTGAACGGCCGCCGAGTGACCGACGGCAGCCTGCGCGTCGTGCCCGAAACGGCCGTGATCACGCTCGATGAGACCATCGTGGCCGCACCGACGCGCACCTACGTGATGCTCAACAAGCCACGGGGGGTGCTCACCACGCGGCATGATCCCGGCGGCCGCCCGACGGTCTATGCGCACCTCACCGACGACACGCTGCCATTCCTCGGCCCCGTCGGGCGCCTCGACCAGGCCAGCGAAGGCCTGCTGCTGCTGACCAATGACACGCAGTGGGGCAATGCCATCAGCAGCCCCGCCTCGCACGTGCGCAAGACGTACCACGTGCAGGTGGATCGGGTCCCTGATGACGCGCTGCTCGACCAGCTGCGACACGGCGTGACCGCCAGCGACGGCGAGGTTCTCGGTGTGGTGCGCGCAGAGCTGCTGCGGGCTGGCGATCGCCATGGCTGGCTCCTGGTGGAGCTCGACGAGGGCCGTAACCGGCAGATCCGCCGCATGCTGCAGGCGTGCGGGGTGGAAGTGCTGCGCCTGGTGCGTGTGGCCATCGGTCCGCTGGCCCTGGGCACCCTGCCCAAGGGTGCATGGCGACACCTGAGTGCCGCCGAGGTGGCGGCGCTGGCCACGGCGGCCGGTCGTCCCGTGGCGCGTCCGGTGCGCCGGACATGAGATGGTGCCGCGTCCTCCGGCGCCGAGTAGGATTCGCGACATGATGCAGGCAGCCGCCGTGATCGACATCGCGCACGTCATCCAGCAGGCCGTGGCGCCGGTGTTCCTCTTCTCCGGTATTGCGGCCATGCTCGGCGTGCTCACCAACCGCCTGGCGCGCGTGATCGACCGCGCGCGGCAATTCGAGCGGGAATATCACGAGTTGCCCGCCGGAGACGAGCGCCATGACATGCGTGATCGCCTGGCAATGTTGTCGCGGCGATCGCGGCTGATCAATGCCGCCATCTCGCTGTGCACGATGGCCGCGCTCTTGATCTGCGTGGTGATCGTCACGCTCTTCCTCGCGGCCTTGCTGCACGTCAGTGCCTCACGGTGGATCGCCGGATTGTTCATCCTCGCGATGCTGGCGCTGGTCGGCGGATTGCTGGCGTTCCTGCAGGAGATCTTCGTGGCGACGGCCAGCGTGCGCATCGACCCGCCGCAGGATCGCGTCCCCGAAGCCATTCGAGAGGCCACCTGATGCCCGACACGTCGCCGCACGAGCGCATCGAACGCAGCTGGACCGATAACGCCGCGGCGTGGACGCAGGTGGTGCGCGACGGCCTCATTCCCAGCCGACAGGCGGGCACCGATGCCGCCATCGTCGCGGCCTGCCTGTCACATGCCGCCGGACCTGTGCTGGACGTCGGCTGTGGAGAAGGGTGGCTGGCGCGTGAACTGGCGGCGCGTGGCGTGAGTACCGCCGGTATCGACGTCAGCGCGCCGCTGATCGCACGCGCGCAGGAACTCGGTGGTGGTGAGTTCTCGGTCGCCACGTATGCGCAGCTGGAATCGGATGCCGCGGTGGCACCGGGCCCGTGGCAGGTGATCGCCTGCAACTTCGCATTGCTCGGTGATCCCCTGCATCCGCTGCTGGCCGCCCTGCGTGCGCGCCTCGCGCCCCAGGGCCGACTGCTGGTGCAGACGGTGCACTCGTGGACGGCGCGTGGTGACGCGCCATACCGTAGTGAGTGGCGCTGCGAGGCGTTCGACGCCTTCGCCGTCACATTCCCGACGCCGATGCCGTGGTACTATCGCACGCTCGGCTCGTGGCACGAGCAGTTCGCGCTGGCCGGCCTGCGGGTGGTGACGCTCGACGAGCCGCTGCATCCGGTGAGCGGTGCGCCGTTGTCGTTGCTCTTCCATTGTGAGGCGGCGTGATCGACTGGCAACAGGCCCTGCACGAACTGTCGCCGACCGAGATCGCGGCCGCCGTGACCACGCTGGTGAACGTCTGGCTGCTGATGAAGGGCAACATCTGGACGTGGGCCTGGGGCCTGGTCTCGGTAATCCTGTACGGGATCGTGTTCTATCAAGCGCGGCTCTGGTCGAGCACGGGTTTACAGGTGCTGTATTACCTGCCGATGCAGTTCTACGGCTGGTGGGTGTGGAAGAAGAAGGGGCCGACGCACGATGACGACCTGCCCGTGACGCGACTCACCACGCAGGGGCGCCTCCTGTTTCTGGTGGCGGTGGTGCCGCTGGCACTGCTGCTCGGCTGGGGCATGGGTTTCACCGGCGCCGAGCAGTCGATGATGGACGCTTTCGTCACCACGCTCGGCATCACGGGGCTCTACCTGCAGAGTCACAAGAAGATCGAGCACTGGTACTGCTGGGTGGTGGTGAACAGCGTGTACGGATTCTGGATCCTGCCGCGGCAGGGATTGTACGTCTCGACGGTGTTGTACTGGATCCTGTTGTGGATGGCGGTGCAGGGCTGGCGCGAGTGGGTGCGCGCTGCGGCGCAGCAGGACACACGCGCCAGCCTCACCGCCTGATGTTGGTGCGCACAGGTCACCCTTCCCCCTGACTCCCCGAGCGGAACACCGATGCTGCGTCGCCTCCT
>JANMON010000283.1:0-5059 GCA_031369265.1 Gemmatimonadaceae bacterium | reverse complement strand
ATCGACCGGAAAGTTCTGCAGTTGCAGCGTGAAGCCGTAGATGTGACTGTCCATGGCGTTCCACGCGCGGTCCGTCTCGGCCCATGACAGCCCGGCCTCGCGCAGCGTGCCGAGGGTGGCATCGATGTAGCGCAGCATGTTCGGGCCCACACTGATCCGCGAGACGACCAGCATTGGCGCCCACGGATGCGCCAGCATCACCGCGTGCGCCGAGGTCGCACGCGCGCGCATCGCTGCCTTCCAGTCGCCGCCGGGGGCGGGCAGGGTGATCTCGCCGATGATCAGGTCAACCATCCCGTCGAGGACGTCGTCCTTGTTGGTGACGTGGTTGTAGAGCGACATCGCCTCGACCTTGAGCGTGCTCGCGAGCCGGCGCATCGACAGCGCGTCGAGCCCCTGTTTGTCGGCCAGACGCACGGCCGCACGGAGGATGCGCTCCCGTGTGAGCGGAGACCGTCGGGCTGTAGTCATGGTGGGAGATAACCCCGACGGACTGGATACGGCAACCACCGCCGCCCTTGCCCCAGAATTACTTACACTGTACGTTCTGGCATACAGGGTAAGTCTGGGCATGCATCGGCGGAATGCGCGATGCGTCCCTCGTGGCCGCCCGCGTCCTCGCCACGCCGAGCACCCCTTCGATGATCCCACGATCATCGCGACCGGTGCAGGGCAGGACGTGTCCCGGACGGGACACGCGGAGGGTCATGCCTTCACTCGGCGGGACGTGCTCACGCAACCAACTAGGCTGTCCTGGCAATGTCACTCACCAACACCAGACATGCATACGAAGACATTTGGTCTCGCCCTGATGCTGATGACCGCGATCGCGGTGCCGGCACATGCACAATGCTCCGAACAGGACAGCACGTACAGAAAGTTCTTTGTCGGCAGTACCCTGTTCATGATGGCCAATGCAGTGCCCGACAATAATCCACCGAAAATGGTGTATCTGAACGTCGGGTATCGCGTGACACGAAGGGATGTCGTGTCTCTCGAGTTCAAGACCTGGAGATATGCCTGGCCAATCGGCATTCCGTATGGCAAGTCATTTGAGGCGGAGGGAGAAGGCTTCCCAGGCTACGTCAGTGAACGCGGAGTCTCGCTGAACTACCAGCGATTCGTGTGGAGGCGTGTGTTTCTACAGGCTGACGTGATGCCGGCCTTCCAGACATTCGTCAATGAACAGGGCAACAAGATCGACGACGGATTTCAGGTCTTCAACACCTATTCCGTCGGCTATCACATCAGACTGTTCAAAGATCGGATGTTCTTTCAGCCGTCGATCGCGATCACGCATCGTCCCTATCAGTCCACGATGCCTCCGGCGTTCAAGCAGGTCGATGACCGATGGTCACGGTTCTTCTACGGCCAGCCGGGCCTGCACTTCGGAATCAGCTTCTAGAAACAAATCTGCCGCAGAAGGCGTAGCGGTGCCTCACTGAAACTTACGCCGTACGCTCCCCGTACAGGGTAAGCATACAACCCTTCTATCCCAATATTCTGATGCGTCCCCTGATTGCCGCCCTCCTTGTCGCCACCCCGCTCGTCGCCCAGCAGGTGCCCCCCGCCGACTCCGGCACCACGGGCGTGCCCCGCTGGAGTGTCGGCCTCGCCGCCGAGTTGGGCCGCCCGACCGGCGACTTCAAGCAGAACGTCAGCAATGCCGGCGGCGCCCAGGCGCACCTCCGCGTCCGCCTCGACCACGACGGCATCGTCTCGCTCCGCGTGCAAGCCGGCTGGCTGAACTACGGCAACGAAAGCAAGCGCACCTGCCTCGCGAACACCCCCGGCTGCCGCGTGGAGGTGAACGTGAACACCGTCAACGGCATCCTCTTCGTCGGCGTCGGCCCCGAGCTCGCGTACCAGCACGGGAGGCTTCGCGCGTACGCGCACGGCCTCGTCGGGGCGAGTCGCTTCGCCACTGTCTCCACCATCGGAGGCGGGATCTTCCCCGACCTCGTCGCCGGCGACGAAAACTTCGGCGACGGCGGCTTCGCCTGGAGCACGGGCGCCGGTCTGCAGCTCCCCATCAGCCGCCGCATCGCGCTGGACCTCGGCGTCGCCTATCAGGGACATGGAACGCGCGAATATCTCACCGAAGGTGGCATCACCGACAACGCCGACGGGTCGCTCGTCTTCGCCCCCAAGCGCTCCACCGCCAATCTCTTCGCCTTCCGATTCGGCGTGACCTCCTCGCTCCCTTGGCGCAACTCCCGGCCGAAGCAGTGACCCAGCCGGCGGGCATGCGGGCAGCAGTGTATCGGAAGTACGGCCCGCCGGAGGTGGTGTCGATCGCGGTCGTGCCGACGCCGGTACCCAGCCCGAACGACCTGCTGATCCGCGTGCGCGCCACCACCGTCACGTCAGCCGACTGGCGGCTGCGCAGCCTCAGCGTTCCCTACGGTTTCGGCTTCATGAGTCGGCTTGCCGTCGGCCTCACGGCACCGCGTCAGCCGATCCTCGGCAGTGAACTCGCCGGCGACGTGGTCGCCATCGGGACCGCGGTGCGCACCTTCGCCGTCGGCGACGCGGTGATCGCGTCTGCGGGCACCAGGCTCGGCGCGCACGCAGAGTTCTGCTGCGTCGCCGCCGACGGGGTGGTGGTGTCGAAGCCGCCGCACCTGGCGTACGAGTCGGCCGCGGCACTCGCCTTCGGTGGTATCACCGCGCTCGACTTCTTCCGCCGCGCGGAACTGCGCAGCGGTCAGCGGATCGTGATCAACGGTGCCTCGGGAACCGTCGGCTCGACGATGCTGCAGCTGGCCGTGGCGACTGGTGCCGAGGTCACCGCGGTCTGCAGCGGCGCCAATGCCGCACTCATGCAGTCCCTCGGTGCGGCGCGTGTGGTGGACTACACGACAACCGACTTCGCCGCAGAAGGGATTCGTTACGACTTGATCGCGGACACCGTCGGCAACGCACCGTACACGCGGGTGCGCGACGCACTCATGCCGCGCGGGAAGCACCTCGCGGTCCTCGCCACGCTCCCCGAAATGCTCCGCGCGTCATGGGTCGGACTCACCAGTCACCACCGCACCGTTGTCGGCCCCGTCGCCGAACGGGTGGACGACCTCCGCACCATCGTCACCATGGCTGCAGCAGGACGCTTCATGCCGCTGATTGATCGCTGCCTGCCCCTCGACGAGATCGTCGCCGCGCACGCGCGAGTCGAAAGCGGCAGGAAGCGTGGAAGTGTGGTGCTAACGGTGCAAGGCGAGCGGTGAACTGTCGCGCGGACGATTGATCTGCTTCCAGCGTCGCGTTTGCGCAGTGCAGGTGGCGAGCAATCCAGTCGGTGCCATGTTGTTCGCCCCCATGCGCCGCACGACACGGCGGGTGGTGACTCTTGACGTGGATGCCCCTGGAGCGCTGCTGCAGGCACGCCTGCGTTTGGTGTCGCATGCCGTCCAGCGAACGCCTGCCAGTACACCCACACCCGTGGTGCGGCAGCGTACGACACGCTACCGAGCCTTGAACAAACGAGTCTGCACTGCTCGCCGCGGCGTTACATCGGCGGAGCGCTGTCGCCCCCTCGACTCCGCGCCAGGCGATGATACGCGCAGAAGCGGCGCGTTGGCATCCATGGCTTCAGGAATTTGCCAGTACCACCGCTGCATTCCGCCTGAGCCCCGCCAGTTTCGCCCGCTTCATCGGCGACTTCCGGAACGCCGCGCTGAACTGCTCCTGATCCAGTGCCAGGATGTCCGTCGCCAGCGTCACCGCGTCCTTCCCCGCGAGGAACTCCCGCGCCCGGAACGGCGAGTCGTCAGCCAACTCCTGCGAGAACTTCACGTTCCACGGACACACCTCCTGACACACATCACACCCATACACCATCCCCCCCACCCCCGCCCTAAACTCCTCCGGAATCTCCCCCTTCGCCTCGATCGTCAGGTACGACACGCACTTCATCGAATTGAGCACCCGCGGCCCCTCGAACGCCTCCGTCGGACACGCGCTCAGGCACCGCGTACATGTCCCGCAATGATCCGCCACGAACGGCGCATCCGACTCCAACTCCAGCCCCAGCAACAGCACCCCGAGAAAGAAGAACGACCCATGCCGCGGCGAGATCAGCATCGTGTTCTTGCCGAACCACCCCAGCCCCGCGCGACGCCCCAGGTCACGCTCCAGGATCGGACCGGTGTCGGTGTACGCCTTCCCGGGCACGGGGACGCCGAGTTCAGTTGACGCCCACTCCTGGATGCCGCGCAGCATCGGCACCAGCACCTCGTGATAGTCGTCGCCACGCGCATACCGCGCCACTGGACCATCGGGCTCCGTGCCACCGTAGTTCACGCCGATCACCAGTGCGCTCACCGCGCCCGGCACGGGCAGCCTGGAATCCCGACGCTTCTCGGCGCCGCGCTCCAGGTACGCCATCTCACCGGCATACCCGTGCGCGATCCAATCGTCGAAGGCGCGCGCCGTCTCCATCGGGCCAAGCTGCGTCACCCCGGCCAGCATCGCCCCGCGCGCATACGCCTCGGCCTTCAGCCGGTGTGCGAAGCCCGCCGGCGCCTGCAGCGTCATGTCAGGTGGGCAGGTGCCAGGTCCATCGCGCGTAGTTTGCGATGTCGTCAGCGCTCGGCACAGCGTGATGAACACCATACGCCGTGTGCATCCGCCATTGCACGTATTCCCACGCCGGCAGCGGCAGGAACGGTGCGCGCGCATACCAGTTGCGCCGCCGGAACCGCCAGCCCACCAGCAGCAACGGGCCGATCAGCGACGGTTCACGCATACAGCGCCACACGAGCGCCATCACCAGGGCAGGCCACGACATGACGGAAAGCTAGCAAACGCAGAAAGCGGCTGCACGCAGAGACCGACGGTCGTTCAGACGCCGAGGAACGCCATCGACCGGTGAAACACATCCTGCGTCCGCCGGTACGGCGTCGCCGACGGCAGGTTGGTCAGCATCGGCACCAGCATGTGATCGCGATGCAAGGCGCCATGTGACGACCGATGCGGAATCGGCTCGTATCGCCCGCGATAGTCCCAGTCCCGCGTCGCACTGAGGATCATGTCGCCGGTGCGCGCGCAGTCGTTGAGC
>JANMON010000075.1:0-18666 GCA_031369265.1 Gemmatimonadaceae bacterium | reverse complement strand
ACAGCCGGACCGGCTGGTCGAGTGTGCACTGGTCCACGTGACACCCGATTTCGTAAAGCTGGTCGCGCACGACTTCCAGCTTGGCACGCGCCGCCTTGGCCGCATCGGCCACCTGCTTGGCGTAGGCCTGGTCCTTCGTCTGCTCCACGCGCGCGTCCAGCTGTGCCTGCAGGTCCTCCAGCCGCTCGACGCGCTCGACGATTTCGGTGATGCGGGCTCGCACGCGCTGCGCCGCATCGAACTGTGCCACCAGGTCGGCGGTGGTGGCGGTGGCTCGGGGATCGGGGATGACCGTGAACTGCCGGCTCGACGTGTCGCGACCGACGATCAGGCGCACGGTGTAGGTGCCGGGGGTGACCTTCGGGCCGGTCAGCGCCCCTTCGTCGATGACGGTGTTGCGCATCTCGCGCGCGTCAGGGTAGCGCAGGTTCCAGAAGAAGCGGTTGGTACCGGCCTTGAGCCGCGGGATCGAATCCGCCGCGTAGTACGACACGCTGTCGGTGACCGCCACGCGTGCGGCGACGGTATCAATACGCGCGCTCGAATCCTGCTTCACCGCCGCGTCGAAGCTGCGGATGACCGCGCCCTTCGCGTCCAGGAACTGCAGCGCGACCGCCGTACCGTTGGCCGGTGTGTCTCGCAGCCAGTAATCCACCAGCACGCCCGGCGGGGGATTCTCGCCGGCAGCGCCGTTGCGCTTCCAGCCACGGCCCTCCCACAGCATCGCCGTCGCAGGCTGAAAGAGGTGCACCGGCTTGGCGCGCACCACGTCGGTAAGTTCACGCAGCGGTGAGACGTCGTCGATCACCCAGAAAGCGCGACCATGTGTGGCCGCGATCAGGTCGTTGCCGTGCACCTTCAGGTCACGCACGCTGACACGCGGCAGGTTGAGCTGCAGCGGCTGCCAGCTGGCACCGTCGTCCAGGCTCACCAAGGCACCGATCTCGGTGCCGGCGTAGAGCAGTCCGCGCCGCACCGGATCTTCGCGCACGACACGCGTAAACGCCGTCGCCGGAATGCCGGTGACGATCTTCGTCCACGTCTTGCCGTAATCGGCGCTCTTCCAGAGATAGGGCGCGTAGTCATCCTGCTGGTAGCGATTGGCGGCCACGTACACCACCGCCGGATCATGGGGCGACGGATCGATGTGCGCGGTGCGCGTGAACCGGCCGTAGCCCGGCGGCGTCACGTTCTCCCAGCTGGTGCCACCGTTGCGTGAGACATGGATCAGGCCATCATCCGAGCCTGCCCACAACACCCCCTTCACCTTCGGCGACTCGGCGAACGCATAGATCGTCGCGTACCACTCGGCGCCGGTCATCTCGCCGTGGATCGGGCCGCCGGTGCGCGTCAGCGTCTTCGGATCGTGCACGGTGAGGTCGGGGGAGATCTTTTCCCAGCTCGCCCCTTCGGTGCGCGAGCGCCAGACATGCTGCGACGTGACGTAGAGCGTGGACGGATCATGCGGTGAGATCAACACCGGGAAGGTCCACTGGAAACGCTCCGGCACATCGGCGGCACCCCAGCCGTCGTAGTTGCGCATCGTGACGGAGATGTCGCGCTCCTGTCGGCGTCCGTGATCGTAGCGCGAGAAGGAGCCCATATAGCAACCGCCGTAGGTGACCTGCGGATTGCGCGGGTCCACCGCCACGGTGGCGTTCTCACAGCCGGCCACGTCGTGGTAATCGCGATCGCCGATGGCGCCGTCATCGGAGCGACTGGCCACCGAGATGGCCGAGTTGTCCTGCTGGCCGCCGTAGATGCGATAGGGGAACTGGTTGTCGGTGGTGACGTGGTAGAACTGTGACGTGGGCTGGTTGTAGATGCTGGACCAGGTCTCACCGCCGTCCATCGAGATGGTGGCGCCACCATCGTTGGCGTTGATCATCCGCTTCGGATCCTTCGGGTCCACCCACATGGTGTGCGTGTCCCCGTGCGGCACACGCACACGAGAGAACGACTTGCCGCCGTCGATGGAGCGGTAGACGGTGAGGTTCATCACGTACACCGTGTTCTCGTTCTGCGGATCGGCGGTGACCTGCGAGTAGTACCACGACCGCACCCAGAAGCGCGGATCGGTGTTCATCCGACTCCACGATTCACCGGCGTCGTCGGAGCGGAAGATGCCGCCCGACGAATCGGGGGCCTCGATGCTGGCGTAAAGACGTCGTGGATTGGCGGGTGACACGTCGATGCCGATCTTGCCCAGCGGCCGCTTGGGGATGCCGGGGCGGAAGGTGAGTTCGGTCCAGGTGTCGCCACCGTCCACCGTCTTCCAGATGCCGCTGCGGCCACCGCCCGCCACCATCGACCACGGTGTCCGCTGGAACTTGTACATCGAGGCGTAGATGATGCGCGGGTTCGACGGATCGATGGTCAGGTCCTGCGCGCCGGTGGAGTCGTTGATGAAGAGGATGCGCTTCCAGGTGCGGCCACCATCCAGCGTACGGAACACGCCCCGTTCGCTGTTGGGGCCGAAGGCATGGCCCATCGCCGCCACGTAGGCGCGATCGGCATCGCGGGGATCGACCACGATGTCGGCCACCTGATGGCTGTCGGTGAGGCCGAGTCGTGACCAGGTGGCGCCGGCATCGGTGGAGCGGTAGACGCCCGTGCCATGCGTGAGATCCTCGCGCAACTGTCGCTCACCGGTGCCGACGTAGATGACGTTCGGGTCCGATGGCGCGATCGCGAGTGATCCCACCGACGAGATGTCGGTCTTGCCGTCGGTGAGGTTGCTCCACGTCTGTCCGGCGTTGGTGGTGCGCCAGACACCGCCGTTCACGCCACCGAAGTAGAACGTGAGCGGCTTGGTCGGATCGCCCACCACGGCATTCGCGCGTCCACCGCGAGTGGGGCCGATGTTGCGCCACCGGAGCGACTTGAACGCGCTGCTGGTGGCCGTCGGCGCGCTGTAGAGCGTGGGATCGTAGGTGGTGGATGCAGCGGCAGGGCGCGCGGGACCGGCACGTTGGGCGTCCATCGCGGGGGGGACCGCGGCGCTGACGGCGATGAACGTGGCGACGGTGAACTGGGTGGATCGGGCAAGCCGCATCGACGGGTCCAGGAGAGTGGAAGGTGCGAGGGAATCTCTGAACACGTCGGATGGGCCGCGTGGTGGGTGCTGTGGGTGCCGCTCGGCGTTGCGCTGCGTCGGCGGACGGACGTCCGCCTTCCTCGCCCGCCTTGATCGGCACGCCACCGCCGCCCGCGCGACCCATCCCACGTGTTCAGAGGTTCCCTATGTGCGTCCGGCAAAGCTCCCACATCGACCCGCCGGGCGCGAGTCCGCCGCCCGGGGACTCACACCCTCAGGGCACCTGTCGCTGGAGTTCCGAGTACTCGGTGGCGATGAAGTAGCCGAGGGCCAGTCGCGTGGGCCGCGTGAGGTTGGCGACGTTGCCCCGGATGCTGCTGGCGGGCACGCCGAACGGCGAACCGCTGTTGTCAGTCTGCTCGGACAGCGATTCGTAGAAACGATAGGCCTGATCGGAGATGGACGACTGCCGGATGCGCACGACCTGCCCCGATCGCACGACCACGCCACGGTACGGCTGGAAGTCACGCACCGAATTGCCGTTGATGATGTCGTCGGGCAGGACGGCCCGCGAGAACGAACCACTGTCCGGCGACAGCTGGCGCACGCCGTCCACCCACTGGTCCCAGAGGTAGTAGTTCTGCCGCTCACCCGGATCGGTGAAGCTGATCGTGCCGCGCAGGCCGGCCGACAGCCCGGGCAGGCCACCACCCTCGGTGAAGTAGACGGAATCGATGGGCACCGCGCGCAGCATGGTCTCGCGCGAGACGTACTCGTCGCCGTCCCAGGTGATCTGCAGCGTGAAGGTCTGACCCACCGCGAGCAACATCTGCGCGGTGGCGACGTACACGCCGGGCTCACTCGGCGATTCCACGAACGGCGTGGCGGATCCCGCGGCATCGAGGACGCGCACGACGGCGCCCCGGGCCGGCGGCGCGGAATCACGGCTGAAGACGTCCTGTGTGGTCGTCAGGCGGATACGCTGGATCGGCGCACGGCGCCCGACTTGTCGCTCCAGTCGCGCCTCCACCACCAGGCGCGATTCCAGGCGCGGCGCGGTGACCTGCACCACGCGCTCGCAAGCGACGCTCGCGGCCAGCAGCGCCGCCACCCCGCACCATCGTCGCAGCTCAGAAATGAAACGCATACGCCACACTCGGTACGATACCGAAGATCGAGGTTTGCACCGCTTCCGTGACACGCGGATCGTTCACCTGCTGCCGGAACCGCAGCGCCTGCGCGTTGAAGCGGTTGTATGCGTTCAGGACGCCGAGCTGCAGTTCGCCATGACGGAACTGGCGCGTGGCGTTGAGGTCGAGGCGATGGTACAGCGGCAGGCGCCCGCCGTTGCGTGGGCCGAACTCCGTCACCAGCAGCCCGTCGATGGTGTAGCGCGCACCGGGAAAGGTGGTCGGCAGTCCGGTGGCCATCAGGAACGTCGTGCCGATCGTCCACTTGCGACCCATCGGCCGCAGCATCACCACCGCCAGGTTGTGCGTCTTGTCGAACGGGCTCGGATACCACGCGCCATCGTTGATGCCACCTGCGCCCGTGCCGCCGGATCGCGCCGGCACCGGGAACCGCTGCTCGCTGCGCGCGAGGGTGTAGCTCACCCATCCCGTGGTGCGGCCGGTGGCACGGCGGAGCAACACTTCGAGGCCGTATGCCCGCCCACTCCCCTGCACCATCTGCGTCTCGATGCGTGGATTGAGCAGTACGTCAGAGCCGTCGATGAAGTCCACCACGTTGCTGGCGCGCTTGAAGTATCCCTCCACCGACAATTCGTAGCTGCCACGCGTGGTGCTGTAGCCGAGCGCGAACTGGTCGGCACGCTGCGGATCGATGTACGGGCCGGCGGGCTCCCACACGTCGAGTGGGCTGACGGAGTTGGTGTTCGACACCAGCAGCAGGAATTGCTGCGTGCGCGCGAAACTGGCCTTGAGGCTGGACGTTTCGCTGAGCATCACCCGACCGGAGAGGCGCGGCTCGAGCCCACCGGCACTCGCCACACGCGCGCCGCGGGCGTAGGGCACACTGTCGGTGACCACGCCCGGTTCGTAGCGCGCCAGCGCCCTGTTCCAGACCACCGGCGCACCATCGCGGTACTGGTAGATGGTGGCCACGCCACGGCGCAGGAAGCCGGCATACCGCACACCGTAGCGCAGCGCCACTCGCGGACCGAGTTGCACTTCCTGTCCGACATAGGCCGCCGGCAGCAGCGTGTGCCGCGGCTCGATACGACGCTCCACGAACGTCGCCTGCTGGTTCGTCGGGACCAGGTCCCCGGGCCGGATGGTCTGGTCGGTGAACTGCAGGCCGAACTCGATGGTGTTCGTCGGCGACAGGTAGAGCGTCTCATCGACCTTGGCATCGAGGCTGCGGATGCGTGACCCCCACGTGATCGAGTCGCGAATGCCGGTCACGATGTCGAGCCGGTAATCGTAGGTGCCGCTGGCCACCGTGACCTTGGAGAAGAGCCGGTTGGCGAAGGCCTGGTTCCAGCGCAGTGTGGTGGCACGGTTGCCCCAGCCGGCGCCGAAGTCGGAGCTGCCACTGAATCGGTCGCGGCCCAGATACGCCGACAGCAGTACGGCGCCGCTGCTGCCCAGCCGCACGTTCGCCTTCGCATTCAGGTCGTAGAAATAGGCGCGCACGTCGCGGATGGACGTATCACTGGCCAGCGGCGCGAACAGGTCCGCATACGAGCGGCGGGCCGCGATCATGTACGAGCCGACATGCCCCGGCAGCGGACCTTCCACCGTCGCGCGGCTCGCCAGCAGCCCGATCGACGCGGAGCCGACGAACTCGTTCGCGTTGCCCTCGCGCTGCCGGACATCCACCACCGACGACAGCCGGCCACCGAACCGTGCCGGGATCGCGCCCTTGTAGAGCGTGAAGTTGTCCACCGCATCGGCGTTGAACGTGCTGAGGAAGCCGAGGATGTGGCTGGGGTTGTAGACCGTGGCCTCGTCCAGCAGGAAGAGGTTCTGGTCAGCGGCACCACCGCGCACGCTGATCGCGGTGGAGGCATCACTGGAGAGCGACACGCCCGGCAGCAGCGTCAGGCTGCGGATCGGATCCGGTTCACCGAGCACCGTCGGCAGCAGCTTGATCGCCTGCAGGTCGAGTCGCACCACGCTCATGTCAGGGGTGCGCGGGTCGAGGTCGGGGCGATCGCCAATGGCATCCGCCTGCACAGTGACTTCGGCCAGCGTCACCTTCCGCAGCACCAGCAGGAAGTCGCGCGACAGGCTGGTGCTGACGCGCACCGTGGTGTCGAGCGGTGTGAAGCCGATGGCGCGGATGCGGAGGCGTCGCAGGCCCGGCGCCAGCAGCAGCGAGTAGAACCCTTCGTCATTCGACTCCACGCGCACCACGCCGTCATCGAGGCGCACCTCGGCGCGGCGCACGACCTCGCCACTCGTGCTGCTCCGGATGTATCCACTGAGGCGCAGGCGCGGCCCCGGTTGCACGGTGCCCGAACGCGCCTCGGGTGCGGCGATGGACGCTGCCTGCGCGGACAGGATCGGCGCGGCACCGAGGCCACACGCCAGCAGGAGGACGACACGCCTGAGCATCGGGACCGATACGACCATGGTGGTGGGAAGTTCCCTGCCTCGGGCTGCCGTGGTGCGATTGGTACGGCAGCCCGCCTGGTCCGGTCACATCGCGATGGTGCCTGAGACCTGCTTCACCAGCTGGTAGAGAAAGTCGAGCCCTTCGTAGAACGATCGCGTACGCAGCTTCTCGTCGCGGCCGTGAGCGTTGGCTTCACCGGGCACCGAGAAGATGCCACTGACGCCGAACGTCGGGATGCCGGCGGCACGCAGCGGCCGGCCGTCGGTGGCGCCGGTGCTCATGGTCGGGATGACGGGAATCGCGCCCCACATCTGCTTCGTCAGCGCGGTGACGCTGGCGAGCAAGGTGGGATCGATCGGATCGGGCGCCACACCGCCGCGCCCCTCGGCGCGCGACGACACCTGCACCCCGGTGTCGCCGATCGCCTTCACCAGCGCCGCCTTCACGTCATCCGGTGACGACGTCGGTGCGATGCGGCAGTTGACGTTGGCGGTGGCCGTCTGCGGCAACGCGTTGTTGGCGTGCCCCCCGGCCAGTCGTGTGGCGACGCAGGACGTGCGCAGCATCGACGAATAGCGCGGGTCCTTCGAGATGATCGCGGCGGCCGCGTCGTCGCGCGGGTTGGCGGCGATGGCGCGCATGGCTGCTGCCAGCTCGGGGGTCTCGACCTTGGCGGTTTCGGTGAAGAACGGCGTCGTCACGGTATTCAGCGCCACCGGGAAGGTGAACTTCGACACGTTGAGCAGTGCCATCGCCAGCTGGTTGATCGCGTTGTCGGCACGCGGCACGCTGGAATGCCCGCCGGGATTGCGCGCGGTGAGCGTGAAGTCGGTGTAGACCTTCTCGGCGGCCTGGATGGAATGGAAGAGCGGCGTGGTGCCGTCGGGGCGTAGCGTGCCACCGCCGCCCTCGTTGATCGCGTAGGCGGCATCGATCAGCGCGCGATGGTTCTGCAGCAGGTAGGTGACGCCGTTGGAGCCACCGCCTTCCTCATCGGCGGTGAGCGCGAGGATCAGGTCGCGCGAGGGGACGTAGCCTTCCTTCTTGTAACGCAGCAGGTTGGCCACGAACATCGCCGCCATCGACTTGTCGTCGGAGGTGCCGCGGCCGTAGAAGAATCCGTTGGCTTCCTGCAACTCGAATGGATCGCGTGACCAGTCGGTGCGCAGCGCGGCCACCACGTCGAGGTGCGCCAGCAGCAGCACCGGCTTGAGCGGACCGCCGCGACCGCGGTAGCGCACCACCAGGTTGCCCTTGGTCGGCTTGCCCGGCGGTACCACCACGTGGATGTCGGCGGCCGGGAATCCGGCCTCGCGGAAGCGGGCCGCCATCGCCTCGACGGCGGTCGTCACCGAGCCCACCGAATCCACGGTGTTGATCTCCACCAGCTGCTCGTAGATCTCGCGGGCGGCGCGCTGATGTGGCGTGAGCGCCGCCTGCGCACCGGCGGTGACGGGAAGCAGGAGGCAGGCGAGGAGCCGACGAAAGCTGGGCATGATCCGACCCGGGCTGGAATGGAGGCGCGTGGCACGCACGGTGGAGCCGCAGTCGGATTGTAGTGGCCGTGGCGCGGTCACGACAACCACGCCTGCGGCTTCAACGCGCGCGACCGTGGTCGAGACGCGCCGCAGCGCGGCGGCTGCGCGCACGCAGTCAGACCTTCATATTCCCGTCAGCAGCGGGCACCGGGGCCCGCCGCAGCCTGTCGCCTCCTTCTGCCCGTCTTCGCCATGCCCTCGCGCCGTCAGTTCGTCACCGCCTCGTCTGCAGCGATCACCGCCGGCGCACTCGGCATCCACGCCACGCGGCTGGAGACGGAAACCGCCGCCGATGCCGCGCTGCCCGCGTCGATCCGCGCGCTGCGCCCGATGATCGCTGGCGTGACGCCGATTAGCGTCGCCGAACGTCGCGCCCGCATCGAGAAGGCGAAGCGGCTGATGGGCGAGCAGAAGCTCGACGCGCTGGTGCTCACCGGCGGCACGTCGATGGAGTATTTCACGGGCATTCGTTGGGGCACCAGCGAGCGGCTGCTGGCAGCCGTGATTCCGGTGAAGGGCAGCGCCTTCCTCGTCACGCCGAAGTTCGAGGAGGAGCGGGCGATGGAGCAGGCACACAGCGGCCCGCTGGGTACCGACGCACAGGTGTTCGCGTGGGAGGAAGACGAGAATCCGTATGCGCTGGTCGCGAAGGGATTGCGCGACCGTGGCCTCGCCACCGCCACCGTCGGTGTCGAGGAGACGGTCAAGTTCGTGTTTCAGGATGGCATGGCGAAGGCGCTGGCGAACGGCCGCTTCGTCACGGGAACACCGGTCACCGCGGGGTGCCGAGTGGTGAAGGATGCGCACGAACTGGAGCTCATGCAGCACGCCAGCACCGTCACGCTGGCCGCCTACGAAGCGGCCTACAAGGCGCTCACGGATGGCATGACGCAGTCGCAGTTCCAGGACCTGGTCGAGGCGGCGCACCAGAAGCTGGGGTACAGTGGCAGCGCCGGTGCGCAGGTGGGCGAGTTCTCGGCCCTGCCGCACGGGTCAGCCAAGCCGCAGGTGATCCGCGAAGGGTCGATCGTGCTGATCGACGGTGGCTGCAAGGTGGAGGGCTACTGCTCCGACATCTCGCGCACCTTCGTGCTTGGCAAGGCGACGCAGCGGATGAAGGATGTGTTCGAGATCGAGTTGCGTGCGCAGTCGGCAGCGCTGGCGGCGGCCAGGCCCGGCGTGCCCGCAGAATCGGTGGATGCCGCCGCGCGCAAGGTGATCAGCGATGCCGGCTTCGGCCCCGGATACAAGTACTTCACGCACCGCGTCGGCCACGGCATGGGTATGGATGGCCACGAGTGGCCGTACCTGGTGAAGGGGAACACCATGCCGCTCCAGCCGGGCATGACGTTCTCCGACGAACCGGGCATCTACATCCCCGGCGAATTCGGGATCCGGCTGGAGGATGACATGGTGATCACCGAGACCGGTGCGCGCCTCTTCACACCGCAGTCGCGCAGCCTCGAGACGCCGTTCGCGGTGGCGTGAGCCTCCGTCGGTGACGGTGCACTGATGTCGGGCTCAGTGCACCGTCACGGCATCACGCGCGCCCCTCGTCAGCTCTTGCGTTGCGCCAGCAGTGCGATGCGCTCGCGCGTGGAGACCACCACGCCACCGGCGGGTTCCACGGTGACGGCGAACATGACCGCCTCGCCCACCGGCACTCGCGCATCGATCGGAATCAGGACCTCGCCCTGCCCTGCCGGCACGTCGAACACGCCGCCGTCCACCGGATACTTCCGGTCGCGTGTGCGATCGAAGATCCAGAGCTGATATTGCCAACGCCGACGATCATTCGGCTGCAACCCGGCAATGCGCATCACCCCGCGCTGTGCGCGGCCGCTCCAGACCACGTCACCGCTGGCCCCCAGCGCACTGCTGTCGGTCGTGGCCGTCCAGTCGAGGCGTGTCATCGCGCTGTCGGAGGTGAGCAATGAGTCTCGCAGCAACGCCGCGGTGTTCACGACTACCGGTGCCGCGGCCGGTTCCGGTGTGCGCTCGCCGCGCGGTGCGGCGAACCAGAGCACCAGTGCCGCCGCCGCCGCCATCCAGCCGCTCCAGGCCATCAGGCGTGATCCACCGGAGTCGATCGAACGCACGGTGCTGCCGGCACTCACGGCCGGTCGCTCCTGCGCACTCACCAGCCGCTCACCGCTGCTGATGACGCGATCGGCCAGCGCGGCCGGCAATGGTTCACGCGCCGCCGGATCCGACGCCGCGAACGCCGCCGTCAGTTCGGCCGCCGCCCGTTCCCAGCGCGCCACTTCGCCCGGTGGCAGCTTGGCCAGCGCCTGCGCCAGGGCATCGGCTTCCGGCGCGCTCAAGGCCCCGGTCGCCCGCTGCATCAACAGCTCGCCCAGACGCTCATCCTCCATCTCGTTCTGCACTATGCCTCTCCCGCTTCGTCCGGGGTCCGTGACGCCAGCAACTCTCGCGCGCGCTGCAACCCACGGCGGATGTGCGACTTGACGGTGCCCAGTGGTGTTTCCGTTTCACGTGCGATTTCGTCGTGCGTCCTGCCGTGCACCAGCGACAACTCCAGCATCCGGCGCTGCGCCGGCGGCAACTCACGCAGGATCTCGCGCGCCTGCTCGGCGCGCCACTCGCGATCCAGGTCACGCTCCGATTCGCTGGCTACGTCGAAGTCGTCGGGGATGGATTCCATCACCGGCAACCGTTCGCGACGCCGCGCGCGATCGATCAGGCGGCGCCGCGCGATCATCGCCACCCATCCCGCCTCGCTGGTGCGCGCCGCGTCGTAGCGGCCTGCCGTGCGCCACAGATCGATGAAGATCTCCTGCACCGCGTCTTCTGCCTCGCTGCCGTCGGGCGACCAGCGACGCGCCAGCGACCAGACCAGCGGCCCGTAACGCGACACACAATCGCGCACCGCACGCTCGTCGCCGGCGGCGATCCGCGGCAACAATGCCTCGACCGGCGCCGGACCGCTGCCGGCCACGTCGGTCACCAACGCCAGGTGCGCCCGCGCCGCGTCGCTTCCGCCACGCGTCATGTCATCCATCCGAACGGGTCGTCCCAGCTGCATGCCTGCTCCACGTCGGCCTCATCGGTCCCTGAGTCGTGAAGGCATTCGCCAACGGAAGAGTTTCGGATGCACGCGTGAGACCCGTTGTCGGGGCCTGCATCCAGCGGGCGGCATGGCGCGAACCGGTCGGCATCAGGCTGTCCCTTCCCGTATTCATCGGAGCTCCGTCATGCGTCGTTTCTCACAGCTGGTCCTCGTTGCAGTCACGTTCGGTCTTCCGCTCGCCCCGCTGGGTGCACAGCACGCCACCCGCAGCCCCTCGATTCCACAGGTGGCGAAGACTGCCGGACAGTTTACCACGTTGCTCGCCGCCGTCGATGCGGCCGGTCTCACCGAGACGCTGCTCGGCCGTGGGCCCTACACACTGTTCGCACCCACTGACGACGCCTTCGCGCGCCTCCCGGCCGGCACCGTGCAGGAGCTGCTGAAGCCCGAGAACCGCGAGAAGTTGCGCCTTGTGCTCACCTATCACGTGGTGGCGGGACGCGTGACCGCCTCGCAGGCGCGCAACGTGAGCAGCGCCAACACCGTGGCCGGCCAGGACCTGCGCATCAGCCAGCGGAACGATGAACTGCGCATCAACGACGCCACCGTCCGCATCGCCGATATCCCGGCCAGCAACGGCATCATCCACGTGATCGACCGGGTGCTGATCCCGTCGTCGGACCGCCCCACGGGCACTGCCAGCAGCGCCGTCGAACTGGTGGACCTGGCGATCAAGCGTGGCGTGCCGCTCTTCAACGACGGCCAGCCGGAGGCCACCGTGGCCGTCTACGAAGTGGCGACCCGCGCGCTGCTGGCCCTCGGCAATGCCGTGCCGGGCGAGGCGCAGCGCGCACTGCGCCAGGCACTCGGCGACACCAGTGGCAGCGTGCGTGACCGGGCGTTCACGCTGCGTGGCGGCCTGGATGACGCACGACGCAGCCTGACCGGACAGATGGCGACGACCGGGACGCGCTGACCCGACGGGTGACGGCGCGGCCGCAGCACCGGGTCGCGCCGCAGGCGCATCTTACGCCGTGACCGCATCCAGCGTGTCGCGCAGTCGCTCACGCAGCGAGGGTGGTGACAGCACCTCGGCGTCAGCACCGTACTGCAGCACATGCCGCACCGCCCATTCGTGGTCGGCCAGCGGATGGTCGAGTACCAGGCTTCCGTCGGCAGACAGCGCGCGACGCTCACGCTCGGCGATCCAGCGGGCGATGTGCGGGGAGTACCGCACCAGCATCAGGTCGTGCTTCCCATCCTGGAACACGCGGCCGTCGTGCGCCACCGCGTCCATGTCAAACTCCACCGACTCGAAACCCTCCGCCAGCCGCGTCACCTGTGACAGGCGATCCATGCGGAAGATGCGGATCGCGTCGTTCCGGTCGCAGTGGGCCACCAGGTACATCATCCCTCTGGCGGACAACAGCGCGTACGGTCGCACGACGCGTTCGTCGGTGACCGCGCTGCCCGACTTCCGGTAGCCGATGCGCAGCTTGGTGCGAGTCCGCAAGCCTTCACGCACGTCGGCCAGGCTCTCGATGCTGCCGAATGCACCCAACGAGACGTTGTACAGCAAGTCGGGCATCGGATCATCGCGCAAGCGGGTCAGCACATCCTTCAACCGGCGACGCGCACTGTCCAGCAGTGCATGCTCGTCGGCCGGGCGGTGTGTCCGGAGTACGGCCAGGCCGAGGTCCATCGCAAAGAGTTCACTCATCGTCAGCCGCATCGGGCGCCGCAGCCGCTGCGAATTGGCCGAGACCACACCGGTCCCGATGTACACCTGCACGTCCTCCACGAAGCCGCCGGGCAGGTCGTATCGTGGTGCGAGCGAGTGCAGATCCTTCGTCAGCGTCACCACGTCGCATCCGATGCGCGTGGCCACGTCCTCGATGCGATGCTCCTCGCCGTCGGCGATCAACGGCATCGCGAGCAGCAGGCGACGCAACTGTGCTGCCGCGCCCTTCGGCTCCCATGGTTTCCGCGAACCCGCGGGGACCGGGAGTGTCGGCGCCGGGTTCACCACATGGGCTGGGCCATCGCCGACGTATTGCGCACGTGTGGCGGCCGCGATCGCGCGCACCTCGGCCGCCAGTGACGCCGGTGACAGCACCCGCGCCTCGCCGGCACAGGACAGGATCCAGCGCGCGAAGCTGTCGCCCCGGCGCACCGCAAACACGCGCTGCGTCGGGTGCCCATCGACAGGCTGGCCCAGCGCGGCGGCAGCCAGCGTTGGGCCCGACTGGCCATCGAACTCCACCACCACCTGCAGCGGCAGGTCGTCACCGAGCTCCCACGCTTGCCGCGGGCGCGAGTGCTCCCGCAACGAAAACGATCGTGGGATGGTGAAGTCCGGTGTCTGCAGCCTCGAGTTCACCATCGACGGCTTGGTCATGCGACGCAGGCGGAAGTTGCGCACCGTCTCCTCACCGCCGTCACGTGCCGCCAGGTACCAGTGCCCGTGCATGAAGAAGAGACCGTACGGCTCCACTTCCCGCTCGGTCGTGTGGTCCGTGGTCATCGAGCGATACGTGAACGCCACCGCCTTCCGGTGCTGGAGCGCCTCACTCAGCAGCGCGAACACCGAGGCGTCGGGCTGTACGCGCTCGGTGATCACCCGCGGCACGTCGGGCGCGTCGCCGGCATCGTCCAGCGGCAGGTCCACCGCCAGCTTTCGCATCGCCGATTCCACGTCGTTCCGCAGCACCGGATCGCCGAGGTTCCGGATGCTGTCGGCCGCGTGCACGATCGCAGCCAATTCGTCCGGCTCGAGCGTGAGCTCGCTGAACGCCTTGTAGCCGTCGGACTGAATCCGCTTCGGCCCCGTGGCGTCCGGTGACGGGGCGACCACCGAAAGGTACGGCATGTAGAAGTCCTTCGTCCGCAGCTGGTAGCACGACGTCGGCAGGCCGTCGTCGTCCAGCACCGGGCTGGTCTCGATCGGGATGCCAAGGGTGCGCAACTCATCCTTGTCCCGTTCGAACGCGCGCTTGAGTGACTCCATCGCGCGCCTGCCGTCGACACTCTCCTGCGACGGCATCGCCTCCAGCTTGCGCCGGTATTCCGGCACATCGCGGGCGAGGTCGCGGAATGACGCCGGCATGCGCCGCCCCAGCAGAGCGGCGATCACGTCCACCCAGCGCTGCAACCGGTCGTTGCCGCCGCCGGCCGGGGCGTCTGTCACGAAGTCGTCGTCGTCGTCGGGCGTGCGGACAGTCGGCATCGGCAACAGGGAGGGCAGCGGAAATCTCGGGAGTGATGCGCGATCGGCATCCGGGATCAATGGTGCGTGCGGATCATGCCACTCGGAACCGTGTGCGACGAATTCCTGCCCACACCATCACCGCGCGCGTCGCCGCGGCGTCAGCCAGGTCACACGCTCGGTCTCCTGTTCCACTCGCGCCCGCGAGTACACCAACGGGAAATACTCGTCGCGCCCCCAGAGCTGCAACAGGTCGGCGTAGTGCGGATTGCGCGGATCCGCCGACTGCCCCGGCACGTTGGTGACGATCGACCGGTCGAAGTCGGCGAGGTCGATCACTTCGCGGAATGACGCACCCGCGGTCTGCGTGAAGTTCGCGCCACCGGTGACGTTCACCGTGTTGGCATCACCGCTGCGCGACGCCGGTGCGAGGTCGTACTGCGCCGAGAGCGGATGGCGGAAGCGTGCCTTGTGCACCGCGCCCCATTCCAGGTTCGGGGCCAGCGCACTCAATTGCGGTTCGACGTCGCGCAACGCGCCGAGCACCACCGAGTCGAGGCCCGGTGTCCCCTGATGTGTGCGCAGGTAACGCTCCAGCCATTCGTACGACGCCCGACCCGCCAGCAGCGTCGCGATGCTGCCGCCAACCGGGACGTCCCGCGCGATGGCGCGCCTGTAGAGCGCCGGTGCCCACGCCGAAAAGACAGTCGGTGCCACCTGCTCGCGCGACATGCGCATGTCCCACGTGGTGAGCAGCTTCACCCGCGGATCGTCCAGCTGGCCGCGGCGTTGCGCGGCCTCACGGAGCGCGGGGATCAGCGCGGCCGCCAGCAGCGAGAGATCATCGTGTTGCAGGCGACCAAAGTCCTCGATGCTGAACTTGCGTGACTGCTGCAACACCTCACGCACGCGCTGCACGCGATAGCGCGTCGCCCATTCGTACGAGATCGGCGTGGTGTAGCCAGGCGGCAGGATGTTGTCGTTCGAGGTATTGATGAAACCCGACGTCGGGTTGTATGACCGCGGCAGTGCGCGCCCAGGCACGAAACCGTTCCACTCGTGCGTCCCGGTGCCGGGCACCGGCAGCAGCCCACTCCAGCTGCGACGCGGCATGAGCCCGGCCGCGATCCAGCCGATGTTCCCATCCACATCGGCATAGATCATGTTCTCACTCGGCATCAGCCACTTCGTCATCGCGGCCTCGAACTGCGGCCAGTTGCGTGCGCGATCCAGCGCCAGCGATCCGAGGTATGCGGCGGTGCCGGGTTCACTGTGCACCGAGCGGATGGCGAAGGCACGCTTGCGCGCACTGTCGATCGACACGATCGGGCCGTGCGAGGTGAACTGCAGCACCACCGCGCGCGGTGCCTCACCCTTGATGCGGATGGTGTCGGTGCGGGTGTCGATGCGCGTCCAGCCGCGCGACGTCTGCACACACCCGAGCGTGCCGGCGGCAGCGCCGGGACAGTCGCCGAGCGTCTCGACGTACACGTCCTGCTGGTCCATCCCGACCACCGTCAGCCCGAACGCGATGCGGTCGTTGTGGCCGATGGCCACACCCGGCGACGAGGGCTCGCCAGCCCCGATCACGTTCCACCCCGGTGCAACCAGGTGCGTGAGATACCGGACCGCTGGGTTGGTGATCACGCGGTGCGGATCGTTGGCGAGGATCGGCCGTCCGGTGGCGGACTTGCTGCCGTTGACCACCCAATTGTTGGACCCTTCGATCCGGTTGTAGGCAACGTCACCGAACGTGCTGGCGAAGCCGCCGAGCGATGCGCTGCTGATCCCGGCCAGGTCGAGACCCGGTGCCGGGTCGAGGGCCCGCACTGGATCGGCCGGCATCAGCTCCTCCACTTTCTTTATGCCGAGCGCAGTGATCAGCTGTGCGCGCAGCACCTCGCTGGATCCGTTCGATACGCCGCTCAACCCGGTCGAGCGCACCAGCGGTACCGAGATGCTCCACGGTTCGGGCTTGAAGCCGAGCATCGCGAACTCGGGTGGCAACTGGTCACCGGCCTGCGCGATGTAGGCGTTGATACCACCGACGAATGCGGTCACGATCGCCTTGGTGTCGGCACCGTAGGCGGCCCACTCCTTCGCCATGCTGCCACGGTAGGTGAACAGCCGTGCGAAGCGGTCGCGCTGGATCGCCGTCGGCCCGAGCACCTCGGCCAGGCGCCCCTCGCCCGAGCGGCGCCACATCTCCATCTGGAAGAGGCGATCCTGCGCGGCCACGAACCCCTGCGCGTAAAACAGGTCGCGCTGGTTCCTGGCGTAGATGTGTGGCACCCCCCAGCGGTCGCGTCGCACCTCCACCGCCGCCGTCAGCCCCGGCAGGGCCAGCGTATCAACCGGAACCTGCTGCGCTCCGAGCAGCGCCGGCAGGATCAGCGAAAGCGCCTGCACGGCGCGACGGCAACGATGGCCAAGAAACATCACGGATCTCCATGGAGGTTCAGTCGTGCCCCATGGTCGCCCCATGCACACCGTGCGTCAATCGCTGGGCGCGCCATCCCATGCGGTCGCCGGCCTGCAACGATCAGCGCGACGACCGACCACAACCACCAACGGCAACAGCCTGCTGCAACCGCTCGACACCAAGACACGAGGACACGAAGACGCAACGCAGTCTGATCAAATACTGGCATCGATTTCCACCGCGCGACTCGGCGGAATGCGCACGGACCGCTTTGTGTTTTTGTGCCTTTGCGACTTTGTGTCAGGCAGTTGCGCTTCGCAGTCGCGTAGAATTCAGGGCACGTCACGCATGCGCATCAGGCCCTCCTGCGCCACCGACGCCACCAGCGCTCCATCCTGCGAATAGATGCTGCCGCGGACGAACCCGCGCGCGCCGGCCGAGACCGGGCTGTCCATCACGTACAGCAGCCACTCGTCCACGCGGAAGGGGCGATGCATCCAGAGCGAGTGATCGAGCGATGCCAGCTGCATGCCGGGTGACCAGAGTGACAAGCCGTGCGGCAGCAGCGCCGTGCCGAGCAATCCGTGGTCGGAGGCGTAGGCGAGGACAGCCTGGTGCAGCATCGGATCGTCGGGGAGTTCGCCGTACGACTTGAACCAGACATGTCGCACCGGGTCGCGTGGCTTGGGGTCGAACGGATCGAGCGGCACCACCGGACGGAAGTCGATCGGCCGGTCCTGCGTCAGCACTGGACGCAGCGGTGCCGGGATGCGCGTCTCGAGCGCCCGGATCAGCTCCAGCTCCGTGACCAGCCCCTCGGCCGGTGGCACCTGCGGCATCGGCGTCTGGTGCTCCACGCCACCCTCGTCGACGTGGAACGACACCGAGAGGTTGAAGATCGCGCGGCCATGCTGGATCGCCGTCACGCGACGTGTGGTGAAGCTGTTGCCGTCGCGCAGCCGATCCACGAAGTACACGATCGGCGCCTTCAGGTCACCCGGCAGGATGAAGTAGCCGTGCACCGAGTGTGCTTCACGCGGGCCATCCACCGTGCGCCGCGCGGCCACCAGTGCCTGCGCGAACACCTGGCCACCGAAGACGCGGCCCGTGCCGATGTCACGATTCTGTCCGCGATAGATGTTCACTTCGAGCGGCTCGAGATCGAGCAGCTCCAGCAGGTGATCGACGTGACCGGCCATCGGGTGGTGTGTGGTGGTGAAAGACGAACGGCGCGGCGGCCGCATCCGCACGCACCGCTCCTGCAAGCTAGCAGCGTCAGCAAGGCAGAGACGACGTGTCTGCCGAGCACGCTGGCGCGCGATCACGTGCACCGCTCGAAAAACGCGTCGTGCGTGATGACGCGGGCGAGAATTATTGCGCAAGTGCGACGTGAATACGCATGCGATGGAATTGCACGATTGGCACACCATCGCCAGCGAGCTCACCGCCACGCTGCTGCAGGCTCGGCGCGACGACAGCGCCCACACCCAGGAGTTTTCATCATGACAGGTCCAATCAAGGGAGACCGCCAGGTACCGCTCGAGATCAACGCCATCCGCACCGACGCGGGTGGTGAAGCGCCTCCACTGACCGCGCTCGCCTTCAGTTCCGGCGGCGCGCTGCTCGATCGCCAGCGCGTGGACGACAAGGGGAATGCGCGACTTTCGCTGCCGCTGTCGCAGTCGGGTGACATGATCCGCGTGCTGCTGACGCCGGTCGGCGACGAGGAGAAGCTGGATGTCGGCGAGTTGCTGCGACGTGGCGGCATCGACGCCCACGTGGCCTTGCGACCGGGCGCCGAGAAACTCCCCCCGCTGCGCTTCGAACTGACAGCGGACATCCTCGGCCCCCTGC
>JANMON010000171.1:0-32629 GCA_031369265.1 Gemmatimonadaceae bacterium | reverse complement strand
GCCGAGTCCACCACCAGGCGCAGCTGCGCATAGGCGCCGACCGGAATCTCGGCCGAGCCGAGGGATGCCGTCACGCCATTCTGCAGCGACAGCAGGTTGTACTCGACCTTCTCCTCGGAGATGGTCACACGGCTCGCCTCGTTATCGGCCGAGCCGACGAGGTACACCTTCGAAATCCAGACCGTGGCCGACTGCACGTTGTCGATCGGCGCGTCGGTGAGGCGGACGGTTACGGTGCCGGTGGCGCTGCCGCCGGTGCTGTCGCTGCAGGCAGCCAGACCAGCAAGGCCAAGCAACATGAACGCGCGGTGCATCATCGCAATACGCATGGAGATCCTGTGGAAGAGAGTGAGGCGTGTGTGTCCCGCGCCCGGCCGTGATTTCGACGGCAGGACGGAGGTGGACGCCGCTACAGACGAGCTGGCTTCGGCTTTGTTAACAGCCGGGAGCGCTGATCCTGGACTCTCATCTAGCCAGACTGGCTGGCGTGAGAGACGCAGCAAACAGGGTGCGCCGATCGGATGCGTCCATCGGCGTGCGTCGGCAGCGCCTCAGTCCAGCATCGCCTTGCTGTGCCGCGTCTCGGGCATCGTGGCGTAGACCACCAGGCTGGCCGCGATGCAGGTCGTCACGTACCAGTAGAACCACGACTCGTGGCCCATGTTCTTGAACCACAGCGCGAGATATTCCGCCGTGCCGCCGAAGATCGAGACGGCGATCGCATACGGAAACGCCACGCCCAGCGCCCGCACGTTTGTGGGGAATAGTTCGGCCTTCACCACCGCGTTGATGGCCGTGTAGCCACTCACCACCAGCAGGGCGAGCGTCAGCAACAGCAGCGCGGACGTGGTGGAAGCGGCCGTGGACAACGCCGTCAGCAGCGGCAGCGTGCCGAGCGTGCCCACCACGCCGAATGCCATCAGTACCGGGCGTCGGCCGACACGGTCGGAGATCGCGCCCACCAACGGCTGCACGCACATGAAGATCGCCAGCGACGCCGCCGAAACGAGTGTGGCGTCGGCCTTGGTGAAGCCGGTGGTGTTGACGAGGAATTTCTGTGCGTAGGTGGTGAACGTATAGAACGCCACGGTGCCACCGGCGGTGAGGCCGAACACCGTCGCCACCGAGCGCGGATGTGCCAGCAGGCTGGCCAGCGCCGACGCACGTGTCTCACCGGGTGTCTGTGCCTTCGTGAACGCCGCCGTCTCCGCGATGCCGCGGCGCAGCACCACGGCCACCAATGCGCACGCCGCGCCGATCACGAACGGGATCCGCCAGCCCCACTCCTCGAGCGCAGCCACGCTCATCGTGCGCTGCAGCACCAGCAGCACACCCAACGCCAGCAACTGCCCCATGATCAGCGTCACGTACTGGAAGCTGGACCAGAAGCCGCGATGTTGCTGTCCCGCCATTTCGCTCAGGTACGTGGCGCTGGCGCCGTATTCGCCACCGACGCTCACCCCCTGCATCATGCGGGCGATGATCAGCAGCGCCGGGGCGGCGATGCCGATGCTCGCGTACGATGGCGTGATCGCGATCAGCAGCGAGCCAGCGCACATCAGCAGCACCGAGGCGGTGAGCGCGGTGCGCCGGCCATGCCGGTCGGCGTACCGGCCCATCAGCCAGCCGCCGAGTGGACGCATCAGGAACCCGACCGCAAACACCGCCGCGGCGTTCAGCAGCTGCACGGTCTGGTCAGCTGGCGGGAAGAACGATTTCGCGAAGTACAGGGAGAACGCCGAGTAGGCGTACCAGTCGTACCACTCGACGAGGTTGCCGACCGACCCGCCGATGATCGAGCGAAGGCGGTGGGCGGCGCTGGGCACGACCGGGGATGTCATGCCCAATTCTATTCGCAGCACGCAGGCGACGGCGCGCGGCCCGGACAGCGCCACACGCCATCGACGCCGCTCAGCGCCCCGCCACCACCGGCTGCCCCACCAGTGGCATCACCTGCTCCGCAAACCGCTCCATCTCCTCCAACTGCGGGCTGCACTGCAGCAACAGCAGCCCCACACCGGCCGCCTCCAGTTCGCGAATCCGGTCGGCGACCTGCTCGGGTGTGCCCACCAACCCGGCGCGCAGCCCGCGGTTGCTCACCGAGTAGTCATGCAGCGACACCTGCTGCTCGAGCTGCGTGTTGCCGATCCAGTCCTGGTAGTTGTGATAGCCCGGTGATCCGGGCTGCACGTTCGTGATCCGCTCCAGCTCGCGCTGCGCCTCGGCCTCGGTGTCGCGCACGATCGCGTAGGCCGCCATGCCGAACTGCATCGGGCGTCCACCGGCCGCGTCGCGACGCGCACGCATGTCCGCGATCTTCGGCGCCACGCGTTCCACCGGATCGCCATGCATCACATAGGCATCACACTGCGTGGCGATCAGCGACTTGCCGGCCTCCGATTCACCGCCGGCATACAGCACCGGATGTGGACGCGACCAGCTGGACACCGGCTTCGGCTCCACGATCAGGTCATCCACGTCGTAGTAGCGACCGTGATAGCTGATCGACTTCTCCGTCCAGGCGCCCTTCAACACGTCCAGCCATTCGGCCGTGCGTGCATAACGATCGTCATGCTGGTCGAACGTGCCGCCGTACCGACGGGCCTCGTCCTTCCACCAGCTCGACACCACGTTCAGCGACAGGCGGCCATTGGAGATGTGGTCGATGTTCGCTGCCTGCTTCGCCAGTGTGGCGGGATGATGGAACGTGGGGCGCACCGCCACCATCAGCTCGAGGCGCGACGTCACCGCCGCCAGCGCCGCCGCGGTGGACCATGCATCCAGCGCCGGCGCCGCCACGCCCTTGATGTCGTTCAGGAACAGCTCCGCGATCAGCGTCAGGTCGAAGCCGATCTCCTCGCTGCGCCGCGCCAGCCGCTGCACGTACGGCCATGTCGCCTCCATGCCCTCGTCGGGCACGTTGCGCAGCCAGCCACCGAACACCGGCAACCAGTAGCCGTACCTCATGTCGTCACCAGCGATGGCGCACCATCCACCCGCGCCTCGAGGTAATCCACCAGCTTCACGAACGGATCGAAACCGATCACGTTCGGCGCATCGGCCACGAAGTTCGACAGCGCGTTGATGTCGTAGAAGTAGTGCTGCCCGTCGCGATCGTCCACCAGGTATTCGATGCCGCCCACGTCGATGTTCGCCGCACGCGAGATCTGCTCCACCTGCTGGATGATGTGCGCCGGCGGTTCCGCCGCTTCCACGCGCATCCCCGACTTCGGTGCGTCGATCGCGCAGGCGCCTCGGACCAGGTCCACGCCGGTAGTGGTCTGGCAGGCATCGGCCGGGCACAGATCGAACGAATCCTGCGGCGGGTACACGTTGATCGCGTAGAGGTACTTGCCGCCCAGCGTCTCGACGCGCGTGATGTGGCTATCGCGCAATGGCGCCGATTCCTGCACCAGCGCGGTGCTGTCCACACCAAGGTCCACCGTGCCCGCCGCCACCGCATCCGCCAGCGCCTCGGCCGACGCATAGCGCACGATACCCGCACCGCTGCCACCGATGTTGGCCTTCACCAGTACGGGGAACCGAAAGCCCCTGGCTGCCTCCACCGCGCGCGACGGATGGTTGATCACGCGGGCCTTGGGGAACGGCAGGCCAAGCTCACGCAGCAGGTCGAGCTGCGTCGCCTTCGAGAGTTCGTAGGCGTAGGCATCGGCACCATTCACCACCGGCACTCCGATGCTCTCCAGGTGCCGCAGCCAGTGCAGCGTGTGGAACGTGGTCTGCGCATGGTTGCGCAGGTACGCCGACGGGCTGGCGCGGTTGAACACCAGCGACCACGGCGCGCTCGTCTCGGCGGGGTCGAACAGGTGCGCGGCGGCGTCCAGCCGCTCGTACGCAATGCCGCGCCGCTCGAGTTCCGTGAAGAGCGGGCGAAACCAGTCGGGATGTTCGTGGTAGACGGCGATCGGCAGGCGAGACATTGATGCACTCTCAGGTCACGGTGGTGCCGTCCACATACGACAAAGCCCGGCGCACTGAAGCCGCCGGGCATTCGCGTTTTAGCTCATTCTTTTACGTGGCGGCAAGAGGCGGCAAATGACCACGGCGTTCGATTGTCTCTGATACTTAGCGAGGCTGGAAATGCTGTCAATGCCGCGCACCGTCCGTACTTCTACGATTGGACCACGGTCCAGTCACTGCCCGATGATCCGGATGCGCGAGCCGTCGTGATTGAACAGCTCGACCCGATCGGCGCGACCATCACCGTTGCGATCGGTCCAGATCTGGACCACGTGGCCATCCATGTCGAGCCATTGCACCCTGTCCGGCGCACTGCCACGCGGCGGTAACGCAAAGCGCGCCGCCACGTTCATCCCACCGAACCAGCGCTGCAGGTCCGCGGGTCGCTGCCCCTCGGTCCAGAGCACGGCGCTGCGCATGGAGGGCATCGCTGGTGCCGACTCCTCACAGCGCAGGTCGCGTCCATCCACACAGGCCTCACCACCCTGTGCCTCGTCGCAGATGCCGTCGCGGTTGGAATCCACACACACGTCACTTCCGCTGCGGAATGGCGTCCGCGTGCGATCGTCGTCACGCGCCGGCCGCACCGACGGGCGCGACCAATCGTTCGGCGTGAATCCACTGCGCCGCGGCTCGGGACCGTAGATCACCGAGGCGCCCACCGGCTTGGTGCGCAACGCCGAGCGACAGTCGGTGGGCGCTGGCTGCTGTACCGGTGGCACGTCCCTCAGCCACACTCGGCACATCCCTGACGGCGGCACGTAGGCGGGCGGAATCACCGGTGCCTGCGACATCGGCGACTGCGCCGCGACCATCGCGGCAGTCCCCGCCAGACACAGCCCGCTCACTCCTGCCCGCCAGACGCTCAGCACCACATCGACTCCTTCCACCGGTTTGACGCGCCGCTCCGCGCGTGACGCTCCTACCCCACTCAAGCAGGGCGGGTGCCACATCCCGTCAAAACGCTAAGCGTATCATGCACAGACACTTACGGCGGCAGGACATGGTCCGGAACCGGGCGCTTCGTCCCCTCCAGTGGACAGCTGTCTCACTGGAGACGTCACGACGACCGGGCGACGAGGAAGTTCCCTCAGTCGCCGAAAGAAATACCCGTCGCGCGCGCCGTGCGCACGATGTCGTGGTTGGGGTCCACGCGCTTCACCTCGCGCAACGCCTCGACGATCGGAATCGTGACGATGTTCGGCGAATGCAGCGCCACCATGTGGCCCCACTTCCCTTCCGCCACCGCGCGCACCGCCTCGCCACCGAAACGCGTCGCCAGCAGGCGGTCGTACCCGGTGGGCTGCCCACCGCGCTGCAGGTGACCGAGCACCATCGAGCGCGCCTCCTTCCCCGTCTTCTCCTGCAGCGTCCGCGCGAGCGGACCGGCCAGGCCGCCGACACGCTTCGCCTGCCCCGGCATCGACGGACCGAGGATCGACTCCTCGCCACCGATCGGCACCGCCCCTTCCGCCACCACCACGATCGAGAAGCGACGACCCGCCAGGTCGCGCGAGCGAATCTTCTTCACCACCGCCTCGACGTCGAACGGGATCTCGGGGATCAGCACCACGTCGGCGCTGGCCGACAACCCTGCGTGCAGCGCGATGAAACCGGCGTCGCGACCCATCACTTCCAGCACCATCACACGATCGTGGCTCTCGGCGGTCGTGTGCAGCTTGTCGATCGCTTCGATGGCCGTCGTCACCGCCGTGTCGAAGCCGAACGTCGTGATCGTGCCACTGACGTCGTTGTCGATGGTCTTGGGAACCGCCACCATCTTCATCCCCTTCTCCACCAGGCGCTGCGCGATCGAGAGCGATCCGTCACCACCGATGGTGATGATCGCATCGATGCCGAGCGCACGGGCATTGGCCACCACTTCGTCCGAGCGGTCGATCTCGCGATAGGTGCCATCGCCATTCGGCACCGGATACGCGAACGGATTGCCGCGGTTCGTCGTGCGGAGGATCGTGCCGCCGAGATGCCCGATGCCGGCGACCATGTCGCGCGTCATCGGCACGACGTCATCCTCGCCAAGCAGACCGTAATAACCACGCTTGATGCCGAGGATTTCCCAGCCGCGATCGAGGGCGGAGAGGACGGCCGCGCGGATGACGGCGTTCAGGCCCGGCGCGTCTCCGCCACCGGTTGAAAGGGCAATACGCATGACGTGGGTGTTGGGGTGTGAAGTCAGCCAAGGAAAGTAACCGGCCCGGGCCATGTTCCCACGGGTGACGATAGATTTTTCCCATGCGACTTCTCTCCCTTGCCTGCCTCAGCCTTCTCGCCGCATCCCTGCCGGCACAGGCTCCCGTCACGCCCGCGCTGCCTGCCGGCGTGACCCGTGACCTCGACGCCCGAATCACCAAGGTGTCGCCGAAGGTCGTGAGCTGGCGGCGGGACCTGCATCAGCATCCGGAGCTGAGTTATTCCGAGGAGCGCACCGCCGGCGTGGTCGCCGCGCATCTGCGGGCCCTCGGCCTCGAAGTGAAGACGAACGTCGGCGGCACCTTCGGGGTGGTGGCGGTGCTCCGCGGCGGGAAGCCGGGCCCGGCCGTTGCTCTGCGCGCCGACATGGATGCGCTGCCGGTCACGGAGCAGACCGGCCTGCCCTTCGCGTCGAAAGTCACCACGCAGTACAACGGGCAGACTGTCGGCGTGATGCACGCCTGTGGGCACGACGCACACACCGCGATCCTGATGGGGGTCGCGGAGGTCCTCACGGGCATGAAGGCGACGCTGCCCGGTTCCGTCACCTTCCTGTTCCAGGCGGCCGAGGAGGCCGCGCCGGACGGTGGCGCCAAGGCGATGATCGCCGCCGGCGCGCTGGACAACCCGAAGGTGGAGGCCGTGTACGGCCTGCATACCTGGCCCGGCCCGACCGGCAGCGTCTCCACCCGCAGCGGTGGCCTGATGGCCAGTGGCGACAACTGGCGCGTGGTGGTGCGCGGCAAGCAGGCGCACGGCGCGCAGCCGTGGCGCAGTGTGGACCCGATCGTGATCGGCGCCCAGATCGTCAGCGGACTGCAGACGATCGTCAGCCGCAGCATCGACCTCACCGCCGGCCCGGCGGTGGTGACCGTCGGCGCCTTCAACGGCGGCGTGCGCGAGAACATCATCCCCGACAGCGCGGTGATGATCGGCACGTTCCGCACCTTCAACGAGAAGGCGCGACAGACGGCTGCAGCACAGATCAAGGCGATCGCCGAACAGTATGCCACCGCCGGTGGCGCGACTGCCGACGTGACCATCACCTTCGGATACCCGAGCACTTCCAATCCGCCGGCCTGGTTCGCGCGCGGCTCCACCGTGCTGCGCAATGCCGTCGGCACCACCAACGTCCTCGAGAGCGCACCGTCCATGCCCGCCGAGGACTTCTCGTTGTTCCTCAACAAGGTGCCGGGCCTCTTCTTCTTCCTCGGCGTCACCCCGCGCGATCGTGATCCGTTCAACACGCCCGCCAATCATTCGCCCATGTACGACGTGGACGAGGCGGCGCTGCCCACCGGCGTCAAGGCGCTCAGCGCGCTGGCGATCGATGCGCTGCTGAACGGTGTGCCTCCACTGGGCACGATGAAGTGATGCAGCGTCCGGGGGCGGTGATCTTCGATTGTGATGGTGTGCTGGTGGACAGCGAGCGGCTGATGAACGGCGTCTTCTCCGGCATGCTCAACGAGCTGGGACTACCGTACACCGCCGAGGAGACCACCCGCACCTTCATGGGTCGCTCGATGTCGAGCTGCATGCAGATCATCGAAGCCCAGCTCGGACGCCGTGCGCCGGACGACTTCCTGCTGGTGCTCGACCAGCGCGCCAACGCCGTGTTCGCGCGCGACCTGGAAGCGGTGGCGGGCGTCGAAGCCCTGCTCGACATGCTCGATGTACACGGCATTCCGTACGCCGTCGCCAGCAGCGGGTCGCACCAGAAGATGCAGACCACGCTCGGCATCACCGGCCTCCTGCCGCGGCTCGAGGGACGGATCACCAGCGCCACCGAGGTGGCGCACGGCAAGCCGGCGCCCGACGTATTCCTGCTGGCTGCCAGTCGGCTGCAACTCCTCGCCGACGAGTGCCTGGTGATCGAGGACTCGCTGCTCGGCATCGAGGCTGCGCGGGCGGCCGGCATGCGCGTAATCGGCTATGCCGCGATGGTTGACGCCGATGCGATGCACGCCGCCGGGGCCACTCAGGTGGTGACGTCGATGGACGATGTCGCAGCGCTACTCGCGCTCTGAGGATGATCGCGGCGTGATTCCGGTGTGACCGGCGCGCGGCCGGCGTGCAGCGTGCGGGCACTCGTCACCTGGAGTGCCACCATGCGCGCCGGATTCACCGTCCCCGAACTGCTCATCGTCCTCGCCGTCACCGCCATCCTGGCCGGCATCTCCCTGCCAGCGATGCTCGGCATGCGCGACCGCATCACGGTCCGACTGGCCGCCGTGGACGCCGCCCGTGCCCTCGCCGATGCACGATCCGCCGCGCTCACCGCCGCGCGCCGCACCGCGGTGCACATCGATGCGCGGACCAACACGCTCACGGTCTACGCCGGCGCCGACACCATTCGCACGCTGCATCTCGCCGAGTACGGCGTGCGCCTCAGCACGACGCGCGACTCCATCGCCTTCGGCCCCACCGGAATCGGCTGGGGCGCCGCCACCGCGACCATCACCATCACCCGCGGGTCCGCCTCCACCGCCCTCGCCGTCTCCCGCATCGGCCGCATCCGCCGGACCTGACGACGGCGCACATCGCATTCCTGACGCATACGCACTTCATACGACAGCAACAGCGTGACGCAACGGCGCGAAGGCACGAAGACGCAAAGGAACCGCTTGAGGAACTGCGCTCGCCAATGACGTTCAGCAAGCGGTTCTCCAGCATTCCTTTGCGCCTTCGCGCCTCTGCGACCTAGCATCAAGCAGTTGCTGTGCAGTCCTTCCGTCGTTTCAGTGAGCGCGACGCAGATTATCGACACTCGAAACGATTCGTGCCTTGTGTCATGCAGTTGCACGACGGCAGTTGCACGTCGGCAGTCGGAGTTTCGTAGATGCGAACCGAACGTCGATCAGCCCGTGCCGAAATCGTAGCCCGGCACGCTCACGCGGGGGATCTGCTGGCCGATCACGCGCTCGATCGTCCGCACCATCGCGATTTCGTCCGGGGCCATGAACGTCACCGCATCACCCGATGCCGCCGCACGGCCCGTACGACCGATGCGGTGCACGTAGTCTTCGGCCTGCTGCGGCACGTCGTAGTTGATCACGTGCGAGATGCCGTTGATGTCGAGGCCGCGCTGTGCGATGTCGGTCGCGACCAGCACGCGGATGCTGCCGTCACGGAAACCCTCCAGGGCCTTGATGCGCTGCGCCTGCGTCTTGTCGGCGTGCATCGCGGTGGAGGCGATGGCGTGCTTTTCGAGGTTGCGCACCACCTTGTCGGCGCCATGCTTGGTTCGCGTGAACACCAGCACGGAATCCATCTTCGGCTGCTGCAGCAGGTGCACCAGCAGGTCCACCTTCTTCTCCGCCGGCACCGGATACACCGCGTGCGCCACGGTCACCGCGGCACTCGAACGGCGGCCCACCTGCACCACGATCGGGCGACGCAGGTACTTGCGCGCCAGCGCCTCGACCTCCGGCGGCATGGTGGCGCTGAACAGCAGCGTCTGGCGGTACTTCGGGATCTGCTCCACCACGCGATTGATCTGTGGTGCGAAGCCCATGTCCAGCATGCGGTCCGCCTCGTCCAGCACCAGCACCTCGAGGTCGTCCGGCACCATGTTCTGCTTCTCGAGATGATCGAGCAGGCGACCCGGCGTCGCGACCACGATGTCCACCCCACGGCGCAGCGCCGTTTCCTGCGGCTCGTACGGTACGCCGCCGAAAATCGGCGCCACCTCGATGCCCGTGCCGCGCGCATACTTGCGCACACTTTCCTCGACCTGCAGCGCCAGCTCGCGCGTCGGCGTCAGCACCAGGGCGCGTGTGCGCTTGGGCCCATCCAGCAGGCGGCTGATCAGCGGCAGCGTGAAGGCGGCCGTCTTGCCGGTGCCCGTCTGCGCCAAGCCGATGATGTCGGAACCGCGCAGTGCCAGCGGGATCGCTTCGCGCTGGATCGGCGTCGGATACTCGTAGCCGGCCGAGATCACCGATGCCAGCAGGCGTGGATCGAGATCCAGCTGCTGGAAGGTGACGCGGGCGTCATCGGCCGCGATCTGCGCAGCGATGCTCTCCGGTGTGCTCTCGACCAGCTCGGGCTCGGCGTTGTGTTCCGCCTCGCTGACGGTCGTCGGTCCCTCGCCAGCAGGGCGAGCGCGACCGCCGCCGCGTGGGCGTCGTGTGCGTGAATTCACGGCAAATGGTGTGTTGCGCCCAGGTCGCCTGTTCGGCTTGCGCCGGCCTGTGGTGCGGTCTGCAGCAGTCCCGGGGTCCGGTGCCGTCGGCGGTGCCGCCCACAGCCGCAACGGGAAGCGTCGCGGACCGTCAAGGCGACCACGGCGGGTGCACGGAGTGCTGTTCGCGTGGGACGCCGGCAAGGTGACGCGTCAGGGGGACGCGCGCAGCCGGTGAACATTCCGCCCAGGCGCGAGCGGCCGTTCGACCCGAAACCTATGCAGACCCGGTCCGGCCCGACACCCGCCGGCCGAATCCGCCGCGCGTCAGCCAGCCGCCGGGCGCACCTCGCCCAGGAAGGGCAGCAGCAACGCCAGCGCCCACTCCGGCCGCTCCTCGGGCACCACGTGTCCCGCCCCATGCGCGACGTGCAGGGTCGCCGTCGGCAGGCAGCGCGCCAGCGTCGGTACCACGCGTTGCGGCCGCACCACCGGATCCCGGTCGCCGAACATCAACAGCAACGGCTGTGACACGGCCGCCAGGTCGGTCGGGGTCCACGGCGTCCAGCTGAAACCGTGCAAGAGCAACCGCATCGCATTCAGGAACTCGGGGAACTGCGTCGGCGCCCAGTATTCGTCCACTTCCTGCTCGTCACTCATGCCGCGTTCGCCGCGCGAATGCTGCAACGCGAACTTCACCGCCCAGCGCGGAATGCGCGTCGGCAACAGCGCACCGGTGAGCGAGGGCGGCAGCAGTTGCGACCACGCCGCGCGATCCACCACCCCGAAGCCGACCGGCCCGAAGAGCGCCAGCCGATCCACCCGTGCCGGCGTGCGGAGCGCGAGCCCCATTGCCAGCGCCCCACCCATAGAATGCGCCACGATCGCTGCGTGTGATACCTCCAGCGCGTCGAGCGTGGCGGCGACGTGATCGATCATCGCCTCCCGGGTGTACTTCGCGGGGTCGTCGGGACGGTCGGAGAGGCCATGCCCGCGCAGATCGATGGCGATCGTGCGCCACCCTGCCGCCGCCAGCGGTCCCGTCAGGTAGCGCCACGCATATGCAGAACACCCCCACCCGTGCAGCAGCACGACCGGGGGTGCATCCACATCACCTGTCTCCACCACCCGCACCCGCTCACCGTCGGGCAGCGTCACCCACCGTGCCGCGGCACTGGCGTCGCGGGCCGGATACATCGCGTCCGGCGCCAGCGGCACTGCGCGTCGCGACGACGGCACGCGCAGCATCACGGATTACACCAGGTTCAGGTCGCGCTTGATCAGCTTCGCGATCAGCGAGACACGCAGCGTCACGTCGCTCCAGCGACGCTCCCCTTCCGTGCTCTGATCTTCCAGCGGGTACCACCCGATGAGCTCTGCGGCCGTCGTCGCCGGCATGTCGTCGCCCTTCATCGGATGCCAGACGCCGTAGCGGTCCGCACTCTCCACGAAGCGCTCGAACATCTTGATCCACGGCTCGTGTCGGTGGAAGACACCGAGGCGCACCATGATCTCCAGCCAGTGCAACGCTGCCGGCACGTCGGCTTCGAGCGCGTTGCGATGCGGCAACCGGTCACCCAGCACCGCGTTCGGCACCGGCACCAGCATGCCGTCGATCTGCTGCACCGGCTCCTGACGCGGTTCGGGCTGCATCAGGTGCTTGCCGAGCAGCTCCATGCCCATGTGATACTCGGTTCGGAGCTCCGGCATGAACGCGGCCATGCGCAGGAAACTCATGGTCGGCGGTGCGGCTGCCGGATCCAGCACCTGCTTGTTGCCGACACGGATCCACGGCTTCTGCGCCAGTGGTGAGCGCAGGTAATCCATCACCCGCTGCGTGGCGCGGATCGCCGCCCCGCGCACGCGCGGATCGCGCTCGTAGCCCGCCTGCGCCAGGAGCGCGGCGGCCTCCACGCGGATGTTCGCGCGCAGCCGCTTCGCGGATTCCTTGCCGGTACCGGCCACCGCGCCCAGTTCGTACAGCATGCCGGGTTCCTCGTCCATCGCCAGCAACCGGAACAGGAACCGGCGCGAGACAGCCAGCGGGGGCGACTCGCGATCCCAGCCACACTCGAGGAGGTGACGGAATGCCGAGAAGGTGGCGGTGTGCGGAGCCTCCCCAGCCTTCGGGAAGAGCCGTCCGCCCCAGGTACCATCGAGATTCATCGTGACGGCGCAGCGCAGGGCGCTGGCCTGCAGCAGGGTGATCGGCTGCGCCTCGAGTGCCGGCTTCAGCTTGGCCAGTTCGACGATGGCGCGATACTGGACCGCCCCGGTCGCCTCGCGCATGAGCCAGCGCACCGGCACACGCACCGGTGAATCGGGCATGTCCGGAAGAACGGGCTTGGGCGGCGGTGGCGGCGGAGCGGCCGGCGCCTCGACCAACGGCGTCAGCGGCGTGGCCGGCAGGCCGGTTTCGAGATCTGGGAGATCGGTCACAGGAGGGATGCGGACGGAACACGTTGCGCCACAACAACCTCCAAGCTAGCACAGGAACGCCGCCACGGCATGGGGAATGCCCAGTTTTTTCGCCCCCGTGGGCTGCGGCGGGCCCGGCATCGACCCGGCAGGCCTCCAGCCACGACGAGCGACTATTAAAGCTGAGTTGGCTGCGGCACATGATTGGCGTACCCTTGACACTCGACGACGCCGTGGCGCTGCAGGATGGGCGACGGCCCGTGGCGGCAGCGACCCCCGCACCCACGAACCTGGCATTGGAGACGGCGGATTCTCACCATCGAACGACGGACGCAGGCATAGTGCGCGGCGAATTCCTCGACGTCGGCGGCGCACGCCTGTACTACTACGCAGCCGGCACCCGCGGCGGCGGCGAGCCGCTGGTCCTGATCCACGGCTTCCCCACCTCCTCGCATCTCTGGCAGGACCTGGTGCCGCTCCTCCCCGAGGGGCGTCGCGTGGTGGTGCTCGACCTGCTGGGGTACGGCCGGTCCGATCCGCCCGGTGACCTGCCGCTCGACATCAAGGCGCACGCCGATCGCCTCCTGGTCCTGCTCGACTTGCTCGGCATCAACCGCGCCTGCCTCATCGGCCACGATGTCGGCGGCGGCATCGCGCAGGCCGTCGCAGTGCGCGCACCGCACCGGGTGTCGCACCTCTGCCTTATCAGTAGCGTGGCCTTCGATGACTGGCCGTCGCGAGAAGTGAAGATGGCGCGCGCCACACTGCCACTGACGCGCCACCTTCCGGCCACATGGTTGCTCGGCGTGCTCAAGTCCGACTTGATGCGCGGGTACGTCGATCCCGATCTCGCCGCCCGGTCGATCGAGAAATACATCCGGAATTTCGCCACGCCGGTGGGCCGCGACCTGCTCGTGGCGCACCTCGAGGCGCTGCAATCCGCCGATACGGTGGAGATCGGCGCGCGACTCGGTGCGGTGCCGGCGCCAACGTCGATCATCCACGGCGCGCACGATCCCTTCCATGCGCTGAGCAGCGCCCGTCGGCTGAACGCGGCCATCCGCGGTTCGACCCTCGACGTGCTGGAGACGGGGCGCCATTTCCTGCCGGAAGAGTCGCCGGAGCGTCTGGCAGAGCTGATCGCGGTGCTGATCGAGCGCTGACGGCGCGCTGAGCAAGCGCCGATCGGTGTCAGATCCGGTCGGCCTCGCGCGCGCCTTCGAGCAGGTAGGCGAGGTCCTTCGACAACGCGCGGGCCTGCTCGGTGGCCCGGCCCACCTCGCGCAGCGCCGGTGCTTCGAGACCCAGCGAACCCAGTCGCAGGACGTCCAGCCGCAGGTTCTGCAGCGTGATCGACGCGCTCTCGAGCTGTGAGCGGAGCGCGGTGCGACGGCCCTCCAACTCCGAGAGCGATTGCCGCTGCCGCAACAGCAGCGTCAGCGTGCGGTCGTCTTCGCTCACCCGGCGGGCGCGCAGCTCGGCGATTCGGGCATCCAGCGACCCATCTGCCACCACGCCCATGTCGCGATCGAGCTGGTGCAGGGTGCCTGCCAGTTCCGCCACGCGGGCCACCAATCCCTCGACCGTCGGCAGCACGTCGGGCAGGATCGACCGCTCCTCACCACCCAGTCGCGCCAGCTGCTGCCGGATGGCGGTGCGATCATCCACCGCCAGCCGCAGCCGCTCGCCATGCGCGCTCATCACCACATCCGGCGCGGCCAACTGCGAGACTTCCTCTTCGCGGATCCGGAACGCCGTGCCCGGCGTGCGCGCGGCGTCGCTATCGCGCCAGGCGCCACCGAACACGTCGCGCAGCTTGAAGCCGAGCCGACCCAGTGGGCGATACGCACGCCATGCGCTGACGCCCGCCAGGAAGGCGATTGCGCCGCCAGCCATGAACGCTGCCGCCAGTGCATCGATACCGGAATTGACGCCCACGATCAGCGACACCGCCGACACACCGGCACCGATTGCTGCCGTCTTGACGCGACTGACGAACCGACGCGCACGTCCGGCGAGGCTGTTGCTGAAGAGTGTGGCCGGCACCGCCCCCTCGAGCCCCGCGTCCTGCACCGCGCGGCGATTGCGCACAACGTTCATGAAGCCAAGTCCGGCATCGCCAAGCGGGCGCCACCTCGCGACCAGGCCCATGGCGAGCGCGAAGGCTGGGAATACGACCCACGCGAAATGCGGCGACGTGATGCCATTCAACAGCGCCAGTCCGCTGACGATGACTGCCGAGCGTCGGAATCGTTCGCGAAACAGGTCTGCCTGCAGCGCCAGGCTGGGTGCATTACCGCTGGCGCCATACACCCAGGCCGGCACCGCATTCGCGCCTGCCAGCGGCACCGGTGGCCGCGGTGGCACTGGCATCGACGACGCGTGTGACGGGGCACCGAACGGGCGCGGTGCCGATGCGCTGGCGCCCGCGGCGGCGCGAAGTGCCTCGGGCCGCATCGGTTCGCGCGCGGGCAATGACGCCAGCTGCACCGCCGGCACCCCGATGGCCGGTGGGCTGCTGGTCACGGCGCGCGGCGGCACCGGCACACCCTGCATCGCCGCACTGAACTCCTTCAGCGATCCCCACCGCTCATCGGGCTTCTTCGACAGCGCACGTTCGATTGCCTTCACCAGCATCGGCGGTGCCGACGCCGCCTTCAACGACAGCGATGGGAGCGCTTCGCTCACCTGCTTCAGCATCAGCGCCGGTGTGCTGTTGGCACTGAACGGCGGGGCACCTGCCAGCATGTGAAAGCCGACTACACCCAGCGAATACTGGTCGGAGCGACCATCCACGTCGCTTTCCCCCATCGCCTGCTCGGGGGACATGTACGTCGGCGTGCCGACGGCCACGCCGGTGAGCGTGAGCCGACCGTCACCCTCGGCCGCGCGCGCGATGCCGAAGTCGGTCACCAGCACGCGCAACGTGTCGCGCTCCAGCAGGATGTTGTCGGGCTTGATGTCGCGATGGATCACGCCATGCGCGTGCGCATAGGCGAGGGCGTCGGCCACGCTGCCCAGGATGCGCTGCGCTTCGGGTGCGGCCAGCTTGCCTTCGCGTGCCAGGCGCGCGCCGAGGGTCTCGCCTTCGATCAGCGCCATCACGATCCAGACCAGCGTGTCGCGTTCCTCGACGCCGTAGATCGGCACGATGTTCTGGTGCGCGAGCTGGGCGGCCGTCTGCGCTTCGCGCATGAAGCGCTCGCGCACGTTGGCGACGAACGCCAGTTCCGGTGGCAGCAGCTTGATCGCCACGTCGCGACGCAGGCGCACGTCGCGGGCGCGATACACCACGCTCATGCCGCCGCGACCGAGCTCGCCCTCCACCGTATAGGCGGGGGCGAGCGCCTCGGCCAGGCGGTCGCGCAGCGGATCACCGCTGGTGTTCAGGGGAACGCTCATGGGGCGGTCCGCCCCGGGCTCAGCGCGTGCCCGACGACGCGCGCGACTTCGCGCTGCCGACGGCGGCGATCACCGCGTCCACGTCGCGCGCCAGCTCCTGCGCCCGTTCGGCGAGCTGCGTGACGTGCGCGGTGGATCCCGGATGCGACGACCCGGTGCGCAGCTTCAGCAGTTCGACACGGATCGAGCGCAGCGCGGCGCGCGCCTTCTCCAGTCGCTCACCGGAACGGCGCCGACGATTCGACTCCGCCTCGGCCTGCCGCTTCTCGCGACGCAGCTTGGCCAGGCGACGCACGCGCTCCTCACTGCCGGCTTCGAGCGGGTTGGCCTGCGATTCGAGCAGCGCGATCTCAGAATCGAATCGCGCCAGGTCGGGCAACGCCACCGGATTGCGATCGAGGTCGGCCATCTGCGCGGCCTCGGCCCGCACCGCCGACAGCAGTTCGTCCGCGTTGCCGACGATCCCGCTGGCCACGCCACGTTCCGCCTTCGGCAGCGAGTCGAACATGCGCTGGATCTCGGCGCGATCACTGACGCCTTCGCGCACCGCATCGTACCAGGAGCCGAAGCGCACCTGTTCCGCGGCCGCCGATCCCGGCGACACGCCGGGCGGCAACGATCCACCGTTGGCCAGCATGCGATCGGTGTCGGAGAAGAGCGAATCGCCTGACCCTGATTGACGCCGCAGGCGCGCGCGTTCGCGCACCGTGTTGCGCTTGTTGGGATCCCAGAGCGCCGCGAAATCGTCGGCCTTCTCCGAGACCACGTCGGCCAGCAGCGTCTCGCGCGGCTGCTTGAACACGTCACGCCAGTCGAAGCCCGCCTGCCACAGCCGCGCGTAGCCCATCGCGATGCCGATCGACCAGAACGCCGGCACGAACGTGAAGTCGGGGCCACCGAACAGCTTGAACGTGATCGAGACGCCGGCGATGGCGAGGAACGGCGCCAATCCCTTGCGGAACTTCACCACCTGCGGCGTATACCAGCGCGCCACTTCATCGGAGGTGGCGGCGGCGTACGACGGTGCGCGCGACGTGAGGTCCATCGGCGCCCGCGAGCCATCGAAAACCCACGCCGGCTGCGGCGCCTGTCCGGCCAGCGGTGCCGGCTGCCGCGGTGGCGGCTGATACCCGGACGAGATGCGTCCATCCAGCGCCGCGGACAGTTCGTCGGCGCTGGCGAAACGTGCCGACGGTTCCTTCTCCAGCAGGCGCATGATGATGCCTGCCAGGTCCGGTGGCGTGTCGGGCCGGCGCTCGACGATGGCCATCGGCTTCTCCGACAGCTGCTTCACCAGCAGCGCCGGCGTGCTGTTGGCCTCGAACGGCAGCCGGCCCGCCAGCATCTGGTAACCAAGCGTTCCCAATGCGTAGAGATCGGCGCGTCCATCGATCTCCCGGTCGCCCGCACATTGCTCCGGGCTCATGTACGCCGGTGTGCCGATCGCGATGCCGGTGGCGGTCAGTCGCGTCTCGGCGCCATCCTGCACGGCGCGGGCGATGCCGAAATCGGTGACGATGGCGCGACCGTCATCCTTGTCGATCAGGATGTTGTCGGGCTTGATGTCGCGATGGATGAACTTGCGCGCATGAGCGAAGGCCAATGCGCCCGACACCTCGCGCAGGATGCGCCGCACCTCGGCCACCGGCAACGGACCGCGATCGGCCATGCGCTTGGCGAGGTTGTCGCCATCGATGCACGCCATGATGAAGTACACCAGCCCGTCCTTCTCATCCACCGAGTAGATCGGCACGATGTTCGGATGCGAAAGCTGGGCCGACATCTCGGCTTCACGCAGGAAGCGTGACTTGATCTCGGTGCGGTAGGCGAGTTCCGGCGGCAGCAACTTCACCGCCACCGTTCGCTTCAGGCGCGTGTCGCGCGCACGATAGACGATGCCCATGCCGCCGCGGCCGAGTTCTCCTTCCACCTCGTACTGCGGGGAGAGAGCACGCTCGACACGCGCCAACAGTTCGGTGTCGGCGGTGGCATCTACCGGATCAGGCACGTGGGACCGGCGAAAAGGGACAGAATTCGAAGTGACGTAGGATAGCATCCCGGACCCACCCAGAGGAGTCATGGTCGGGCTCGGCAGCAGACTCAGCGTGACGCGCCCCGCCGTGAGCAGGAGGCTGTCGCGCATGCCCGGCAGCCTACCGAGGCTGACCCGTTGGCACCCCATACGCCACTCAGGCTGGAAAAGTTTGGGCGGGAGTGCCGACTTGGCGGGTCGTACCGCGCCCGGCCCTTGCAACAGGAGCTGTTCAGGTGACGCGACCGGCTTCATCGTGGATCGGCCGCCCTGGCATGGGCGGCGGTCCGGCAGAGTTCCGCAGGTCGTGTCCGTATCGTGTCCGGGGCTGCCGTGCCAGACGGCTCCGTGTGCCAGGAGTATCAGTCATGGCTGAACGTCAGACCCTGCCCGTCCTGCCCCTCCGCGGGCAGGTGATTTTCCCCGGCCTTACCGCCCCGATCGCCGCCGGGCGCCCCGGCACGCTGCGGGCGATCGAGACGGCGCTGAAGGGCGACCGCCTCGTGTTCGCCGTCGCCCAGCGCGACAATTCCGACGAACCGTCGGGCGATGTGCTCTACACCACCGGCGTGATCGCCCGGATCGGGCAGATCCAGCGCGGACTTGGCGGCGTGCAGCTGCTGCTGCAGGGTGAGACCCGCGCCACCGCACTGCAATTCTCCAAGACCGACGGCTTCCTCTCGGCGGTGGTCGTCCCGACCGCGGACATGGAGCCGATCGATCCCAAGGATCCGGCCTTCGAGGCACTGCACCGCGAGACGCGCGAGCGGGCCACGGAGCTGGGCGAGAAGCGTGGCCTGCCGGAAGAGGCCGTGCATCAGGTGCTGGACAGCGTGACCGAGCCGGGTCGCTTCGCCGACCTGGTGGCCGGCTACCTCGACGTGGATGTGCCACAGAAGCAGGCGTTGCTCGAGACGCTCAGCGTCGAGGAGCGCATCCGCCGCGTGCTGGTGCATGTGCAGCGCCAGATCGGCATGCTCTCGGCCCAGGAAGACATCAAGAACCAGGTGCAGGAGGAGCTCGGCGATCGTCAGCGCGAGATGTTCCTGCGCGAGCAGCTGAAGGCGATCCAGAAGGAGCTGGGCGACGATGACTCCAGCAAGGAAGTCGAGGCGCTGCGCGAGAAGCTGGCCAGGCTGGAGCTCCCGAAGGAGGCACAGAAGGAAGTGGAGCGTGAGCTCGGCCGCCTCGAGCGCGCCGGTCGCGAGAGCATGGAAGCCCAGGTCATCCGCACCTATCTCGAATCCATCGCCGAGCTGCCGTGGAACACGCGCAGCGACGACCAGCTGGACCTCAATCACGCCGTCACGGTGCTCGAGGAGGACCACTACGGCCTCGGCGACGTGAAGGATCGCGTGCTGGAGTTCCTCGCCGTCCGTCAGCTGCGAGCGAAGCAGCTGGAGACGGAGCTGCATCAGACCGGAGAGCTGCCGGCGGCGAAGCTGGTGGCCGACGACGACGCCGTGCCGGTGAGTGACAAGCCGATCACCGACAACAAGGAAGCCAAGGCCCGCGCCATGGCGCGCGGCCCCATCCTGCTGTTCAACGGCCCGCCCGGTGTCGGCAAGACGTCGATCGCGAAGTCCATCGCTCGCGCGCTGGGGCGTGAGTACGTGCGCATCGCGCTCGGCGGTGTGCGCGACGAGGCCGACATCCGCGGTCACCGACGCACCTACGTCGGTGCGATGCCCGGTCGCATCGTGAACGGCATGAAGGCCGCCGGCACGCGCAATCCGGTGTTCCTGCTGGACGAAGTGGACAAGCTGGGCACCGGCTTCCAGGGCGATCCCGCCAGCGCCCTGCTGGAAGTGCTGGACCCGGCACAGAACAACAGCTTCACCGATCACTATCTCGGCGTGCCGTTCGACCTCAGCGAGGTGCTGTTCATCGCGACCTCGAACTTCATCCAGAACATTCCGGGGCCGCTGCTGGACCGCATGGAAGTGGTGGAGTTCAGCGGCTACACGGAGAAGGAGAAGGCCGGTATCGCCACGCAGTACCTGGTGCCGCGCCAGTTCGACGAGTCGGGGCTGAAGAGCGCCGGCATCACGCTCACACCCGATGCCGTGATGACGGTGGTGAGCCAGTACACCCGCGAGGCGGGTGTGCGTCAGCTGGAGCGCCAGATCGGCGCGGTGGCGCGCAAGGTGGCCAGGAAACTCGCCGCGGGCGGCGACGAGGCGGCCAAGGTGCCGTCGGTGATCGACAGTGCCGACGTGCGCGAGTTGCTCGGTCGGCCGCGAGTGCACCCGGAGAAGATCAGCGAAACGGATGCCGTGGGTATCGCCAACGGCATGTATTACACGCCGATGGGTGGCGACATCATGTTCGTCGAGGCGTCGGTGCGACGCCCCGGCACGAAGTCGGTGCCACGGGCCGGTGCCGCCGACGCGGCGGTGGAAACGATCACCGACGGGCTGGGGGTGAGCGGACCGGTATCGTTGATCCTCACCGGGCAGCTCGGGGACGTGATGAAGGAGAGTGCGCGAGCCGCCTTCACGTACGCCACCAACAACGCCGCGTCGCTGGGCATTCCCGCCAGCCGGCTGGGCGCGGTGGAGGCACACATCCACGTGCCGGCTGGTGCCATCCCGAAGGACGGGCCGAGCGCGGGTATCGCCATCGCGACGGCGCTGGTGAGTGAGATGAGTGGTCGCCCGGTGCGTCGCGACGTCTCGATGACCGGCGAGATCACGCTGCGAGGCCGCGTGCTGCCGATCGGCGGGATCAAGGAGAAGGTGCTCGGTGCGCACCGCGCCGGCATCAAGCACGTGATCATCCCGAAGTCGAATGAGGCGGACCTGGAGGACGTACCGGACGAGGTGCGCCAGACGCTCACCTTCCACCCGGTCCAGACGCTGGAAGAGGTGCTGAAGGTGGCGCTCGTCCCGCAGACTGAGGTGGAGCAGGTGATCGCGCGGGAGCTGGCCGGCGTCTGACCGCCTCGCACTGACCTCGCACCCCACGAACGCCCCGCCGAAGAGATCCGGCGGGGCGTTCGTGGCGTTCGGGTGGGTCGGGAACCGTCTCATGCTGCGACGGATACAGCCCGCAGTTGCTTTCTTCCGGAGCTCCTCCATGCGTCGCCGACTGCTGCTTGCCGCCGCCCTGATCATGTGCCCCATCGCGTACGTATCGGCCATGCACCTCCGCGCGACACCGGTAGGCGCGGCTGCGGCGCCGTCGCCAACGCGGCCGTTGCCCGATCTCGGCCCAATGCCGGAGCTGGCCGGCGGCACGCAGTGGTTCAACGGACCACCGCTGCGCCGGAGCGACCTTGCTGGCAAGGTGGTGATGGTCGAGGTCTGGACGTACACCTGTGGGAACTGCCTCAACGCACTGCCGTACATCAAGGCGACCGCTGCCCGCTACAAGAGCGCAGGCCTGGTGACCATCGGCGTGCACACGCCCGAATCCGAAGGAGAGAAGGTGGCGGCCAACGTGGCTCGACGGGTGCAGGCGCTGGGCGTGGAGTTTCCCGTGGTGATGGACAACGACTTCGCCATCTGGCGGGCGTTCGACAACCGCTATTGGCCATCCGTGTACGTCATTGACCGAAAGGGACGGATCCGCTTCCATCATGATGGCGAGGGGCGCTATGCCGATATCGATGCGGCCGTGCGTGCACTGCTTACCGAGACTGAGTGACCCGACATGCATGATGCGTCAACCGATTCCCCCGACCGCGCCGCCGGACAATCATTCGGGCTGCCGCCACAGTTCTCTGCGCGCGTAACATCTCGGTCTCGACACCACCCCATCGTGCGCATCACGCACTGGGTGAGTGCGGTCGCGCTGGTGATCATGGGCGCGTCAGGGCTCCGCATCTTCAACGCCAGCCCCGCCTTCGCGCCGAAGGGCCAGACGTTTCCCTGGTGGCCGTGGGAAGGCACCGCGGTGCCGGCCAACCTGACCTTCGGTGGCTGGCTCGGTGGCGCACGTCACTGGCATTTCGCCATGATGTGGCTGCTGGTTGCCAACGGGCTGCTCTATCTCGGCTACCTCTGGTTCCGCGGCGAGTGGCGCGAGCTGGCGCCGCGCCGCGGTTCGGTTCGCGACGCCGTCCAGATGGCGCGTTTCTACCTCGGCCTGCGCCAACGCCATCCCGTGCAGGGCAAGCACAATGCGCTGCAGAAGTACGCCTACAGCACGATGATCGTGCTCGGCATCGTGTCGGTGGTGAGCGGCATCGCGATCTGGAAGCCGGTGTCACTCGGCTGGCTGGCGGCGGTGATGGGAGGCTACCATCTCGCACGCTGGTGGCATTTCGTCGCCATGCTGTTGCTGGCGGTGCTCGTGATCGTGCATGTGGTGATGGTCTTTGCCGTCGATCCATACGCCCTGCGTGCCATGACCACCGGGGGCTACGACGAGGAGCGCTGGTCGCCCGAGGCGCGCAACGCACGCCCCTTCGTGAACCTGGCGCCCGTGCGCGCCGAGGACGACCAGTGAGTACGCATCGCGAAATCCTGCGCAAGGCCGACGAGGTCGTGGAGCGCGCGCGTGCGGCGGGACGACTGGACCGCCGCGGCTTCCTGCGACTCTCGACCATGAGTATCGGTGCCACCGTGCTGGCCGCGTGCAACAGTCCGGGGCCACAGTCGGCGGAGAAGTTGCTCACGTTCGCCACGCGCCAGAACGAGAAGTTCGAGCGCTGGCTGCTGGGCCGCTCCACGGCGGCGCGTACCGGTGGCCTGACGCCAGCGGGCGCGCGCTTTCCTGCCTACTGGGTGAGCAAGCAGGTGCCTGTCTGGAATGACGCAGCGATGGGCGCGTGGCGTCTCGAGGTCAGCGGCGCGGTGAAGACGCCACGTCTGTTCACGTTCGAGGAGCTGCGTGCGCTGCCGACCGTCACGCAACGCGTACCACACTACTGCGTGGAAGGCTGGACCGCCGTCGCCGACTTCACTGGTGTGCCGATGCGCACGCTGCTGGCGTCAGTGCAACCCACCTCCGACGCGGCGTTCGTCGACTTCGCGAGCTTCGACGACGGCTATCACGAAAGCTGGGACATGGAGAGCGTGCTGCATCCGCAGACCATGGTGGTGCTAGCCAAGGATGGTCGCCGCCTCAGCCCCGCCTACGGTGCGCCGGCGCGGGTGCACGGGCCGGTGAAGCTTGGGTACAAGAATACCAAATACCTGACGAAGATCGTCGTGCTGCCGCGCGCAAACGGTGGGTACTGGAGCGATCGCGGGTACGAGTGGTACGGCGGGACGTGAGTTCGCGTCGTACTCGAGCGCATCACTGCTGAATCGCAGAACGACACAGCCGCAGAACTGAACGGCCGCAGAAGAGCTGTTGTGACGTTTGCAGTGTTCCTGATGACGACCGACGATTCACCGGCTGCGGACTTGCACCGTCGCACATCATGCGCACGCACTTCTGCGGCGGTGCCGTTCCGCGGCTGTTCCGTTCTGCGATGAGTCGTTGTCACTCACTGTCTCACCAACGGAAGGCTCGTGCTTACCGCCCGATCCCGCCCAGCTCCATCAGCTTCCACACATCCACCGGAATCGCGCCCGGCTCGGTGCCGCTCACGAACCACTCGGTATATCGCTTCGCCGCCAGCGTCTCCGGCGTGGCCGGCAGTCCGGTGTCGCGATCGAGTTCCATCGACACCACGCCCGGCGGCGGCGTCCAGGGCAGGCTGGTCTTGTTGACGGCGTAATACGCCTGCACCGCGCGCGCGAAGATCGGGGCCGCCACCGTGCCACCGGCAGCCTGGCCACCGGCGATCGGTTTCGGCGCGTCGTAGCCGACCCACACCGCTCCCACCAGCTCCGGTGTCATGCCCACGAACCAGACGTCCGTGCTGCCGTTGGTGGTACCCGTCTTGCCCGCGACGGGAATCTCCTTCGCCACGTACTTGCGCACTGACGTCGCCGTGCCGCGTTCCACCACGTCGCGCATCATGTCGCGCAGCACGAAGGCCGCGCGTGTGTCGATGGCGTACTGCGGCGGCGTGACCTTCGGTGACCAGACCGTCCGACCCGCGCGATCCTCGACCCGCAGCACGAAGCGCGGCTTGATCGCCGACCCGCCATTCGCGATCGCACCGTACGCCGCCGCCATGTCGAGCGGGCGCACACTGGCGGTGCCGATGGCGCTGGACGGATACGGCGCGATCGTGGCGTCCAGCCCCATCCGATGGGCCAGCGCCGAGATGCTGTCGATCGTCACCTGCATGCCGAGTTGCACCGCCACCGGGTTGCGCGACTGCACCAGCGCCTCGCGCATCGTCAGCGGCCCGAGGAACTTGCCATCCGAGTTGTCCGGGGAATACGTCTTGCCCGTCGGCAGCAGGATGCTGAGCGCGGTATCCTGCTCGATGGTGTTGGCCGCGATGCCCTGCAGCAGTGCCGTGCCGTACACGAACGGCTTGAAGCTCGAACCGGGCTGTCTCCGCCCATCGATCACCCGATCGAACGACGAGGCAACGAAATCCTTGCCACCCACCAACGCCAGCACCTCACCAGTGAGCGGTGACAGCATCACCAGCGCCCCCTGCAGCGTGCCTGCAGCCGGTGGCGGCGCCGCACCCTTCTTCGGCTTGCGACGCGGAGTTTCGGCGGTGCCGACCACCTCGCGCAGGGCCGTGGCCGACGCGCGCTGCAGCACCGGATCGAGCGTCGTCACCACTCGAAACCCACCCTCACTCAGGTTCACGCCCCCGCGCTCGGCCTGCACCCGCGCCACGTTGACCATGTAGTTGTAGCTGGCGTCGAGCGCCTGCCGTACCGCGCCCAGCGACGCCGCCTGCGCGCGCGACTTCTCTGCGGCGGTGATGTATCGCTGCTCCGCCATCAGCGACAGCACCAGGTTGCGCCGCTGGCGGACCCGCTCGGGATACCGCACCGGATCGTACAGCGCCGGTCCCTTCGGCATCGACGCCAGTGTCGCCGCCTCGGCCAGCGTCAAGCGTGTCGCCGGCTTGTCGAAGTAGTGCCGCGCTGCCGCATCGATCCCGTACCAGCCGTGCCCGAAATGGATCGTGTTCAGGTAGGCCTCGAGGATCTGCGCCTTGGTGTAGCGCTTTTCCATATCGCGCGCCGCAGACTGCTCGCGCAGCTTGCGCAGTGGCGAGCCGTCACGCCGGTCGATGATGGTGGGGTGCATGTTGCCGACCAGCTGCTGCGTGATCGTGCTGGCACCGCGCGCGTTGCCCATCACCGCGTCCTTCATCGCCGCGGCCACACCCACCAGGTCCACCCCATCGTGCTGGTAGAATCGCTGGTCCTCGACCGCCACGAACGCCTGCGCCACGTAGCGTGGCAGCGACCCGATCGCGACGCTGGTGCGCACCTGCTTCCCGAACTCTCCGATCACGGAACCGTCGCGCGCCAGCACCAGCGACGATTGCGGCAGCGGGACGATGGCCGCCGGGTCGGAACCCTGCGCGCGGAGCGGGGCCACCAGCAGGATGCCGGCAGCGAGAATCAGGGAATGACGGTATCGGGGCACGAAGAGGAATCTATCGGGATGGGACAACGCCCTCGGGTGGCCCGCCACACCCGATCGAAGGGCTAGTTTTCGGGCATGCCTCGTCTGCTTCGCCTCGGCCTCGCGCAGTTCCGGCCCGCCAAGGCCAACTACACCGCCAATCGCGCGCAGATCGCCGGCCTGCTGGCTGACGCGATCGCGCTCGATCCCCGCCCCGACGTCCTGCATTTCCCGGAGACGGCCCTCACCGGCTACTTCCTGGAAGGGGGCGTACGCGACCTGGCGGTCACCGCCGGGACGCTGGCCGCCGACCTGCACCACGATTTCGCACGAATCGCGCCGCCCGGCCTGGTGCTCGACGTCGTGATCGGCTTCTACGAACGCTGGCGGAACACGCTGCACAACAGCGTGATGTACGTCACCCTCGGCCTCGCCGAGCCGCTGATCGTGCACGTGCATCGCAAGAACTTCCTGCCCACCTACGGCCTGTTCGACGAGGCGCGTTTCGTGGAGGCAGGGCGCGAGATCCGCGCCTTCGACACCCGCTGGGGACGCGCGGCGATGCTGGTCTGCGAGGATGCCTGGCACTCCGTGACCGGCACCATCGCCGCTCTCGATGGCGCCGAGGTGGTGTTCGTGTCCTCGGCGGCGCCGGCGCGTGGTCCGTGGCCGCGGACCGATGCCAATGGCGGTCCGGCCAGCGTGTATCGCTGGGAGCGACTGATTCGCGACATCGCCGAGGAACACGGCATGTTCGTGTCGCTCTGTAATCTGGTGGGCAGCGAAGGCGGCAAGATGTTCAGCGGCAGCTCGATCATCTGCGGACCGCATGGCGACGTGCGCCACACGCTGCCGCTGTTCACGCCGGCGATGGCGGTGCTGACCTGCGACCTGCGCGACCTGGTGCGCGCCCGCGCCGACGCTCCGCTGCTCAGCGACGTGTCACACGCCTGGCCGCACCTGACCGAAAGCATCGAAGCGGCCATGCAGCGTCGGCCGAGTGTGCTGTCGTACGATGCGGCCGACGAGCCGGTGGTACCGCTGGCGACGACGCCGGCAGCAGCGACCATTGGTTCCGCGCGCACATCAGAGATTTCGGGCGGCCCGGCGCCACTCGACCTCAACGCCCCGCTGGTGGAGCAGTGGCTGGTGCAGTTCATCCGCGACGAGATGGCACGGCGCGGCTTCACCAAGGCCGTGATCGGGCTGTCTGGCGGCGTCGATTCCGCCGTGACGACGTATCTCGCCGCCCGCGCGTTGGGGCCGGAGAACGTGCTGGCGGTGCGCATGCCGTACCGGTCGTCGAGTGCCGACAGCCTGGCGCATGCCCAGCTCGTGATCGACGCGCTGGGGATCGAACATCGCACGATGGAGATCACCGCCGCGGTGGACGGCTACCTCCAGCACGAACCCGACGCCGATCCGGCACGACGCGGCAACGTGATGGCGCGCACGCGCATGATCACGCTGTTCGACCTCAGCGCGAAGCATCGTGGCGTGCCACTGGGCACCGGCAACAAGACCGAGCGTCTCTTCGGCTACTACACCTGGCACGCCGACGATTCGCCGCCGATCAACCCGCTCGGGGATCTCTACAAGTCGCAGGTGTGGGCACTGGCGCGCCACCTCGGCGTGCCGGCTGACATCATCGACAAGCCCGCCTCGGCAGACCTGATCCAGGGTCAGACGGACGAAGGCGACTTCGGCATCAGTTACGCCCGTGCCGACGAGCTACTGAACTGGATGCTTAACGGCTGGACGCCGCAGGAGTTGGTGGCGCGTGGCTTCGATGCGCGCGACATCGAGATCGTCCGGCGCCGGCTGGAGTCCACGCACTGGAAGCGTCGCCTGCCCACCGTGGCACTGATCGGCCCCACCGCGATCGGCGAGAGTTACCTACGACCGGTGGACTATTGATCGGGCGAAACGTGCGGCGTGGTCGCGCGCTGGTGCTCTCGATGCTGATCGGCAGCGCGCTGCAGGCGCAGCCGGTGACGGTTCGCGATGGCGCCGGACTGCCAGTCACGCTGAAGGCACCGGCGAAGCGCGTCGCATCACTGATGTCGTCCACCATCGACATCATCGTCGCGCTGGGTGCCGCCGATCGCGTCGCGGCGCGCACCCGCTACGACACCGCCAGTGCGGTGGCGAAGGCGATCGACGTCGGCGGCGGCATCGATCCGAGCATCGAGACGCTGCTGTCGGCGCGCCCCGACCTGTTCATCGCCTGGAATGGACAGCGGAATGCGCCGGTGGTGAACCGCATGCGCGCGGTGGGTGTGCCGGTCTACCTGGTGGAGACGAAGGACACCACGGCGATGTTCGCCACGATCCGCGACCTGGGCACGCTGCTGGGCATCGCGCCGCGCGCCACGGCGGCCGCGACCGCGCTGCGATCCGAACTGCGCGCGGTGCGGCGGCAGGTCGCTTCGACACCACGGCCGACGGCGGTGTACGTCATCAGCCGGTCGCCGGTGATCATCTCCGCCGCCAGGAGTTACATGGCGGAGTTGATCAGCGTTGCCGGTGCCGACAATCCGTTCGCCGATGTACCGGGGGAGTTTCCGACACTGTCGCTCGAGGCGTTTCTGGCTCGCGACCCGGATGTGATCGTCACCGGCCGTCGCGACGATGGCACGCGTCAGCTGGATCGGCTGCGTGACACGCCGGGCTGGCGCGACCTGCGCGCGGTACGGAATGGCGCCGTGATCGAGGTGGATGGTGAACAGTGGGGCCGACCGACGCTGCGCACCGGCGCGCTGGTACGCGACCTGGCGGCGAAACTCCGGCAACTGCCACGATCGAACATCCGAGCGCGCTGACCTGTGCGTTCCAGCTCGGCACTGCGGGCCAGGAACAGGCTGGCACCGCCGCGCCGATCCAGGGAATCAGGCCGCTTCCGCCCAGGCCAGGCTGACTGCGCGACGCGCCGACCGCTTCAGCTGGCGGTGCACCGCCCGCGCGTACCGCATGAAATTCTCCCCCGCATTCGGCCATCGGGCGAAGAACTCCTGCGGATTGAGGTCGGCCTTCAGCCGGTTGCAGGGGCCGCAGGCCACCACGAGGTTGCCCGGCTGCGAGCGTCCACCGCGGGCGATGGGCTGGACATGGTCCAGCGTCGCCTCGGCGAAGGGCATCACCCAGCCGCAGTACACGCAGTGGTGGTCGCAGTCGCGGTAGGCAGCGGTCTTGAGCGCGCGCCGCACCGCAGGAGCCAGGCTGTCGCGACGCTCGAACCGTGGTTCGCATCGCGGAGCGCGTCCCATGGGACGGCGCAGGTGGTGGTGGTGCCAGAAGGCGGTCATGCCGCCTCCGCCAGACAATCCCCGAAGCGCAGTCCCGAACGATTCATCCAAAGCCCTCGTTGGCCGATGACGTCCCCCGTGCACGTGCGTCTGAGCAACAGGATCGGACCGCGTCACCGCTTTCGCAAGGGCCCGCACACATCGGTTGTGTCACCGTCCCGACCCGCCGGTGCATGCAAGACGGCCAGGCGGTGACGGCGGAGCGCTACCACCTCAGGTCACGCGTCGGTGTCCGCATCGCTGCTCCGCCGCGCATGCCGCACCGCCGATTCACGGATGCGCATCGGATCGTGCAGCGCGGTGAGGATCTGCACCGCCGTGGCGTCGAGGTGCTGTCGCGTGGACGGCGTGCCGCCGGTGAACGGCAGCGGCACATCGAACCCGTCGCCGTGCATCCGTGGGATCACGTGCACGTGATAGTGGAAGACATCCTGCCCGGCGGCGCTTCCGCTGCTCACCAGCAAGTTCATGCCATCGCACCGGGTCACGTCGCGGATCACTTCACCGAGGCGCCAGGCGACGTCGAAGAGGTGTTTGCCGAGCGGGCCGGGAATGTCTTCCAGTGAGGCGAAGTGCTCCCGCGGCACGACCAGCGCGTGCCCGCGATTCACCGGCTGGATGTCCATGAACGCCACCGCATCGGCGTCCTCGTAGCAGATGGACACCTCACCGGCGCCCTTCATCAGGTCACAGAACACACAATTGGGTGTCACGAAGCAGGTACCGGTTGGAGCGTGGATGGTGCTGGCAGCGCGGCCTCACGCCCCCGGACGGTCAACGCCCGGCGGCGGCAACGCCGCGTCGCCTGCCGTCTCCCTGAAGAGACAGTCGTTACCGCAGCTTCACCAGTTCCACGCGCCGATTGGTCTGCCGCCCTTCCGCCGTCGTGTTCGGCTGGGCGGGCTTGGTACTGCCGAACCCACTCGCCTCGAGACGGGTGGCATCGGCTTGCAGCGTCCCGGCGAGGTACGCCTTCACCGCTTCGGCGCGTCGCTTGGACAAGTCCAGATTGGCCGGCGCTGCACCGACGTTGTCGGTGTGCCCCTCGATGCCGATGCGCAGCTCGGCATGTTCGGTCAGCATCGCGGCGATCTCGCGCAGCGTCGGTGCACTTTCCGGCCGGATGCGATCCGACCCGCTGTCGAAGTAGATGCCCTGCGTCGCCACGCGACCATCCGTCGCCAGCGCGTCGTACAACTTCCGGCCGCTCTCGGCGACGCGAATCCCACCCAGCGCCATGCCGCCGTCACAGTAGAAGCCAACCTTGTTGCCGTTCTGCGCGGCGTAGTTGGGCACGTTGGCCACTCGCCGGGCATCGACATAGACCTTGGCGTACGACCCGTCGACGAGGATGCGGAGCTGGTGCGTCAGGTTCTGCCCGCCGTTGCCGGGCGTGGTGGCGGGACCAGCGGCCTGCCCAAGGCCACCGCCACCGTCGGCGCCGAAGGTGAAGTGCGTGCCACCGTTGGTGGTCCCGTCGGTGTACATCCAGCACTCACCACCGGTGCCCCAGTAATCCATCTCGATGGTGTAGCGCCGCGGCAGCACGACGGGCAGCGGGATCGCGAAGTGCCCGGTGGTGGTCACGCGCAACCATGGGCGCTCGCGGAACGTGACCAACTCGATGTTGCCGCTCTGGAACTCGTACCGGCGGGGGAAGTTGCCGACTTCGTCGGCCTTGAAATCCTCGACGAAGATCGTCTTCGCGCCCGGCACGAAGTCGTAGTTGGCCCACACCGCGCTGCTCCCCCCTCCGGCGCCTGCACCGCCACCCGTGGTGACGGCAGCGCTGACCGAATCACCGCGCACGCCGGGCGCGGTACGCGTGGAATCGATGCGCACCGGCTTGCCCTCGGCCTTGGCCTTGTCCACGCACGACTGGTCTCCCATGGCGCAGTCCACGGCCCGTTCCGCCTGGCGCCCGACGTTTTCCTCGACCCGCCGCTTCACGCGGCCCAGCAGGCCGCCCTGCGCCGCGGCACCGTCGGGAAGCAATGCAATCATCACCAGCGCCAGTGCGGGCAGGTCGCGGCGCATGTGCGTCGTCAACATCGTCGGAGACTCCATCGGGAGTGAGGGGGGCAGGACTGGATGGGGGCGTGCGGCCACGGCCACGCTAGGTAAGCGCCGTTTCGCTCGCCAAACATTCGTCTGCAGGCGTCAGCCATGGCGACGCGCTGGCGCCCGTATATGTGACGTCCGGCGCTGCTTACCTTACTCAGGTGCCGACAGGACCCGTGTACCGTCCTGACCAGTTCGCCATACATGCCCGCGCGTCACCACGCGTGCCGGCGTTTTTCCCTTCAGCACGAGACATGGGATGACTTCCCTGGCCACGTCCGAGACATATACCGCAGGGCTCTCCGGCGACCAGCTGCTGGCTGCCTGGCGCACGATGCTGCTCTCCCGCCGCATCGACGACAAGGAGGTCCAGCTCAAGCGCCAGAACAAGATCTTCTTCCAGATCTCGGGTGCCGGGCACGAGGCGATCATGACCGCCGCCGGGATGGTGCTGCGCCCGGGCCACGACTGGTTTTACCTCTACTACCGCGACCGCGCCCTCTGCCTGCAACTGGGCATGACGGCGGTGGACATGCTGTATTCGGCCGTCGGCGCTGCCCGCGATCCCAACTCCGGCGGCCGGCAAATGCCGAGCCACTGGGGCAGCACCACGCTCAACATCGTCTCCACGTCGTCGCCCACCGGCACCCAGTTCCTGCAGGCCGTGGGCACCGCCGAAGGCACGATGCGGAACCGGCTGCTGGACGGCACCCAGGGCGACGAGGTGACGCTGGTCACCACCGGTGACGGCACCACGTCGCAGGGGGAGTTCTGGGAGTCGCTCAACACCGCCTGCAACCTGAAGCTGCCGATCGTTTACCTGGTCGAGGACAACGGGTACGCCATCAGCGTGCCGGTCGAGGTGAACACCGCCGGTGGCTCGATCTCGAAGCTGGTGCGCGGATTCCCCGGTCTGTACATCCAGGAAGTGGATGGCTGCGACCTGATCGCCAGCTACGAAGTGATGCAGCGCGCCGTGCAGTACGCGCGCGAGGGCAACGGGCCGGCGTTCGTGCACGCAAAGGTGATTCGCCCGTACTCCCACTCGCTCTCCGACGACGAGACGATGTACCGTCCCGCCGAGGAGCGTGAGGCCGATGCGGCGCGTGATCCCCTGCGCACCTTCCCGGCCTGGCTGCAGCAGCAGGGTTTCGCGACCGAGGAGGAGCTGGCGGTGATTGCCGATGGCGTCGAGGCCGAGTTGCTGATGGCCACCGACGATGCACTGGCCGCCGCACAGCCGGATGCGAGCACGGTGTACTACGCCGTGTACTCGCCCGAGGTGGACCCCACCGGCGAGCAGTTCGACACCGAGGACGATCCGCAGTTCAGCGGCAGCGAGACCACCATGGTGGAACTGCTCAACGCCTGCATGAAGGACGAGATGCGGCGCGATCCGCGGATCGTGATGTTCGGTGAGGACGTGGCCGACGCCAGCCGCGCCGACGTGCTGGACAAGGTCAAGGGCAAGGGTGGCGTGTTCAAGGTGACCCACGGCCTCCAGAAGGAGTTCGGCGGTGCACGGGTGTTCAACTCGCCGCTGGCCGAGGCGAACATCATCGGGCGCGCGATCGGGCTGGCCATTCGTGGCTTCAAGCCGGTGGTCGAGATCCAGTTCTTCGACTACATCTGGCCGGCGTTCATGCAGATCCG
>JANMON010000255.1:0-7451 GCA_031369265.1 Gemmatimonadaceae bacterium | reverse complement strand
CTGCAGCAGGCGCTGTCGGGGCTCAAGGCCGGCGACGTGATCACGCTCGGCGTGTTCAATGCGCAGCAGCAGGCGAACCGCGTGGAGACGATCCGCATCGGCGGACAGTAAGGGCGTCACATGGTTGCAACGGCGCGGCGTGCGGGGTGACCTGCACGCCGCGTTTGCGTTCACCCATCACGTCGCGCGTGGTTACGGGGATGGTTGCGGTGTGCGCGATGCGCGACGATCCTTCGGGACGTCATGCCGACGTGGTGGAATTGGTAGACACGCCAGACTTAGGATCTGGTGCCTCACGGCGTCCGGGTTCGAGTCCCGGCGTTGGCATCGATTGCCGGTTAGTGCTTTCGCACGGGGCATCACCACCGCTTGCCGCACACCTCAGCGGCGCTTACGATCTTGCAAGTCGGCCCGGGGCATCTGGCCCGAACAGGACTCGCGGCGTTTTTCGGTCATCCACTCCTTCCTCGGTTCCCATCGATGTCCAATTTCGGCATCCTCTTCGTCCTGATCCTGATCGTCCTGGCCGCCCTGATGGCGGACCACTACACCCGTCTGAAGAAGGTGGGTTGGATGCCCGATGGGCGTCCGCAGCGATCGGCGATGGACCCGATCGGATCAGCGCTGGGTGAACTTGGCCGCGCCGATGGCCCGTACCGGCTGATCGCCGGTGCCCTCGACGTCATCGGGAAAGGCCTGGAGCTGGTGTTTGCCCCCATCGGTGCCGTGTTGAGCATGATCTCGGGCGCCAAGCGCTGAGTCATCCGTCGGGGGCTCCCGTCCCCGACACCGGATCAGGTAGCTTATGGCCTCCGGGGCCGGGTGTCGGCGACGGCATTCGGCCCCGAATCGTCTCCATCCGGAACTCCATGCACTCGGACGCGTTCAGCTGGCAGACCCGTCCGGCGTTCATCGCCCTCACCCCCGACCAGTCGTCTCGCGATGAGTGATCGAGATGCGCAGGTGTGCCAGCGCATCGTGCGCGAACATGCTCGCACGTTCCATCTGGCCAGTGGCTTCCTGCCACGCCACAAGCGGCGCGCCGCCTTCGCGCTCTACGCGTTCTGCCGCGTGGCCGACGACATCGTGGACCGGGCCGACGAGGCGCGGGCCGATGGCGCGGAGGCCGACCCTTCGGTGATCGCCGCCTTGGCCGCACACGAGCGCAAGCTGCAGAACGCCCTCGCCGGCACGCCCTGCGATCCGGTGTTCCGTGAGCTGGATCGTGTGATGCGCGAGTTCGGCGTGCCGGCCAGCGTGCTGCGTGAGCTCCTCGATGGTGTGGCGATGGACCTTGGCCCGGTACGCTACCAGACCTGGGCCGAGTTGTCGCGGTACTGCGAAGGGGTGGCCAGTTCAGTGGGCGAGATGTGCACCTACGTGTTCGGTGTCCAGGGCGACGCCGAGGTGCGCGCCGTGGCCCTGCGATACGCCCGGACCCTCGGTCTCGCGATGCAGCTCACCAACATCCTGCGCGATGTGGGTGAGGATGCGCGGCGTGGACGGTGTTACCTGCCTGTGCAGGACCTGGCCGCCTGTGGGCTCACGCCCGACGACATCCTCAGCGGTGCGCTGACCTCCGCCGACCCGCGCTGGCAGCGGCTGATGACGCAGCAGATCGCCCGCGCCCGCGCCCTGTACGAGGCAGCCATGGCGGGCATTCCGCTGCTGTCCCCGGATGCGCAGCGCTGCGCCTGGGCCTGCGCCGTCGGGTACAGCGGGATTCTCGGTGCGGTGGAGCGGATCGGCTGCGACAGCCTCACCCGTCGTGCGCGTCTGGGAACCGCCGAGCGTGTTGCCGTCCTCCTCAAGGTGTGGCAGATGCGTCCGGTGACGCAGCGTTCGCGGCCCCACCCGTTGGCGGTCGGCCCACATCTGGCCTGGGCACAGGACGACGCCGCCCAGTCCGACGAGCTCGTTCGGCTCGCCTGATCGCCCCGCCTTCTGATTGACGCGCTTTCAAGTCCGTGCCATGCTGATTGCACCACCTTCTGTCTCGACCCGAGGACTTTCACGGTGACGGCTGCTTCCGAAATGCCGCTCGACGACGACGCGCCCCTGATGCGCGTGGCGTTCGTGTGCCTGCTCGCGCACTGCGCCATGATGTTCTTCTCCGGCATCGCCTTCGCGACCTTCCTGTCGCCGCCATTCCCCGAGTGGCTGCAGACGCCGGCCAACCAGCGGATCATGGTGTTCGGCTACAAGTGGGGTGGCCAGACCACGGTGGTGTTGGGCGCGCTGGCGGGCATCCTGCATTCGATGGGGCGCCTCGGCAGGCGCACGGCGATCCTTGTCTTCATCGCCAGCTTCGGCATCTCGCTGGGCTCGGAGCTGCTCGGCACCAGCACCGGCCTGCCGTTCGGGCCGTACAGCTACACGAACCAGCTCGGCTACAAGATCCTCGGACTGGTGCCGTTCAACATTCCGACGTCGTGGTTCTTCATGCTGTATTGCTCGCTCGCGATCTGCGGGCGCCTGCTACCGGCCAAGGACGACGGTGTGAGCCGCTGGTGGTGGTCGCTGATCGCCGGCTTCGTGCTGACGGCGTGGGATGTCTCGATGGATCCGGCGATGGTGGCCAGCGTGCACTGGCTCTGGCACCTGCCGTCGCTGGAAGGGATGCCGCTGTGGCAGAACATCCTCATCGGCGGACATTTCTACGGCATGCCGCTGACCAACTGGCTCGGCTGGTTGCTGACGGGCATCGTGGTGTCGCGGGTGATGCTGATGATCGTGCCGCCGACGCGCTGGGCGCGTGACGTCTCGCCGTCGAACTTCCCGCTCGGCCTGTACGCGGTGAATGCGGTGCTGCCGCTTGGCATCTGCATCGGGCGGGGCCTATGGGCGGCGTTCTTCCTCGGCGCGCTGGCGATGGCGATCCCGCTGGTCCTCGCGCTGCGCAAGGGACCGCGCGCGGTGGGCAGCACGACGCGCCCGCAGGGTTCCCTCGGCGACGTGGCTGTCGCCGGTCGCTAGCGCCGGCGCGCACGCGTGCTGGACTGGCTGCGTGCGCCGCTGCTGTATGATGCCATCCTGGCGCTGCTGGTGGTTGAAGGGGCGGTGCTTTCGCGCCTGACGCGCCGCACCGGGCGTGGCATGCCATTGCCGCAGCTGGCCTCGTTCCTTGGCGCCGGTGCGGGATTCACCATCGCCTGCCGCGCCCTGGCGGCAGGCTGGCCGTCGTGGACGTTGGGCTTGGCGTTGAGCGCCTCGGGCCTCTGCCACCTGTTGCACCTTCGCGCGAGCCGCTGAGCCACCGCGCTTTTCCCCAGGATTTCCGGACGCATGCGCATCATCGTCATCGGCAGTGGATTCGGCGGGCTCTCGGCCGCGGTCCGGTTGCAGGCACAGGGCCACCAGGTCACGATCGTCGAGAAGCTCGACAAGCCGGGAGGCCGCGCCTACGTGTTCGAGCGCGAGGGCTTCACGTTCGACGCCGGGCCTACGATCATCACCGCGCCGTGGATGATCGACGACATCTTTGCCACTGCCGGCGCCAAGACCAGTGATTTCGTGCAGATCGTGCCGATCGACCCGTTCTACAACGTGCGGTTCGAGGACGGGATGGTCTTTCACTACAACGGCCAGCGCGAGCAGGTGCTGCGCGAGATCCAGCGCTTCAATCCCGCCGACCTGGAAGGGTACGAGCGGTTCTTCGCCGAGACGGAGAAGGTGTTCGCGGCCGGCATGTCGCTGGTGGACCAGCCGTTCAGCACCGTCGGCAGCATGCTGAAGGTGGCGCCCAAGCTGGCGATGCTGCAGGCGCAGCGGTCGGTGGCGACGTTCGTCAACAAGTACATCAAGGATCCGCGGTTGCAGCAGGTGTTCAGCTTCCATCCGCTGCTGATCGGCGGCAATCCATTCCAGTCCAGCTGCCTCTACACGCTGGTGCACACGCTGGAGCAGAAGTGGGGCGTGCACTTCGCGATGGGTGGCACCGGAGCATTGGTGCGCGGGCTGGTGCAGTGCTTCACCTCGATCGGCGGCTCGCTACAGTTGAATTCGGAAGTGCAGGAGATCGTGGTCGATCCGGCCTCGCGTCGCGCCACCGGTGTGCGCCTGGCGGGTGGTGAGACCTTGCAGGCGGATGCGGTGGTGTGCAATGGTGACGTCGCCACCGGCTACATGCGGCTGGTGAAGCCGGAGTTCCGCCCGAAGAACACCGATGCGCGACTGAAGAAGCTGGATTATTCGATGGGGCTGTTCGTCAGCTACTTCGGCACGCAAGGCACACGTGACATGTGGCCCGACATCGCGCACCACGAAATCCTGATGGGCCCGCGCTACAAGGAATTACTGGCCGACATCTTCGACCGGAAGCATTTGGCCGACGACTTCTCGCTGTACCTGCACCGCCCCACCGTGACCGATCCATCACTGGCACCGGCCGGTGGTGATGCGTGGTACGTGCTCTCACCGGTGCCGCACCTCGGCGGCAGCACCGACTGGGCTGCCACGCACCAGAAGTACACCGATCGCATCATCGACTATCTCGATGCGCGGTACCTGCCGGGGCTCAAGTCACGGATCGTGACCGAGCATCACGTGGATCCGCGCTACTTCCGCGACACGCTCAACAGCCATCTCGGCAGCGCCTTCAGCGTGGAGCCGACGCTGTTCCAGTCGGCGTACATGCGGCCGCACAACGTGAGCGAGGATGTGCCGAACCTGTATTTCGCTGGCGCCGGCACGCATCCGGGAGCGGGGCTGCCGGGCGTGATGGGCTCGGGGAAGATCGTGGCCGATGCGATCGGGATTGCACCTGGGGCGCGGTTGCGCGGGGCGAAGTCGAAGTCGGCGCGCGAGGCGGTGGAGGAGTTGATGGGGGTGTGAGGGTCCGGCCTCACTTCACCGGCCGCAGAATCGCCCGCGCCGGCGCACCCTCGTGCCCGGCCACCTTCATCGGCAGGATGATCAGGTCGTAGTCACCGGCCGGCGCATCACGCAGGTCGAGCCCTTCGACTATCGGGATTCCGCGCCCGAGCAGCGCACGATGCGCGAGAGGTTCCGGCGCTGCGAACTTCTCGGCCGAGATGTAGTCCACGCCCACCAGCTTCACGCCATCTTCGGCCAGCACCTGGGCGGCATCGCCGGTGATGAAGGCGAAATCGCGGTGAAACGTGGACGAGTCCATCCAGCGCCCCGAGGTGCTGCGCGTGCGGAACAGGATTCGCTCGACGCCCTTCCACTGATGTCGGTTCAACTCCGCCGCATCGATGGCCTGCACACTGTCCGGGATCTGGATCACTCGGGCTGATCCAACCAGTGACGTCAGCGCCACCTGATCCACCGGCGCACCATCGCGGATGAAGTGCATCGGTGCGTCGAGATGGGTGCCGCTGTGTGCGCCGAGGTCGTACTTGGACAGCGTCAGCCCGTCACCCTTCCGCATGTCCTTGAGGAAGGTGAAGGTCATCGGCGCGTCACCCTCGTACACCGGCGTGCGGCCTTCCTGCAGCGTGGCAGTGGCATCGATCCAGCCGTCCACCGGCATGCGGACCGCAGGCGCGGCTTGGGCCACGGGTTCGGCAGTCTTCGTGGTGCAGGCGGCGGTGAACAGCAGCAGTGCGGCGCAAGTGATGATGCGGCGATACATGACCCGGTCTCCGGAGAAGCGTCGATGAGAAACTATCTGGTCCTCACAGTGCCGCAGCCAGCAGCAGGGTGAAAACCAGGCCGGCCACGCCGACGATGGTCTCCACCACCGTCCACGTGCGCAGCGTCTGTGGCACGGTCATGTTGAAGAACTCCTTGATCAGCCAGAAGCCGGAGTCGTTCACGTGCGAGAGCACCAGCGATCCGGCACCGGTGGCCAGCACCAGCAACTCGGGCGATGTGCCGGGTCGCAGGAGTGCGATCGGCGCCACGAGGCCCGCCGCAGTGGTCATCGCCACCGTGGCCGATCCGGTGGCCACGCGAATCAGCGCCGCAATGATCCACGCCAGCAGCAACGGCGACGCGTTGGTGTGCACCGCCACGTCGGCGATTGCGCGCCCCACCCCACTCTCGATCAGCACCCGGTTGAATCCACCACCAGCCCCGATCACCAGCAGGATCGTCGCGGTGGGCGCCAGGCAGTCGTTGCAGAACTTCAGCACCTGCTCGCGACTGATGCGTTGCGCCGCACCGAGTGACCAGAACGAAAACAGCAGCGCCACCAGCAGCGACACGATCGGGCTTCCCGTGAACGCCAGCGCGTGCCGCAGCGGACTCCCGGCGTCCAGCGTCACCTCGGCGGTGCTGGCACACAACATCAGCAGCACCGGCAGCAGCACCGTGAAGACCGTGATGCCGAAGCCGGGCATCGGGCGCGTGTCATCGCTCTGGAACTGCGCCGCCAGCGGGTTGTCCGGCGGCAGCACGATGCGCGGCGCGATCCAACTGGCGTACACTGGCCCAGCCAGCGCCGCGGTCGGCAGCCCGACCAGGATCGCGTAGAGGATTGTCAGGCCCACGTCGGCCTTGAAGGCCGCGACGGCCAGCATGGCTGCGGGATGTGGCGGCACCATGCCGTGCACCACCGACAACCCGGCCACCAGGGGCAACCCGATCTTGACCAGCGACGTCCCGGTCTGTCGGGCGACGGTGAACACCAGGGGAATCAACAATACGAACCCGACCTGGAAGAACACCGGGATGCCGACGATGAAGGCCACGAACATGATTGCCCAGTGCACGTGTCGTTCGCCGAAGACGCCGATCAACGTGGTCGCGATGCGCGCCGCCCCACCCGATTCGGCCATCATCTTGCCCAGCATGGTGCCAAGGCCGACCACGATCGCAATGAAGCCGAGCGAGGTGCCCACGCCGTCCTGAAACGCCTTCGCCACCGCCAGTAACGGCATGCCCGCCGCGACACCCATCACCAGTGAGACGGCGATCAGCACCACGAAGGGATGGATCTTGAATCGTGCGATCAACACCACCAGCGCGATCACGGCCAGGAGCGCGTACACCAGCAACGTGCCGTCGCTCACGGCCGCGGTCGCAGGGATCATGCGGCGTCGCCTCGGTGCAGGCGGTGCAGCACATCGCGCACGATGTCGTCGGGGTTGGTGTCGGCGTCATACGCCCAGGCTCGCTCGTCAGCCTCCGGCGGCTCGAGCGCCTCCAATTGGCTGTCGATCAGGGAGGCCGGCATGTAGTGTCCGCTGCGAGACGCCAGCCGCTCGCGCAGCACGTCGGCGTTGGTGGTGAGGAAGATGAAGCGCACCGAATCATCGCCGGCGCGAAGCAGGTCGCGATACCGCCGACGCAGCGCCGAGCAGGCCAGCACCACACCATGCGCGGCGGCCCGCGCGTCGCGGAGTTCGCGTGAGAGCGCCAGCAGCCAGCCGTGCCGATCGGCATCGGTGAGCGGCGTGCCGGCCGCCATCAGGGCGATGTTCTCGGGCGGATGAAACGCATCGCCCTCGATGAACGGCACCTGCAGCGCCGCCGCCAGCCCGCTA
>JANMON010000179.1:0-2516 GCA_031369265.1 Gemmatimonadaceae bacterium | reverse complement strand
GACACGTCGGTCATCTCCTTGCGGATGCGCGCCTTCAGCGACGCGTCCTGCAATCGCTCCAGCAGCTTGCCATCGGCCGCCACCCAGCCCGGGATGCAGGCCGAGAGGTTGTTGCCCGAGGCGGGATACGGATACATGGTGGCCTTCACATCCTGCCCGGCGGCGCGCGCCGAGTCGAGCTTGGCGATCGCGGGCGCAGCGAGGGGCCAGTTGCGCTGGCCGCTGGCCTTGAAGTGGTAGATGACCACCGGCACGCCGCCGTCCTTGCCGATGCGCAACGCTTCGTCCATCGCACCCAGCAGTGCGCCTTCCTCGCTGCGCATGTGCGTGATGTAGTTGCCGTGCAGTGGCGCCATCGCCTTCGCCATCTCGACCAGTTCCTCGGTGCCCGCGTAGCTGCCGGGCGGGTAGATCAGCGCACTGGAGATGCCGAATGCGCCGTCGGTCATGGCGTTGCGCACCACCGAACGCATCGTGTCGAGCTGCGCTGGTGTGGGCGTGCCTTCCTTGCGTCCCATGGCGTAGCCACGCACGGTGGTCGCGCCGAGGTAACTGCCCGCGTTGACCGAGATGCCGTGTGATTCCATCGCTGCCAGCCACTGGCCGAAGCCATGTGCACCGCGATAGGTGACCACGCGGCGCAACATCAGCGAGTCCTCCACGTCGTTGCCGGCGAAGAGCGAATCGACGTCGCCGTTGGACGGTGCGGGCGTGGTGGCCTCACCGAGAATCTCGGTGGTGACGCCCTGCGACACCTTGCCGATCACTCGCCCGTCGGCGAACAGCAATGAACCCCACGAGTGCGACTGGATGTCGATGAAGCCGGGCGACACCACCAGCCCGCCGGCGTCCACGGTGTTGGTGGCCCCGACCTTCGCCAGCGCCCCGCGACCGGCGATGGTGACGATGCGATCGCCGCGGACACCGATGTCGCCGTAGTAGAAGGGGTTGCCGGTGCCGTCCACGATGCGGCCGTTGGTGATGACCAGGTCGTAGCCGGTGGCGGCGGGTGCGGTGGGCTTGCATCCGGCGGCCAGCAGTGCGGCGACGACGAGCGGGATCGAGCGGACGAGCGGCGACGTGCGTGACGGCATGGAGGCACCGGGTGGGAGCGGTCCGACGATTGGCGTGGTGCATCTACGGTAGCCCGGTGCACCGCTAATTTCACCAATCCAGTCGGCTGGCCGTGCGCGTATTGGCTGGTGCTGGCCGACCATCGACCCCGAGCTTCCCATGACTCCGGACTACAAGAACAAGTCGCAAACGGCGTTCGCGATCTCGTTCATCTGCCTCTGCTTCGTGGCCGAGACACTGAACGTCGCACGCGGCAATCCCCGTCCGGCCGCGATCGTCGTGCTCTCCATCCTGGCCGCGGTCGGGGTGGGGTCGGTAGTGATGGGCGTGGTCTGGCACCGCCGCTACAAGGCACAGTCTTCCAGCTGAGTGGCGGCGGTGCGCGAGGTGTAATTTCCGGCGATGCTCACCGGCCACGCCAACGCCCAGACTCCAGCCCTCACCATGCAGGGCATCCGGAAGCGGTTCCCGGGTGTGGTGGCGCTGGACGGCGTGGACCTCGAGGTGTGCCGCGGTGAAGTGCACGTGCTGCTGGGCGAGAACGGTGCGGGGAAGTCCACGCTGATGAAGATCCTCAGCGGCGGCGAGCGGCGGGACGAGGGTGTGATCACGATCGGTGGTGTCGCGATGGCGCTGGCCACGCCGCGCGCGGCCCGTGATGCCGGCGTGGCGATCATTCACCAGGAACTGGCGCTGGTGCCACAGATGACGGTGGCCGAGAACATCTTCCTCGGTCGCGCGCCCGCACAGTTCGGCTTCGTGCACCGGGCGCAGATGGCCACCGAGTCGGCGGCGCTGCTGGCGCGCATCGGCGCCGACGTCGATCCGCAGGCGCTGGTCGGCACGCTCAGCATCGCGCAGCAGCAGCTGGTGGAGATCGCGCGCGCGCTCTCGCTCGAGGCCCGCATCCTGATCATGGACGAACCCACCTCGGCGCTCACCGAACGCGAGACCGAGCGCCTCTTCGCGGTGATCCGCGGGCTCACCGCGCGCGGCACGGCGGTGATCTACATCTCGCACCGGCTGGATGAGATCTTCGCCATCGGTGATCGCATCACGGTGCTCCGCGACGGTCGTCACGTGGCGACGCAGGTGGTGCAGGCCGCCGATCGCCGTCAGCTGGTGCGCCTGATGGCCGACCGCGACGTGGAGGAGCTGACGCCCGGTCTCGCGCGCGACACCGGTGCAGCGCGGCTGCAGGTCAGCGGTCTGTCGCGCGCCGGTGCGCTGCACGATGTGTCGTTCCAGGTGCACGCCGGTGAGATCGTAGGCTTCGCGGGATTGCTCGGCGCCGGTCGCACGGAGGTTGCGCGGGCGATCTTCGGGCTGGATGCGGTGGACGGCGGTACGATCCGTGTCGATGGCCACGTAGTGAACATTGCCACGCCGCGCCAGGCGATCGAAGCCGGCATCGGCTTCGTCACGGAAGATCGCAAGCGCGA
>JANMON010000145.1:0-10767 GCA_031369265.1 Gemmatimonadaceae bacterium | reverse complement strand
CTGTTCGGGTCGATGACGCGCATGGCGCTGGCGCTGGGCGTGAAGGACCTCGACGAACATGGCGCGCGCATCACCGAGTTGCTGAACCTCAAGGTGCCTGATGGCTTCGTGGCCAAGCTCGGACTGCTGCCACGCCTGCTCGAAGTGTCGAAGTTTCCGCCAAGAGTGAAGAGTGGCGCTGCACCGTGCCAGGAAGTGGTCTGGAAGGGTGACGAGATCGATCTCGACAAGATTCCCGTCATCACCTGCTGGCCCGAGGACGGCGGACCGTACATCACGCTCACTGCCGTCGTCAGCAAGGACCCGTCACGCGGCATCCGCAACGTGGGCATGTACCGGGTGCAGAAGCTCGACAAGCGCACCGTGGCCATGCACTGGCAGCGCCACAAGACCGGCGCCGAACATTTCCGTGAGATGGCGGAACGCGGCGAGACGATGCCGGTGTGCATCGTGGTCGGTGCCGATCCGGCCAGCGTGTACAGCGCCAGTGCGCCACTGCCGCCAGCGGTGGATGAGTTCATCTTCGCCGGCTTCCTGCGCCGTGATCCGGTGCACCTCACCAAGGCTGTGACCTGCGACCTCGAGGTGCCGGCCAGCGCCGAGTTGGTGATCGAGGGCTACATCGATCCACGCGAGGCACTGGTGGTGGAGGGGCCGTTCGGTGACCACACCGGCTTCTATTCCGAGGCCGACCTGTATCCGAAGGTGCACGTCACCGCCGTCACCATGCGCAAGAAGATGGTGTACGCCACCACCATCGTCGGGCGCCCGCCGATGGAGGACTTCTACCTCGGCCACGCCACCGAACGCATCTTCCTGCCGCTGCTCAAGCTCACCACGCCGGAAATCGTGGACTACCACATGCCGGCCGAGGGGGGATTCCACAACCTGGTGTTCGTGAGCATCGACAAGAAGTATCCCGGCCACGCCTACAAGGTGATGAACGCGCTCTGGGGCGCCGGCCTGATGTCGCTGGCGAAGGTGCTGGTGGTGGTGGACAAGGAGATCGACGTGCAGAACATCACCGAGACCTGGTGGGCGGTGCTGAACAACATCGATCCCGAGCGCGACGTGCGCTTCACGATGGGACCAGTGGACGTGCTGGACCACTCCAGCCGTGCCTTCAGCTACGGCAGCAAGATGGGCATCGATGCCACGCGCAAGCTTCCCGAGGAAGGCTTCACGCGGCAGTGGCCGCGCGTGATCGCGATGGACGACGACACCCGCACGCGCGTGGACGGATTTTTCGCATCGCTCGGCATCGAGCAGGCGTGGCGCAAGTGAGCCTCTCGCAACGCGAAGGGCAGACCTTCGCCGGCCCGTCGGCGCTGGCGCGGTGGGCCAGCTTCGTGAAGCTGCCGCACACCGTGTTCGCGCTGCCGTTCGCGTTGACGGGCGTGGTGCTGGCGAGCCGCGTGGTGCTGCCGACGATCGGGCAGGTGGGCTGGGTGGTGTTGGCGTTCACCGCCGCGCGGTTCGCGGCGATGGCGTTCAATCGCATCATCGATCGCGACGTGGACGCCATCAATCCGCGCACGCGCATGCGCGAGATTCCGAGTGGAGCGCTGCAGCTTGGACAGGCCAAGGTGAGCGTGGTGCTGGCGGGTGTGCTGTTCCTGTTCGCGAGCTGGATGCTCAATCCGCTCTGTGGCTTCCTGTCGCCGGTGGCGCTGGGCTGGGTGCTGTTCTACAGCTACTGCAAACGTTTCACGCGCTGGAGTCACCTCGTACTCGGCCTCGGCCTCGGCATCGCGCCGGTGGGCGGCTACCTCGCCGTCACCGGTGCGTGGAGTGAGCCGGCGTGGATGCTGCCGGTACTGGCGATGGCGGTGATGACCTGGTCGGGCGGCTTCGACATTCTCTACGCACTGCAGGACGTGGCCTTCGACCGCGCCAACAAGCTGCATTCGCTGCCAGCCGCGCTGGGTGCACCGCGCGCCCTCACCGTGGCGCGCGTGCTGCACGCCGGCACGGTGCTCCTGCTGGCGCTGGTGGGATGGGCCACCGCCGGTGGCGCGCTGTACGCGCTCGGCGTGGCGGTGGTGGCGTTGCTGCTGGCGTACGAACATTCGCTGGTGAAGCCGGACGATCTCTCGAAGCTGGATGCGGCCTTCTTCACCATGAACGGCATCATCAGCATCACCTTCTTCATCTTCGTGCTGCTGGAGCGGATGCTGCACCTGCCGTCGCTGGCCACGCTGATCACGCGCACGACCTGAGCCCGACCATGAGCACACCGCTGCCGATCGTGATGGCCATCACCGGCGCCTCCGGCGCGCCCTACGCGGTGCGCCTGCTGAACGTGCTGGCGATGGCACGGCAGCCCGTCTGGCTGATCGTGTCGTCGCATGGCTGGCGACTGCTGCACACCGAGTCGGGGATTGGCGACCTGCAGTCGTTGCGCGCGCACGTGGGTGAGGATGCATGGGACGCGAGTGTCCAGGTGTTCGACGACAGCGATCGCGGCGCCACGCCGGCCAGCGGCTCGGCCAGGGTGCGCGGGATGGTGATCGTGCCCTGCAGCATGGGCACCATCGCCGCCATCGCGGGAGGCACCAGCCGCTCGCTGGTGGAGCGCGCGGCCGACGTGACGCTGAAGGAACGCCGTCCGTTGCTGGTGGTGCCGCGCGAGACGCCACTGTCGCGCATCCACCTCGAGAACATGCTGCGCATCACGGATGCCGGTGCGGTGGTGCTGCCCGCGTCACCCGGCTTCTATCATCAGCCCGAGCGTGTGGACCAGCTGGTGAATTTCGTGGTGCAGCGCATCCTCGACCAGTTGCACGTGGACGTGGACATCGCGCCGCGCTGGGGCGACACCGGCGAGTGAGCGCACGTCGGCATGTCATCGGCCTGATGTCGGACACGCATGGTCTGGTGCGCGCATCGCTGTTCGAGGCCCTGGCCGGAGTGGAGTTGATCCTGCATGCCGGTGACGTGGGCCCGGATGACGTGCTGACTGAACTGGAAGCCATCGCGCCGGTGCGCGCAGTGTTCGGCAATACCGACCATCCCGGCAACCCGCGACACTCCGCCGAGCTGATACTGGAGATCGGCGGCGTCGGCATCCACGTCAGCCATGGCCATGAAGTCGGATCACCCACGCCGGCCAAGTTGCTGGCGGCGTATCCGCAGCGCGTGATCGTGTACGGGCATACGCACCGCCAGTTGATCACCGAGGCCGACGGCCGGTTGGTGATCAATCCCGGGGCTGCAGGTGCGAGACGCTTCGACCTGGTGCCGAGCGTCGCGCGCCTGGTGATCGAGGCCGGAGTGCCGACGGTGGAGCTGGTGCCACTGGACTGACCTCAGCCGGCCTCGATCAGCGGCTGGCGTGAGGGCCGCAAGACGCCACGCGGTGCCAACCGACGATTCATCTCGCGCTGCACCAGCCACACGCTGAGCACCATTTGCATCGTGACCGTGATGACACTCAGCCACCAGACCTGCCTGAGCGTGAATCCCGGTTGGCGTGAGAGCCACAGCGCCGGTAGCGCGAACGTCAGCAGGCGCACGCCGCCGCTGATCAGCGACGGTACCGTGTTACCGAGCGCCTGGAACATTCCCGAGCAAGTGAAGATCAAGCCCTGTGACACGAAGTTGAACGCGATGATGTGCAGGAAGGTCGCGCCCATCGCGATCACGTCGCGCTCCGTGGTGAACAGCGCCAGCATGCGATCCGCTTCCAGCTGCGCCACGATGGTAGCCACGAGCATCACGCCACTGCCGATCAGGGCAGCCATGCGGAACGTCTCGCGCACGCGATCACCCAGTCCTGCACCCACGTTCTGTCCCGCTACTGGTGACGCCGCAAACGCCACCGCCATCGCCGGCAGGAAGATGGATTGCATCACGCGGGCACCGAGTCCGTAGCCCGCCTGCGCGGTGGCACCGAACGGACGAATCAGGATGTACATCAACCCCGTCAGCACGAACAGCAGCAGGAATTCCGCGCCCGACGGCAGCCCGATCCTGAGCAGCCGCACGATGGTGGCACGCTGCGGCAGAATGAGGCTCGGCACGAGCTTCGCGAAGCGGTCGCCGTTCACGAAGTAGATCCAGCCCGCGATGACACCTGCGGCTACGCTGACCAGCGACGCGAGGCCGGCGCCGAGAGTACCGAGCGGTCGGCCGGTGCCCCAGCCTGCGATCAGCACCGGCGCGAGCACTGCATTCAACAACACGGTGCCGATCTGGATCAGCATGCCCGGCTTCGCCACGCCTGTGCCACGCAGCGCCGAGCCGAGCGTCAGCAACGCGAACTGCAACGCGAGCGCGGGGACGAAGGCGAGCAGGTATCGACGACCCGCCTCGACTGCGGCGGCATCGGCGGCCATGGCCTGCATGTAGGGCCGCAGCAGCGCATAGCCGAGCACCAGCGTCACCACGCCGCCCACCACCGACAGGCACAGACTCTGGTTGAACACCAACGTCGCATCGTCGCGGTCGCGGCGGCCGCTGGCCTGCGCGATCAGCGCGGTGGTGCCGACGGCCAGGACCTGCGTCGCCGCCATCACGATGTACTGCAGCGTGCCCGCCGCGCTGACGCCCGCCAGCGCGGCATCGCCGAGCCCCGCCACGAAGTACAGGTCGATGAGCAGGTAAGCGGTCTGGAACAACATGCCGAAGGCCATCGGGACGGCCATGCGGATGATGTGGCGGACGATGGGGCCGTGCGTGAGGTCGTTCATCGGCGGCGACGTGGTGGGGTGCGCGAATGGTAACGCCGCCACCCGCCGCCGGCCCAACCGTCACAACATCGGTGACAGCAGCCGCGCCGCCCCCTCGAACAGGCGGCGTGGCAACGTCTGCCGCTTCAGCGTCTCCGGCGTGATCTCCACCGCCTGGCGCAGGTCGGCCTCGAACATCCGTTCCAACGTCGCCACCGGTTCGTCACCGTAGCAGATCGCCACCACCTCGAAGTTCAGCCGCAGGCTGCGATTGTCGAGATTGGCCGAGCCCACGATTGCGGCGTCCGAGTCCACCAGCATGGTCTTCGCATGCAGTGCCGGCGGGCCGTAGGCGTGAATGCGCACGCCGGCGGCAAGCAATTCCGGGAAATAGCTGCGCGCGGCGGCGTCCACCAACGGCTGGTCGCTGGTGCCGGGCAGCAGCACACGCACGTCCACGCCACGCAACGCCGCACCGCTCAGCGCCGACTGCATCGACTCGTCAGGCACGAAGTACGGCGTCGAGATCCAGACGCGACGGCGGGCGGTGGTGATGGCGGTGAAGTACACGGCGTGAATGCTCTGCGGATGCGCGTCGGGCCCCGAGGCGCAAAGCTGCACCAGCTTCGTGCCCTCGCCCGTCAATGCTGGCAGGTACTCCGCGCTGTCCAGCACGACGTCGGTGGCGTATTGCCAATCCTCGAGGAATGCGAGGGCCAGCGGGGCCACCGCGTCGCCTTCCATACGCAGGTGTGTATCACGCCACGCCTCGGCGCCCGTCACCGACTGGTCGTGACAGTCATCCACGTTCATGCCACCGGTCAATCCCACGCGCCCGTCGCACACCACGATCTTGCGGTGGGTACGGAAGTTCACGAAGCCCGGACGCATCCGCGGCCCGAAGCGCGCTATCTCGATGCCGGCATCGCGCATCGGCTGCAGGAACTCCCCGAGCCGCGACGTGCCCAGCCCATCGAGCAGCAGGCGAACTTCGACGCCGGCGCGCGCGCGCTCGATCAGCGCCTCGCGCATCCGTTTCGCGACCACGCCATCCTTGAAGATGTAGTACTCGAGATGGATGTGATGCCGCGCCGCCGAGATCGCAGCGATGATCGCATCGTAGGTGGCCTTGCCGTTGTCGAAAATGTCGAGCGTGGTGCAGGGCAGCGGCGGTGCCTGCTCGGTGCCGGCCGCGATTGCCGCCAGGCGCGCGCCGGTGATGCCGAGTGTCTCGACGGCCGAGGCGCGGTCAGGGTTGGTGCCGCGGGCCCGGTTCTTCTTGGCCGTGCGCGCGATCACACGTCGCCGCCGCTTGCGCTCGAGCTGCCTGGGCCCGAGGAAATAGTAGACGAGGAAGCCGAGCACCGGCAGCGTGGCCATGCTCACGATCCACGCCAGCGTCGCCAGTGGCGGGCGTCGCTCGAGCAGGATGTAGCAGGAGATGGCGATGACCCACAGGATCTCGAGCGCGATCAGCCAGGTCGGCAGTTCGAAGAACATCATCCGCCAAGCTCGCGTACTGCCGCGTCCGGCGGCAGGGTACGGGCGAACTCATCCGGATTGCGCTGGAACCAACTCGAGAGCAGCAGCAACTCGTCGATCTCGTGGGTCGGGATCGAGCGTGACGGGCGTTCCGGTGCCTCGAACACCCGCCGCGCCCACTCCGTGAACTCCAGCTGCTCGCGACGCGTGACCGGCAGCTTGAGGTCCGCACGCACGGTTCCGCGCTTCACGAGATACACGCGTGTCTCGTCGCCATGGCCGGTGACCGGGTACGCAAACGTCAGCGTCTCGACGGCGAAGCGCAGCTTCTCGAACTGCGCCCGCAGCACCTCGAGGCGATGCAGCTTGTCGCGCACCTGCCCCGCGCGCTCGAACTCCAGCGCCGCACTGTGGGCCAACATGCGCGCCTCCAGCGACTGCATCGGCCCATCGCTGCTGCCGTCGAGAAACGCACGGGCCAGTGCCAGCTGCGTCGTGTACGCCTGTTCGGTCACCGCGCCGACACAGGGGCCGAGGCAGGTGCCGATCTCGTGACGGATGCAGCCCGGTGTGCGTGGCGTGGCCATCACCGGCAGCTCGGCCTGGTCGCGGTAGTGCATCCGCACATCGCTGGCGCAGTCGCGCAGTCCCAGCACGTCGCTCAGTTCACGCAACGCACCCGAAATGCGGCCGGCACTGAGGTAGGGACCGTAATACGTACCGCGCTCGTCGCCGCCGGCATCGCGTGTCACCATCAACTTCGGCGCCAGGCCGGCCGTCAACTTCACGAAGCAATAATGACGGGCATCACGCTTCATCATCCAGTTGTAACGCGGACGCAGCTGCTTGATCAGGCGCAGTTCACGCAGCAGGGCGGCGAACTCGCTGGGCTGGTATTCCCACTCGATGCGCGCGGCACGCCAGAGGATTCGTGCTCCCTTGTCGTGCGGCCACTCGGCGCGGAAGTAACTGAGCAGGCGAGTGCGCAGCTGCTTCGACTTGCCGACGTAGAGCACCGAACCTTCACCGCAGAGAAAGCGATAGGTGCCAGGCCGATCCTGCGTGCCGGCCTTCACCAGTTCACGCAGCGCATCGAGGTCGGTGACGGGCTTCCGCCTTCCCTTGCGCTTGCGCGCGGCGGCGGGGCCATCGCTGGTGTCGTCGAGGGCGATGTCCACGCTGGCCTGCATCTCGGCTTGCGGCAGCGAGGCAGCGGCCTTCGCCGCTTCCAGTTCGGCGAGGGTCACGGCGCGCTCCACACTGAGGCGCTCGTCACTGCGTCCGCGGGCGGGTGCCGAGACGCCGAAGAGGGCGAACAGGTCAGGCTGGGTGGCGGGCTGCGTCCTCATCGCTGGCAGCGCCAGCAGAACACGGTGGTGCGACCATCGATGGCGCTGCTGTCCACCAGCGCCGTGCCGCAACGCGTGCACGGCAGTCCGCCCCGCCCGTAGACCTGCAGGAACGGCACGAAGCCACCGCGCCCACCCCTGGCGTCCACGTAATCGCGGAAGCTGGTGCCGCGCATCGCGATCGAGGCGGTGAGCACCGCGCGCAGCGATGAGAGCAGGGCGGCGCCTTCCTCGTCCGTGAGGGCGTTCGCGGGTCGCGACGGATCGATGCCCGCCATCCAGCAGGCTTCGTTCGCATAGATGTTGCCCACGCCGGCAACCACCTGCTGATCCATGAGCACCTTCTTGATGGCCTGCCGCGACGTCCGAAGAGAAGCCGAAAATCGCTCGGCGGTGAGCTCCGGGTCAAGCGGCTCCGGTCCCAGGTCCGACAGATAGGCGCGCAGCTCGGCGCGGCGCAGCAAAGAGACGGTGCCGAGCCGGCGGATGTCTCGGTAATGGAGCTGCCGTCCGTCGGCGAGGGCGAGGCTCAGGGTGATGTAGTCACGGTCGCGGGCCGAGATGTCCTCGGGCTGGCTCTCGACCAGCAGTGCGCCGGTGAAGCGGGGCTGCACCACCAGTGCGTCGGCACTGGCGAGGTCGAGGATGATCAGCTTGGCGCGACGCCACGCCTGCACGATCACCTCACCGCGCAGGCGGTGGATGAAGTCCCCGGCGGTCACGCTCCGCAGCACGTCGCCGCGCGATACCGTCACATCCGAGATGAACGCCCCCGCCAGCATGCCATGCAGGTCGCGCGCGATCGTCTCGGTCTCAGGAAGCTCAGGCACCGCGAGCCAATGCGCGCCATCCGATGTCGCGCCGATGGAAGGCGCCGGTGAACTGCACGCCTGCGGCGAGCGCCGCGCTGCGCTGCTGCGCCTCGGCCAGCGTGGCACCGGTGGCGGTGGCGGCCAGCACGCGGCCGCCACTGGTGCGCACCGTATCGTCCACGCGGGTGGTGCCGGCGTGGAACAGCCACTCGCCAGCGCTGGTGTCGGGGAGCACGATCGTGTCGCCGCTGCGCGGTGTGCCGGGATATCCGGCCGCGGCGATCACCGTCGCCACCACGCTGCGCGCCGGCGCAAACGTGGGGACCGGATCGATGCCTTCACCCCGCGCGATCTGCAGCATCACGCGCACCAGCGGCGCATCATCGGCCAGCGCGGTGAGCACGGCCTGCGTCTCTGGGTCGCCGAAGCGGCAGTTGAACTCTACCACCCGCGGCCCGGTGGGCGTGAGCATCACGCCGCAGTACAGCAGGCCGCGGAACGGCATGCCCCGCGCACGCATGGCGGCGAGTGTGGGCGTGATGATCAGGTCGAGCACGTGCCGGATGCCCGTCGGCAGCGTACCATCGCGCCAGGCGTACGACGCGTCGCCTGCATCGGCAGGGCAGTAGGCGCCCATGCCGCCGGTGTTCGGACCCGTGTCGCCCTCGCCCACGCGCTTGTGATCCTGTGCCGCCGGCAACGGTACTGCCGTCTCGCCGTCGGTGAGCACGAACAGCGAGAGTTCCTCGCCGGTCATGAACTCCTCCACCAGGACCTCGGCACCGGCATCGCCGAAGACGTTGTCCTCGAGCATGGAGGTGATCGCCGCCTCGGCGTCGTCGAGTGTCATCGCCACCACCACACCCTTGCCGGCGGCCAGCCCGGAGGCCTTGATCACCACCGGTGCACCGAATTCGCGTGCGGCGGCCTTTGCGGCAGTGACGGTGGTATGCATGGACGCGCGCGCGGTGGGCACACCGGCGTCGTGCATCAGCGCCTTGGCGAAGGCCTTCGATGTCTCGATCTGCGCCGCGGCAGCCGTCGGCCCGAACACCGCAATGCCGCGCGCCTGCAACGCATCGGCCAACCCTGCCGCCAGCGGTGCTTCGGGCCCGACGATGACCGCGTCGACCTGTTTGCGCAGCGCCAGCGCCACCAGCCCGGCCACGTCGGACGCCGACACCGGCTCACAGTGCGCCAGCATCGCGATGCCGGGATTGCCGGGTGCCGCGATCAGCGTGCAATCGGGATGTTCATGCCTGATGCGCCAGGCCAATGCGTGTTCGCGACCGCCGCCGCCGACGAGCAAGAGCTTCATGGCGCGCAATTTACCACGCGCCATGCAGCCCCGCCGTACTCAGCTACCGGCCTTCCGTCGGAACGCGTCGGCAGCGCGGGCGAACGAGTCACCGACCTTGCCGAAGGTCTCGCGCGCCTGCTGCCCGTAGTAGTCCGCGGCGCCGCGCACGTCGTCTGCATATGTGGACTGCGTGCCGGTGCCGTCGCGACGGGCGTATTCGCCGGCCAGGATGCGCGCGTAGGCGCCGCTGGCCACCCAGCGCTGCAACTCGGCCGCGCGCACGGTGTTGAACGGATGTTCCCGCAGCGCGGTGTTGATCGCCTTCAGCAGCGAATCCCAGGCGCTGCCTTCGCTTTCGTATTCCGCCGCCTGCTGCAGGAAGGCATCGAGGTCGCCTTCCCCCGGCTTGGTGGAGCCACCAGCCAGCTTGAAGAAGGTGCGCATCGCCAGGTTCGTGTCCTGCACGGCCAGCAGTGCGGCGCGATCGCAGCTCAGCTCCGCCTTGCGGCTCCACTCCAGCAGCGCGAGATGGAACGGCATCAGCGCCAGGCCGGCCAGGAACGGCAGCGCGCTGAATCCGATCGTGCTGACGATGACGGCGATGGTGCGGTAGACCATGTGGCCGCTGGCGATGTGCCCCACCTCATGTGCCAGCACCACGCGCTGCTCGTCCTCATCCAGCACGACGAGCGTTTCCGTGTTGATCACGATGAACGGCCGGTCGAAGCCGACCGCCATCGCGTTCACCAGCGGTGACCGGGTGATGTAGAGGTCGGGGATCTCGGTCACGTCCAGTGCGGCGCAGGCTTCGCGGACCAGCGCGTGCAGGCGCGGGTGCTGCGTGGGACCGGTGCGCACGGCATTGGCGAGGAAGAGGTGCCGCAGGCCGCGCTCGCCGAAGAAGCCGGCGATCTTGCGCACGATCTCGTCGAAGCCAGGGATCGCGCGCATGGTGTTGAGGGCGGCGCGATCCGCGGGATGCTCCCACGAGGTCGAGGCGATCTGGGGCAGTGGAGTCACGGGCATGACGAACCTCATCGCTCGGGAAGAGCCAATAATTGGCCGGATGTAACCGCAAACAGAGTGAAGACGGGCGGCGTTGGCTCCGACACTCAGTCGGGCAAGGATCGGTCCGGCGCCACCCCTCTCCGTGG
>JANMON010000135.1:0-13638 GCA_031369265.1 Gemmatimonadaceae bacterium | reverse complement strand
TCAGCGGCCATCTCGTTCCGCGACACGACCACCTTCCAGCGCCAGACCGAAGGCGTGTTCTCGCTGCAGAACATCCTGATGGTCGAGAACGGCAACGTCTTCGACCCGCAGGTCTTCACGAGCGGCACGATCAGCTCGGTGCGGCAGTACACCGCGGATACCACTGCCAACAACCTGCGCACCGCTGCCGGCACCGCCTCGGCGCTGTTCACCAGCGTGGCGTCGGCGCAGCCGGCCAGCGGTGCCACGTTCGACTGGTCACCGGTGGCAGGTAGCGCGGCCGCCAGCGGCGGCTTGGCCACGTTCACCGGTGCGCTGCAGACGCGCGCTGGGACCGTGGTCACCGGCACCGCATTCCGCGGCGCGGCCGACCCGGCCGGTGCCAAGTGGTGGCAGGGCTGGACCACGTACGCGATCAACTGACCGGCACGTAGTTTTCGCGGGCCGGTGCGCTGCAGTGGCGCACCGGCCCGCGCTGCCTTTCACGCTCATCCACCTCATGCGTTCACGCATCACAGCACGAACCTCGATTGGATTGCTGCTGCTCGGTGCATGCACCACGGCCGAGGCGCCGCGGAGCGACAGCACCGCCGCACCGGCAACCGGCGGCGTGCCGTACGCCTACGATCGAGTGCCGCTGGACACCACCCCTCGCACCGGCGGCACGATCGATTCCGTCTTCCCGATGCCGGAGATGCTGCGACGCTTCCGCGACGGGTTGCCGGCCCTATCGGGGCTGGATGGCGGCGCGACGTCGCGACAGGAACTCACACAGCAGTTCGTGGCTGCGCTGGCCACACGCGATGCGCGCGCCCTGGGCCAGCTGACGCTGTCTCGCGCCGAGTTCGCGTGGGTGTACTTCCCCAACTCCCCCGACGCGCTGATGCCCAACGGCCTGACGCCGCAATTGCGGTGGACCCAGATCACGCTCGGCAGCGAGAAGGGCATCGCCCGGGCGCTGGAGCGGGTCGGGGGAGTGCCGCTGACGCTTGCGACGCTCGACTGTCCCAACCCACCGGTGACCACCGGCGCGCTCGCACTGCATGATGGCTGTATCGTCGCCCTGCGTCGTGGCGACGGCACGATGTTCCGCGGCCGGCTGTTCGGGCCGATCATCGAAACCGGCGGACGCTTCAAGTTCGTCGGCTACTCCAACGACATGTGATGCGCGCCCTGCCCGTTGCCGTCCGCCTCCTGGCCGCAGTATCGCTGCTCGCCTGCACCGCGTCGCCCTCGTCCGACGCAGCACCGTCGGCATCGGCGATCACCCTCAGCGGTGCCGGCGCCACCTTTCCCTATCCGATCTACACGCGCTGGTTCACACACTTCGCCGAGACGGGAGGTGCGCGTATCACCTACCAGTCCGTGGGTTCCGGGGCCGGCATTCGTGCGCTGCTGACCGACTCGCTCGACTTTGCCGCCACCGACGTGCCGCTCACCAGCGCCGAGCGTAGCGCCCTGTCGTCACGCGGCATCCGGCAGGTCCCGCTGGTGGTGGGTGGTGCCGCAGTGACGTACCACGTGCCGTCGCTGCCGCGGCAGCTGCGCCTCGATGGTGCCACGCTCGGCGACATCTTCCTCGGCCGCATCACCCGGTGGAACGACGCGCGCCTGGTGGCCCTCAATCCCGACATCGAGCTGCCGGCGGAATCGATCCGCGTGATCACGCGCGCCGACAGCAGCGGCACCAGCTGGATCCTCACCGACTACCTGGCGCGACAGCATGAAGCGTGGGCCGCCGGTCCCGGACGGAGCCGTTTTCCGGCATGGCCGGTAGGCACCGGCGTGCGTGGCAACGAAGGCGTGGCGTCGGAAGTGAAGGTCACCGCCTTCGCAATCGGTGTGGTGGAAGCCGTGTACGCCATGCAGAACCACCTGCCGGTGGCGCGCATCCGGAATCACGCCGGCGCCTGGGTCACCCCACAGACCGGCGCGTTGCGTGCGGCGGCCGACGCCATGCTGGCCTCGATCGACGACACGGTGGAGTTCGCGACCAGCATCAGCGACGCGCCAGGGGAACAGAGTTATCCCATCGCCTCGCTTTCGTGGCTGCTGGTGCCATCCCGCGGGCGCGACACGGCGCGCGTCACCGCCACCGGTGACTTCGTGCGGTGGGCGCTGGCGAATGGGCAGGACGACGCGCTGGCGCTGGGGTATGCCCCACTGCCCGATGCGATGCGCACGACACTGCTGCGCGCGTGGCGGCTGCCGGCGCGGTGACGCGCGGCGCACCGGCGACGTCGGCTGGCAGTGCTGACGTCGCCCGGTAACTTGCGGGTCGTCCGCTTCCCTGACCCAGTCCGCATGCCTGCCCGGCCGATCCGACGCGCCACGCCCGCCGTACCGACGCCCGCGATCGATGCCACCGGTCGCACCCGTCGCATCGCCGCCATCGACATCGGGTCGAACTCGATCCGCGCGATCGTCGCCGATGTCAGCAGCACGGGCCAGATCCGCACCATCGACGAGATGAAGGCCGCACCGCGGCTGAGCGCCGGTGTGGACGAGTCGGGCCACCTGCAGGTCGAGAACGCCCTCGCCGCCATCGAAGCCCTCCAGCGCATGGTGACGCTGGCGCAGCAGCTGGGCGCCGAACGGATCGAGTGCGTGGCGACCAGCGCGGTGCGCGACGCCACCGATGGCGCGGCCTTCGTGCGTCAGGTGAAGAAGTCCGCCGGCCTCACGGTGCGTGTGATCTCCGGCGAGGAAGAGGCGCGCCTGTCGTTCCGCAGTGCGCAGGCGCACTTCGACCTCGCGCACGGCCGCATGGTGACCTGCGACATCGGCGGCGGGTCGGTGGAACTCGCCCTTTCCGCCGATGGGCTGGTGGAGCGCCTGCTCTCGATGCCGTTCGGCGCCGTGCGCGCCACCGAGTCGTTCCTGCACAAGGGAATCCGGCGCGGCACGGTGACCAGGCTGCGGAAGGCGCTGCGCGAGGAAATCCGTGAGCGCTTCGCGGTGAAGGAGTGGCGCGGCGCCGGCATGATCGGCTCCGGCGGCACCTTCACCAACGTCGCCAGCATGCTGTTGGCGCAGCAGGGCATCGCCACGGCGCGCACGGTGCACGGGAAGGTGGTGCGGCGCGGAGAGCTGGAGCACCTGCTGGATCAGCTGACCGAACTCTCGCCGACGGAACGCCTGGTGGTGCCGGGCCTCAACCCGGCCCGCGCCGACATCATCGTGGCCGGCATGGCGGTGGCCGCCGAGGTGATGTCGTTCCTCGACATCCGCGCCTTCCACACGTCGGCCTACGGCATTCGCGAAGGGTTGTTGCTGGAGGCGGCGGAAGTGTCGCCCGAAGCCACCGATCCGGGTGAGGGCCGGCGGCGCAGCGTGCAGCAGTTCGCCGAGCGAACGCAATACGAGGAGCCCCACGCGCGGCACGTGCAGAAGATCGCGCTGCAGCTCTTCGATGCGATCGGTCCGCGCCTTGGGTGCGCTGCGGAAGATCGCGACACGTTGCGCGATGCCGCGCTGCTGCATGACACCGGCTATCACATCAGCTACAACGATCACCACAAGCACTCGTACCATCTCATCGTGCACGCCGAGCTGCTGGGCGTGTCACCCGAGGAGCAGGTGGTGATGGCCAACGTGGCGCGGTATCACCGCGGTGCACTGCCGAAGGAGAAGCACCTGACCTTCGCGCAGCTGAGCGTGGACCAGCAACAGCGGGTGCGCCGGCTCTCGGCACTGTTGCGCGTGGCCGACGGGTTCGACCGCGGCCACATCGGCGCCGTCCAGCAGGTGAAGGTGCGGTGGACGGAACGGGCGTTGCGCCTGACACCCGTGCCCGACCCACGCGCGCGCTCCACCCGACTGGAACTGTGGGGCGCCAGCCGCAAGAGTGACCTGCTGGAAAAGCTGATCGACCTGCCGGTGCTGGTGATCGGTCCGGATGGCAAGCCGGTGGAAGCGGACGGCACCGATACGGTTGACTGACGATACCGCCGACGGTCAGCCGACCACGGTCATGCCTCGCAGCACCCGCAGCAGCAGGGCGATTCTTTGCAGCATCCGTAGCAGCCGGTCAGGCAACCCCGGCGCCATTCGCCCCTCAGGCAGACCGCTCGGCGCGCCCCCACGGGTCCTTCAGCAGCAGGGCATGTGAGCCCCGCTCCGGCTCCCCCGCCGCCGGCGTCCGCTGCACGTAGGTGCCATCGGTCTGGAGCAGCCAGGCCTGCCGGTTGTCCTCCAGACAGGTGCGCAACAGCGACTCCAGCCGTGCGTGCAGCACCGGCGACTCGATCGGCACTACCGTCTCCACGCGCCGATCGAAGTTGCGCGGCATCCAGTCGGCCGAGCCCAGGTAGTACTCCGGTTCGCCGGCATTCGCGAAGTAGAACAGGCGCGAATGTTCGAGGAACCGCCCGATGATGCTCCGCACCGTGATGTGTTCACTCACCCCCGGCATGCCGGCGCGCAGGCAGCAGACACCGCGCACGATGAGATCGATGTGCACCCCGGCCGCCGACGCGCGGTAGAGCGCCAGGATCGCGTCCGGATCCACCAGCGCATTCATCTTGGCGATGATGCGCCCGCCTTGACCCGCCTTCGCATGCGCCGCCTCGCGGTCGATCATCTCCACGAAGCGACGGCGCATGTTGGCCGGGGCCACCAGGAGCTTGCGATAGAGTTCCTGCCGGCTGAATCCGGTCAGCGCATTGAACAGGTCACTGACGTCGGCACCCACACCCGGGCTGCAGGTGAACAGGCCGAGGTCCGTGTACAGCTTCGCGGTCCGCGAGTGGTAATTGCCCGTGCCGATGTGCACATAGCGACGGATGCCATCCGGTTCGCGGCGCACCACCAGAGCGGTCTTGGTGTGCGTCTTCAGTCCGGGCACGCCGTACACGACGTGCACGCCGTAGTTCTCCAGCGTGCGTGCCCAGGCGATGTTGTTCGCCTCGTCGAATCGCGCCTGCAGCTCGATCAGCACCACCACCTGCTTGCCCCGCTCCGCCGCCTCGATCAGCGAGCGCACGATCGCCGTCTCGCCCGACGTGCGGTAGAGCGTGAGCTTGATCGCCAGCACGTGATCGTCGGTGGCCGCCCGTTCGATGAAATGCTCCACCGTGTCGCGGAAGCTCTCGAACGGGTGATGCACCAGGATGTCGCGTTCGCGGATCGCATCGAAGATGTTCGGGACCTCCACCAACTCGACGGGAACGGCAGGCACATAGGGCGGATAGCGCAGCTCCGGTAGCTCGATCGCGGCCGCCAGCGACATCAGGTCGCCGAGGTCCAGCAGCATGCCCGGTTCATCCACGTCACGCTCGGTGAGCGGCAGCGCCACCATCAGCGCATCCTCCTCGTCGCGCAGCTCCTCCATCAGCAGCGTGCGCAACTCGTCGGGCATGCCGGTCTGCACCTCGAGCCGCACCACCTCGCCGAACTTGCGCTCGAACACTTGGCGCTCCACCACCGACAGCAGGTCGTCGTCCTCCTCAACACCGGTCAGCTCGAAGTCCGAGAAACGGGTGATGCGGAAGGCGTGCCAGCTCAGTACTTCCATGCCGGGAAAGAGCGAGCCCAGATTGACGCCGATCACGTCCTCGATGGGCACGAAGTGGCCCGGCCGGCCCGCCGGCACCCAGCGCGCCAGAGACTTCGGCACCTTCACCCGCGCAAAGTGCTCCAGCCCCGTGTGCGGATCGCGGATGCGCACCGCCAGCGATAGCGACAGGTTCGAGATGTACGGAAACGGATGCCCGGGGTCCACCGCCAGCGGTGTCAGCACCGGAAACACCTGCGACTCGAAGAACGCATCCACCACCAGCCACTCGGCGGGCGTGAGGTCGTTCATCCGGACCAACTGCACACCGTGCACCTCGAGTGCCGGCAGCAGGTCGTCGGTGAGGCAGGTGCGCTGCTGATGCAGCAATTCGTTGACGCGCTTGTCGATCGCCGTCAGGAGCTCAGACGGCGAGAGCCGCTCCTGCGGATACCCGCTCTGTCCGTTCTTCACCTTGCGACGCAGTCCGCCCACCCGGACCATGTAGAACTCGTCGAGGTTGGAGCTGAAGATCGCCAGAAACTTGAGCCGCTCCAGCAGCGGCGTGCGCGGGTCACGGGCCTCGTTCAGCACCCGCGCATTGAATTCCAGCCAGCTCAGCTCACGACTGAAGAAGAGGTGCGCCTCGCCGGCCGCGCCCACCGAGCCCATGGCATCGGCGTCTGCGTCGCCGCCCCGTCGCGCCTTCTTCCGTCGTGTGGCCATGCTCTCCCCGCGAGTTCAGGCGCCGCCGGAAGCGGCGGCGCAGTGGCGGTCAGCTCGGTCGCCCGACCACCACGATGGCATTCAAGATGAGCGCGCTGAGCGCCGCCAGTAGTCCTGCGGCCGGGATCGTGACGATCCAGGCCCAGACGATGTTGCCCGCCAGACCCCAGCGCACGGCGCGCACGCGGTTGGCCGCACCAACGCCGACGATCGCACCGGTAATGGTGTGCGTGGTGCTGACCGGGATGCCGAACCGGGATGCCAGCAGGATCACCAGCGCCCCGCCCGTCTCGGCGCAGAAGCCACCCACCGGCCGCAACTTGGTGATGCGCGTGCCCATGGTATGCACGATGCGCCAGCCGCCGAAGAGCGTGCCGAGCGAGATCATGAAGTAGGCCGCAATCTCCACCCACAACGGGATGGTGGAGGTGTCGGGCACGTACATGTTGCTCAGCAGGCCGGTGGTATACGGCTCGAACAGCTTCCGCACCGACGGCGAGGCCAGCAGCCCGACGATGATGCCCATCGTCTTCTGTGCGTCGTTGCCGCCGTGCGCCAGCGACAGGAGCGCGGAGCTGAGCAACTGGGCGGGGCGGAAGAAGCGGTCCACCTTCCCTGGCGAGACGTTCGCGAACACACGGTAGACGAGGGCCATCAGCCCAAGGCCCAATGTCGCACCAAGGGCCGGCGACAGCGCGATCGCGCTGAGCGTCTCGATCCACTTGGGCCCCCAGTTCAGCGCGCCGAACCCCTTGCTGGCGACGGCTGCACCGGCGAACCCGCCGATCAGCGCATGCGAGGAGCTGGATGGAATGCCGAACCACCAGGTGACGAGGTTCCAGATGATCGCCCCCAGCAGCGCGGCAGCGATGACGTTCGCCGAGATGGCCGCCGGATCGACGTAGCCGGAGCTGATCGCCTTGGCCACTGCGGTGCCGACGGTGAAGAGGGCGGCGAAGTTGAAGGTCGCCGCCCAGAGCACCGCCTTGAACGGCGTAAGCACACGCGTGCCCACGATCGTGGCGATCGAGTTGGCTGAATCGTGGAAGCCGTTGATGAAGTCGAAAATCAGTGCGACAACAACGATTCCGATGACGTACGCAATCACGGCAACTCAGCTGTTCTTGAGCGAGATACTCTCGAGCGCCAGCGACACATAATGGCACTCATCGATCGCCGTCTCGAGCGAGTCGTACAGGTCTTTCCACTTCATCACCGTCAGCGGGTCGGGCGTGCCGGCGAACAGGTTGCCCAGTGTCTCGTGGTAAATGGCGTCGGCCTGCTCCTCGAGGCGCTTGATGCGCACGCCATGTTCGTAGACCATCTGCGGTTTCTTCATCGCCGCCACCGCCTCGCGGATCTGTACGCAGGCCTCGCCGAGGACCGAGCACATGCGGATGGCCGGATCGCGGGCCTCGGTGATGCGATAGATCTGGGCGCGCCGGGCGCAGCCGTCGATCAGGTCCACCACGTTGTCCAGTCGCGTGACGAGGGTGTGGATGTCCTCGCGATCGAGGGGCGTCACGAACGTCGTATCGACCTTTCGGTTCGCCTCGGCGGTCAGCCGGTCGGCCTGGTGCTCGAGGTTCTTGATGTTGGTCTGGAACTCATCCAGACGGCTCGGGTCGGCGAACAGCTGCTGCAGGGTGTTGGCCGACTGCACGAGGATACCGGCAATTTCAGCGAAGAGATCGAAGAATCGATCGTCCCGGGGAATCAGACGCACGGAGGAGGAGCTCCAGAAGGAATGGGCCACCGGCATCGGCACTGCCGGAGAATGCCGCGGCCAAAAGTTAGAGGACGAGCGCGTCGTTACAGACGATCGACACGGGACTGTTACATGTATGCGCGTACACTCTGTGAGACCTGTCTCGCGAGACGGCGCTCGAGACGCTCCGGGAGCGAAAACCGCCGCACCAGCAACACACCGGCCACGAATCCGCCGACGTGGGCCCAGACCGCCACACCGCCCGACGGGTCAGCATGCAACATGCTGAGCTGTGGCAGCCCCGTCATGACCTGCAGCGCGAACCACCAGATCAGCACCAACCAGGCCGGGAAGTGGAAGAGGAAGATCGGCGGGAAGTACATCCGCACCCGGTGCCGCGGAAAGAGCACCAGATAGCCGCCCATCACCCCGGAGATGGCCCCGGACGCCCCGACGGTGGGGATCGGCGACGCGGGCTGCAGGAGCACGTGCAGCGCGGCGGCCGCCAGGCCGCAAACCAGGTAGAACGACAGAAAGCGTCGTGGACCCATCAGGTCCTCGACGTTGTCGCCGAAGACCCACAGGAAAAGCGCGTTGCCCAGCAGGTGGCCCCAGCCGCCGTGCAGGAACATGGAGGTCAGCGGTGTGAACCAGTTGATCGGCGACCGGTCCACCAGGCACGCCCATCCGGCGCCCATCGGCACCGCCTGTCCCACCGGCGCGACGTGGGTGACCTCGCCCGGCACCAGGCCGAACTCGCAGACGCTCTTGATCAGCGCCGTGCCGTCGGCCCCTGCCCCCTGCGCCAACATCCACGTCCCGCCCATGGCGCCGAGAATGGCCCAGGTCATGATCGGGCGATTGTCAGTCGGGTTTTCGTCGCCGATCGGAAACATGACTCGCTGGGGCGTGACGGTGAGCCGTGAACCTAACGCCTTCGGGTCGGTGCGGGATCGACGCGGGGCGAGCGCGACGGAGGCGAATGCCCGGTCCGAAGCCGCACCTGGCTCACTGCAGTGCTCCGGGCAGAGGCAGCGAGCCGCGACGCCGCTGCCACAGCCAGCCGCGATCCCTGCCACATCGGCAGAGATCCCCGGTGCCGATCTTGCCCGAGAGACTGCTCACGACGGCGCGCGTGCACCAACAGGCATGCGACGACGACTCCGGCTTCCTGCCAGGAAGCGCGCTTGATTCGACACTCGAGGACGCAGACGAATGGCTGACAAGGTGATTGGCATCGACCTCGGCACCACGAACTCCGTGGTGGCCGTGATGGAAGGCGGGGATCCGGTCGTGATCCCGAATGCCGAGGGCGGGCGCACGACCCCCTCGGTGGTGGGCTTCTCGAAGGACGGCGAGCGCCTCGTCGGTCAGATCGCCAAGCGACAGGCGGTCACCAACCCGACCAACACGATCTTCTCGATCAAGCGCTTCATGGGCCGCAAGATGTCCGAGGCCACCCAGGAGCGCGGCCGCGTGCCGTACTCGGTGGTCGCCGGCCAGAACGACCTCGCCAGCGTCGAAATCCAGGGCAAGCGCTACACGCCGCCCGAGATCTCGGCCATGATCCTGCAGAAGATGAAGCAGACCGCCGAGGACTACCTCGGCCACGGCGTCACCAAGGCCGTGGTCACGGTGCCGGCGTACTTCAATGACTCGCAGCGACAGGCCACCAAGGACGCCGGCAAGATCGCCGGCCTCGACGTGCTCCGCATCATCAACGAGCCGACGGCCGCCGCCCTTGCCTATGGCCTCGACAAGAAGAAGGACGAGAAGGTCGCCGTCTTCGACCTCGGTGGCGGTACCTACGACATCTCGGTCCTCGAGTTGTACGACGTCGATGGCTCGCGCCAGTTCGAGGTCAAGTCCACCAACGGTGACACGCACCTCGGCGGCGACGACTTCGACCAGCGGGTGATCGACTGGCTGGTGGCGGAGTTCAAGAAGGACCAGGCCATCGACCTGTCCAAGGACCCGATGGCACTGCAGCGCCTCAAGGAAGCCGGCGAGAAGGCCAAGATGGAGTTGTCGTCCACGCAGTCCACGGACATCAACCTGCCGTTCATCACCGCCGACGCCAGCGGCCCGAAGCACCTCAACTACTCGCTCACCCGCGCCAAGTTCGAGCAGCTGGTGGACGACCTGATCACGCGCACCATCCCGCCGATGGAAAAGGCGCTCGCCGACGCCGGCCTCAAGCCGGGCGAGATCGACGAGATCCTGCTGGTGGGCGGCTCGACCCGCATCCCGAAGATTCAGGAAACGGTCAAGAAGTTCTTCGGCAAGGAGCCCAACAAGGGCGTCAATCCCGACGAAGTGGTGGCCATCGGTGCCGCCGTGCAGGGCGCCGTGCTCACCGGCGAGCAAAAGGACGTGCTGCTGCTGGACGTCACGCCCCTCTCGCTGGGCATCGAGACGCTGGGTGGCGTGATGACCACGCTCATCCCGCGCAACACCACCATCCCGACCAAGAAGTCCGAGACCTTCAGCACTGCCGACGACAACCAGACGCAGGTGGAAATCCACGTGCTGCAGGGTGAGCGCGACCTGGCGGTCTATAACAAGACGATCGGCAAGTTCCAGCTGACGGGCATTCCGCCGGCAGCCCGCGGCCAGCCGCAGGTGGAAGTGGTCTTCGACATCGACGCCAACGGCATCCTGCACGTGACGGCGAAGGACAAGACGACCGGCAAGGAACAGAAGATCCGCATCGAGGCCTCCAGCGGCCTGTCGGACGGGGAAGTGGATCGCATGGTGAAGGACGCCGAGAAGAACGCGGAAGAGGACAAGAAGCGCCGCGAGCAGATCGACGCCCGGAACCGTCTCGACAGCATGACGTACGACGTCGAGAAAAACGCGAAGGAGTGGTCCGATCGCCTGGCGCCGGAAACCAAGACCAAGCTGGACGAAGCGGTGGAGCGCGCACGCAAGGCGCTGCGTGGTGAGGACCTGGCCGAGATCCAGGCGGCGCAGGAAGACCTGAGCCGTATCTACAGCGAAGCTGGTGCGTCGCTGTACGCCCAGGCCAGCTCGACGCCGGAGGCCGGGGCGGCACCGTCCGCCGATGCCCCGCCGGCCGATGGCGCGCCGAAGGCCGAGGAAGTGGTCGAGGCGGACTACGAGATCGTGGACGACAAGAAGTAAGGCACACCGCACGAGGGCGGGCCGACCGGCTCCCGCGCAACCGGGACCGCCACGGCACACCGGCAGGACCACGCCCTCATTCCGGCTCGCGGAATGAGGGCGTCGCCGTCCGCGGGTCGCTGCACCGGGTTACGATCCATCGGAACGGCAAGGAAACTGTTGTGGTTCTGTTCGTGTACTGACGAATGACTCTTCCCGGATCTGTGAGCACGCTATGAGCATGATGACACGCGCGAAGGTGGCTGGAGCCGTCACGGCGGCATTCGTTGGTGGATTGGCGATTGCGACGGCGTTCGAGCTGCCGCAATCGAGTTTCGCACAGAGCACGCGAACGGCGGCACGCGTCGCCAGCGGCCCGCGCGATGACGGTGGTGCGCCCGGCTTTGCCGACGTCGCCGAGCGTGTGACGCCGGCGGTGGTGTCCATCCAGGTGGAGAAGGACGCGCCCGCCCGCACGCAGGCCCGTCGCCCGCCCGCCAACGTGCCGCCCGGGATGGAGGAATTCTTCAACCAGTTCCAGGGCCGCCAGCCGCGCCAGCCGATGGAGGGCAGCGGCACCGGCTTCATCATCTCGCCGTCCGGCTACATCCTCACCAACAATCACGTGGTGGGCGATGCCGATCGCATCAAGGTGATCCTCACCGACCATCGCGAGTTTTCGGCGAAGGTGATCGGCAAGGATCCGACCACCGACGTGGCCGTGATCAAGATTGACGGCAGCGGCCTGCCCACCGTCGCTTTCGGCGATGACAATACGGCGCGCATCGGCAGCTGGGTGCTGGCCATCGGCAACCCGCTCGGCCTCGACTTCACCGTGACCGCTGGCATCATCAGCGCCAAGGGTCGCGGTGGCCCGACGCTCTCACGGCCGCTCGAGAATCGGTACGCCATCACCGACTTCATCCAGACCGATGCCGCGATCAATCCCGGCAACTCCGGTGGTCCGCTGGTCAACGCACGTGGTGAAGTCATCGGCATCAACAGCATGATCGCCAGCGAGACCGGCTACTACAGTGGATACGGCTTCGCGATCCCGATCTCGCTCGCCAAGAACGTCTCCGACGACATCATCGCGCATGGTCGCGTGCGCCGCGCGGTGCTGGGCATCCAGATCAAGGAAGTGACAGCCGAGGAAGCCAAGGCCGCGCAGCTGGCGACGATCGCCGGCGTGACGGTCGGCGATTTCGATGGCACCACGAGCAGCCCAGCCAAGGCCGCCGGCCTGGAGCCGGGTGACGTGATCACCGCCATCGATGGCTCGACCGTGGATCGCGTCGGCACGCTGCAGCGCATCGTGCGCATGAAGAAGCCGGGCGACGTGGTGGCGGTGGACGTGATGCGTTTCGGCGACAAGAAGTCGTTCCGCGTGAAGCTGGCGGAAGCGCCGACGGACGCGGTGGTGGCGGCCGTGGGCACCCCGCCGGACGGCGTGGAGGGCGGGGCGAAGGCCGAAACGGTATCGGCCTCGAAGCTGGGTGTGACAGTGGAACCACTGTCGGAGGCGTTCGTCCGGGCCGCCAACATCCCGCCGACCGTGAAGGGCATCCGTGTGTCGTCGGTGGATGTCGGCAGCGGTGCCCGCGGCAAGCTGTTCGACAGCGACGTGATCACCGAAGTGGTGTATCCGCGCCCGCGTCGCGCGGTGCGCAACACGGCTGACCTGCAGCAGGCGCTGTCGGGGCTCAAGGCCGGCGACGTGATCACGCTCGGCGTGTTCAATGCGCAGCAGCAGGCGAACCGCGTGGAGACGATCCGCATCGGCGGACAGTAAGGGCGTCACATGATTGCAACGGCGCGGCGTGCCGGGTGACCAGCACGCCCCGTTTGCGTTCACCCCTAACGTCGCGCGCGGCGGTGGGATGGTTGCGATGCGCGCGATGCGCGACGATCCTTCGGGACGTCATGCCGACGTGGTGGAATTGGTAGACACGCCAGACTTAGGATCTGGTGGCGCAAGCCGTGTCGGTTCAAGTCCGACCGTTGGCATCGTATTGCAGGACATGGGGTTACGCTTTCCGGATGGTGAGGGGCGCCGACGGCGCGTCGGCACTCGTTGCACGATCGGTTGCACGGGTGTCGGACTCATCCGAGAAATCGGCGTAGACGGTCGCGACGTGGTACACGCTGGTGCGCAGCTGGCGCGCGATCTCCTCGAAGGAGCGGCCCGCCTTCCGCCAGCGCACGGCGATCGAGTGCCTGGCATCCCGGAGGGTGTAGTCGGTGACCGTCAGCGCCGCGCCGACGTGCTTGTGGTGCGCCGCGGCGCCGGATCGGGTGAGACCTGGGACTAGCGGGGCGGCCGGCAGCACCGTGCGCAGCTCGGTGAGGTGCGGCAGCGCCCAGGCATCGATCTCGACGTCGTGCCGGTCCCGGTGGGCCGTCTTGGTGCCGGGGACGCGGCAGCGGAGCGTCGGGAGGGACAGGTCACGCCCCACCATCGCGAGCGCGGCTGAGACATCGGCGCCGGTGGCGTGCACCAGGGCGAACAGCGCGCGGTACTTCGGCAGCGCCGCCCGCACGAACTGTTCGTCCACGGCCGTCGACTCATACCGCTTCCGCGCGAGGT
>JANMON010000124.1:0-3279 GCA_031369265.1 Gemmatimonadaceae bacterium | reverse complement strand
CGGGGCAGCAGCTCCTTCACGCTTCGGGGCAGCGGCACCTTCGCGCTTCGGGGCAGCGGCACCTTCGCGCTTCGGGGCAGCGGCACCTTCGCGCTTCGGGGCAGCCGCACCTTCACGCTTCGCGGCGGAACCTGCACTCTTCTTTGCGGCCATGCTGCGCTCTCCTCGGGTGGGGGCGGAAATCCGCCGGGGTCCTACGGCGCTCGCGTGATCGACGCGAGTCGCGACCGATACATCCGCTCCGCGGCGACGTCGCCGAGTTGCTTCGCCGCCTGGGCACGGAGCTCGAGGCTGGCCGGCAGGAAGACGACGTACACCATCGGGATCGGGGCATCGAAGACATTGGCGACGTTCCACGCGTCCTGCACCCGGCCGCGCGCCAGCAGCAGGCGGGCCAGCGTGAGGCGCTGCAGTCCGCGTGACCCGGTGATGTCCCATTGCAGGTTGTCGGTGTTCAGTGCCACCGACAACACCCCGCGCAACAGGCGTTCGGCGCCGCTGCTGTCGCTGCGCGCCAACAGCAGGTGCGCTTGGATGGCGTCGGCGTACCACTGCAACGGCTGCGAGTCGGGCATGGCGGCACGTGACTGCAGGGTGGCCTGCAGCAGCGTCGCGCGATCCATGCTGCCGCGTGTCACCTCGAAGAGCGCGGTGCGGAAGATCTTGTTGGTCTCGGGCGCGGTGGCCATCGCGACACCGTAGGCCACCGAGTCGGCGCGCACGGCGGCCAGGGCCCGTGTGGAGAACGCGGGGGACCACGAGGCCGCCGTGAGCAGCAACCCCGGGACGGCCGGCCAGCGCTTCTCGAAGCGGTCCACCGCCGCGTGGGCCAAAGCGCTGTCGCCGCGCGTGAGCGCGATGGTGACGATACCGGCCAGCGCCACGTAGCGCCGTGCATCGGCGACATCGGTGTTGGACGTGTCCACCGCCTGCACGATCTCGTACATCGCCAGCGCGCAGGGCAGGTTGGCGCCGGCCGCCCCGAGGGTGGCGCTGGCGGAGAGGAACTCCAGCGGGGCCGCGGCTGCCGCTGCCCGCAGCGTGTCGCGCGCCGCCTTGGTGCGCACGCAGGCGTCGGCGAACACCAACTCGTTCAGCGCCGTCTGATCCGGTTGCGCGGCGCGGAATCGGGCCAGCATCGCCGCGGCCCCCGCCACATCGCCGCGGCGGAGGCGAATCTGGACCGGGTGATAGAGCACGTTCACCGCGCTCGAGTCGAGCGCCTGCGCCCGCGCGAACGCTTCATCGGCTGCATCATCGGGAGCGCGCAGGGCCGCGCGTGGCAGGAGGTGCATGTACACCTCACCCAGCTGCGTCCAGGCCGCAAGGTTCTCCGGATCCTCGGTGGTGGCGCGCGTGAGCAGCGTGATGGCGGAATCGGCCATCCCGGCCCGATACGCCTCGACGCCCAGCGCGAAGTACCGGCTGTGCGGTGGCAGCGGCTGTGACAGCGCGATTTTCAGCAGCGCGGCACCGGCGGCGCTGTTGTGCGACCACGCCGCCGCCTGCACGCCGCGCAGGGCCGCGATGGCGAAGGTGGAATCGAGACCGATCGCGGCGCGATACGCATCCAGCGCGGCCCGCATCTGCACCCGCCGGAATTTCCCCTCGCCCACCAGGAAGTTGGCGACCGCCGCGGGCGGCCGTCCCTCCCAGTCCACCAGCAGGTTGCGCGCGCTGCCGGCGATCAGTCGCGGCAGCACCTTGTTCACGGCGTCGAGGCCCTGCTTCCACGGATCGTCCACCGTGCCGCGGGCCACGCCCCGTCCCACCACCGAGTCGCGCTCCACGTCGTACAACGTGAGTGCGACCTCGATCGCGTTGCTGACCTTCGTCAACCGTCCGCGCACCACGTAGGCGCAGCGCTTCTGCCGGGCCAGCGCACGCGCTGGTTCGTCACCGACGCTGCGCAGGCTGGCCCGCTGCGTCGAATCCATCGACGCCCACCCGTCCACCCAGCGCAGTGGCTCGGCGGCATCGAGTGCGTTGCCGATGATCGTCGCCACGTCCTCGCCGAGGGTGGCGCGGTCGGCCAGTTCGGCCGACTGCTCGAACGGAAAGACCATCACCCGGTTCTGGTCGAGCGGTGCGAGGGCCGTGGTGCGGGACCGCCAGGCGTAGACGCCGCCGGCGATCACCAGCGCCAGCAGCCCGCCCAGGATAAGCTGCGGGGTGCGCCGGACGGCGCGTGATGGTGCGGCGGTCACGCGGTGGGCGGGATTCGTGACCGTGCTGCGGACGGCCGGATCGCGCAGTGCGTCGCGGAAGGCCGTGGCGTCGGTGAACCGGTCGGCCGGGGTCTTCGCCAGCGCGGTGAAGACGATCGACTCCAGCGGCTCGGGGACGGTGTCGCGCACGGTGCGGAGCGCCGGCACGGGATCCACGAAGTGACGCGCCATCACCGCGCGCGACGTCGCACCGGTGAACGGCGGGGAGCCCGCCAGCATCTCGTACAACACGCACCCGACGCTGTAGATGTCGCTGCGCCCATCGATGTTGCGTTCACCCGACGCCTGCTCGGGACTCATGTACTCGGCGGTGCCGAGTGCAAACCCCGACTCGGTGAGCTTGCGGCCATCGCTCTGCTCGACGGCGCGGGCGATGCCGAAATCCGCCAGCTGTGCGTGCCCGCGCGTGATCATCACGTTGGATGGCTTCACGTCGCGGTGCACGAAGCCCAGCGCATGCGCGTAGGCCAGGCCGTCGAGCACCTCGGTGATGTAGGTGACGGCCTCGTTGATCGGCAGCGGGCCGCCACGGGTCAGGCGCTGCTCGAGCGATTCGCCCTCGATCAGCGGCATCACGTAGAACGGGGCGCCGTCGTGCATCCCGGAGTCGAGCACCGGCACGATGTGCGGGTGCTGCAGCTGCGTCGAGATCTGGATCTCACGCGCAAAACGCGCTGGTCCGATCTGCACCACCAGTTCCGGCTTGGGCGTCTTGATGGCGACGTTCACGTCGCGCGTCAGGTCGCGGGCGAGATACACGGTGGCCATGCCACCTTCACCGATCTTTCGCTCCACGCGATAGCGATCGGCAATCACGCCGGTCAGCGGCGGGGGGCCCTCAGGGCTGCTCTCACCTGGAAGGCTGGGTGTCGTCACGCGTCAAGGATACGCAGGGTGCGCGCACCCAGCCAGCGATCGCCACGATGCATGTCGACGCACTGCGTCAGCGTTGCGCTGCCGCATCGCCCGCCCGGTACTTCGCTTCGCACGCCGCATATCGCGTTTGCGCCGTGCCGGCCGACTCCACCAGGTATCGCTGCCGCCGCGCCGC
>JANMON010000089.1:0-21662 GCA_031369265.1 Gemmatimonadaceae bacterium | reverse complement strand
GCTCAAGGTGATCGATGGTGTGGTCAGCACCGTGGCCACGTTCCCGCCCACACCGATCGCGCCAGGCAGCTTCCCCGGGCCATTCACGTCATCGGAGGCGGTACCCACCGAGGTCACGCGTGGCCCTGATGGCGCGTTGTACGTCAGCACGCTGAGTGGTGTACCGTTCCTCCCGGGCGCGGCGCGCATCTACCGCGTGGTGGAGGGTCAGGCGCCGACCGTGTTCGCGGCTGGCCTGACGCAGGTCACCGACCACGCGTGGGGCCCGGATGGTGCGCTTTACGTGCTGCAGTATGCGAGTGCGCCGTTCTTCGGTGGACCGGGGTCGATCATCCGCATTGCGGCCAACGGGGCGCGCAGCACCGTGTACGTGGGGCTCACCAATCCCACCGGCATCATCGTGGGCCAGGATGGCGCGATCTACGTCTCGAACCGCGGCAACGTGGCCAGCGTGGGACAGGTGCTGCGCATCACGCCGTGAGGCTTAGCGCGGCAGGCGCTCGCGCAGGCTGGCCACGCGCGCGCGCAGGTCGCGCACGGTGGGCTGCATGTCGGCATCCGCGTCCTTCCAGAGCAGGATCAGCGACTCGTAGCGATCCACGGCTTTGCGGATGTGGCCGGCCGCGGCATGCAGTTCGCCGCTGCGCTTGAGGGCCCAGGGCAGGAAGAGGAAGTCGGCCTCGTTCTCCTCCACCTTTGACATTTCGCTCAGGTCGAGATAGCGGTCGAGGATCTGCAGCACCGAATCAGGCTGCTCAGCGGTGTCGTAGATCCTCGCCCGCAACACCTCGGTGCACGGCAGGCAGTAGGCGGCAGTACCGTCACCGCGGGTGCGCGTCGAGTCGGCCCAGCGCAGTGCCGCCGGTGCGTCCTTGCGTGCCAATGCGACCTCGGCGCGCGCGAACGAGAGGTACACCTTCTGCTGGCGCCGATGGACGCTATCGGCAGCCATGCGTTCCATCCGGGACAGCACCGCTTCCGCTTCGGTGGCCCGGCCGGCGAGGGCGTAGGCGTAGAACATCGACGTGTAGTCGCGCTGCTCCTTCGGCACCGTATCGAGTGCCGTCGCGCCGCCGAGTCGGGTCAGCCGGGCCAGGCCTTCGGTCGCGCGCCCGCGAAAGTTGACGTCGATGAGCGACTGCCCAAGGCTGTCCATCAGGGCGGCCTCGGTTTCGGCACCGCGTGCCTGGTTCAAGGCTTGCGCCTTCCCGCGCGCGTCGAGGCCCTCGACGAAACGCCCACGCAGCCATCGTTCGCCGAAGAGCAACCCGTACGCCGCCGCCCGATCGGTGGGGCGTTTGGCGTTGGCCAGCGCGGCCTCGATGTGGCGGGTGGACGTCTCCCAGTCACTCAGCATCCAAGCCTGGTCGGCGCGCAGCCGATACACGACCGGGTTCCCCGGAAACCGCTGTGCCATCTCGTTCACGACGCTGTCGGCCGCGAGGTGCTTGCGTTGCGACAGCAGAATCTCGTGCAGGTTCTCGTAGCGCTGCACCAGCTGCACCGGGATCAACCTGGCAATCGACTCCGCCTCGGCGAACCGTCGCTGTCCCTGCAACACGATGGCGTAGTTGGTGGTGCCGTAGCGGACGAACTGGTTCGGGAATCGCTCCTGCATCTCGCGATACACCTGTTCGGCGCGCGGGCGATCCTGCAGCACCGAGAAGTAGTAGCTACCTTCGGCGCGCAGGCGCTCGAGCCCCGGCAGCCGGTCGCGGTACTGGAAGGCCTTCGCGTACGCCGAATCGCTCAGGCCATCGCCGAAACGTCCATTGCCGTACGCGACGCCGAGTTTGCGCCACGCCATCGCAAACTGCGAGTCGATGGCCACCGCCTTCTTCAGCTGCAACACGGCGCGATCAAAGTCATGTTCGACGTCCACCGCCCGTGCACCCTCGGCAAAGAGCCGAAACGCTTCAAGCGAGTGGGTGCTGACCTTTTCCAGGTCGGGCGTCTCGTTCACGCGCGCCAGTGATTCACCCATGCGCCCGCGCAGCTTCCGCGAGACTTTCTCGATCGCATCGAGCAGGTCACCGGTACCATTGGCGGTGGCGCGGTAGGCGGCCAGTTCCTCACCCGACGCCGTGACAAGGCGCAGCCCCACGATCCACCCGTCGCCGGCGCGCGTGAGGTCACCGGCCACCACCGCCGCCATGCCCTCGCGCTCCGCCAGTTCACGCGCCAACGCCAGCGGCAGCGGCGACGCGGGATCGCGCTGCATGCGCTGCAACGCCGCCGACGCATCGGAGGGCGTCATCAGCGACGTCACCGACCCTTCGGATAACGACGTGCGCACCGCCTCGCTGGCCACCCGTGCCAGCGACGAGTCGGCCACCGATGCGGCGAAATCGGCCACCACCAGCTGCGCCGACTGTTTCAACTTGCCGTTCGCCAGCAACGACCCTTCGGGGCCGATGCCAGCGGCGCGAAGCCCGAGAAAGGCGACGATGCCGATGCCGAATGCGCCCGCCGCCACGGCACCGATGCGCGCGGTGCGATTCCAGCTCACGTAGGGTGCGGCTTGCACCGCGAGACCGGCCAAGGTGCCCGTGGCCGCATCCGGAGAGCGCACCGCCTTCCGCGCCGAGCGACGGATGAAACCGGTGCCGAGCACCGCCGGCAGACCGGCGAGCGCGATCGCGATTGCGCCTGGGAACCCCCATTCGGGCAGGCCGATGGTGCGGTCGGCAGCGTAGGCGATGCCCACCAGCGCTGCCGCCGCTGCACCCCACCGCACCAACGCACCGGCCGTACGGATTTCCGCCGACTTCACCGACCCGCTGTGCGTCAGCGGCGTCGCGTCGAGGGCCGCCAGCACGGCGTCCGCCGACGCGGGACGTGCGCCGGGATCCTTGGCCAGCATGGCCATGATCAGGTCGGCCACATGCGCCGGAAGGTCGGGGCGCAGCGTACCGATCGGCACCGGCGCCTGGCTGAGATGTGCGGCCAACTGCGATTGCGGCGTGGTGGCCGCGAACAGCAGGCGCCCGGTGCACGCCTCGTGCAGCACGCACCCCAGCGCATACAGATCGGCACGTCCGTCGATCGACTCGTCGCCCATGGCCTGTTCCGGCGCCATGTACGCCGGCGTGCCGAGTGTCATCCCGACGCTGGTGAGCGTGACGCCGGCGGCACCCCCGCGAGTGCGCGCCGCATCCACCGCCTTGGCGATGCCGAAATCGGTGACGACGGCGGTGCCGGCCGACAGCAAAATGTTCTCCGGCTTGATGTCACGGTGCACGATGCTCCGCGCATGCGCGTACGCCAGGGCACGCGCCACATCACGCGCAATGCCCACGATCTCGGTGACGGGCATCGGGCCCGACGCCTCCGTCAGCCGGTCGCGCAGCGAGCGCCCTTCGACGAACGGCATGGTGTACCACGGCACACCTTCCAGGTCGCCGGCCGACAACACCGGAACGATGTTCGCCTGCTGCAATCGTGCGGCAGTGAGCAGCTCGCGGCGGAAACGTTCCAGCGACAGTTCACCGGCCAGTTCGGGCGGCAGCACCTTGAGTGCCACGCGGCGGCCCAGCGCCACCTCCTCGGCGGCGAACACGCGGCTCATCCCGCCCCCACCCAGTTCGCGCTCGAGCCGGTACGTGGCTCGCAACTCGTGCTGCAGCTTCGCGAAGGAGAGAATCATCACATCCGGGCAGAGGGGAACGCGAGGGAAAATCTCGCCCGGCGGCGCGTGGTGCACCAGTCAACGCAGGCATCCCACGACGGTCGCAGAATCGCGCTGGTCACCTCACCGTCCCACCAGCACGAACGGCGCCCAGAAATACGGGTGCCGGTAGCCCCCTTCGTCGGCCGGAATCGTGATCGCGGCGGCGGCCGCCCGTGAACGGCGCTGTCCCCGCGTGCGCACCTCGATCTCGGCCAGCGACAGGGTGCGCAGCATGACCTGCGCAGCATGCAATGCGCGTCGCGGCGCCATCCCACGCGCCAGCCCAGCGTAGAACTCCTGCATGAAGATGGCCGTGGAATGGTCATCCACCGGCCAGAGGCTCACCACCGCCGCCTCGGCACCGGCGGCCAGTAGCGCACGCGTCAGCCCCAGCACGTCATCGCCACCGGTCATCTCCCCCTGGCCGGTGCTGCAGGCGCTCAGCACCACCAGCCGCGCCTCCAGGCGCAGCAGCATCAGCTCGTAGACGGTCAGTTCCTCACCATGCGCCAGCAGCAGCGAGGAGTTGAGCGGCATCGCCTCGTCGAGAATGCCGTGGGTGGCGAAGTGCAACAGCGGCATCCCCGGAATCGCGTCGCGCACTGCGGTCTCGGTGGCCTGCTGCTCCACCAGCAGCGTGGCCTGCGGAAACAACTCGGCCACGAATTGCGCCTCGCGTGTGGCTGCCGGCAGGTCGAGCGTCGGATTGCCGACGACGAGGATGCGCTCCATCACCGCTTCGTCGTCACGCTGCGGCAACCACTGCAGCGCGCTGGCACTGGGCAGGTAGGAGAGTGAGCGATGGGTGGCGAGCGGCTCACCCTCGAACGGCAGCACGTGGAACGGCAGCAGGTGCGCCGCACCGTGCGGCACGATCAGCAGGTCGGTGTGGGTTGCGATCAGTGCCGCGAACGGCGCCAGCAGCCGATCGGCGATGGCCTGCGCAAACGATTGCCACGGTGCGAACGCATCGATCGCCACGTGCAGCGCACGAATGTCGTGTGCGAGTGCTGCGGTGTCGAAGGTGGCGTGATGCGCGACCGGTGCCTCGTCGCGTGTCATGGCCCACGCCAGCAACTGCTCCCCGACGAAGAAGTACTCCAGCAGCAGCGCGCCGGCCGGCAGGAGCGGCTGCACCGCCGACGCATCCAGCACCGTGGCACTGGCACTGACGGCATCGAGGAAGCGTGGGTTCACCGCCGCCAGCGCACGCTCGGCCGCGCGCAACGCGTCCTCGCCCTCGCGCACCCGCGTCTCGAGTTGGGTGATGCGCGTCGCCTCGGTGTTACGCTGCGAGCGCGCCTGTGCCAGCAGGCCACGCGCCACCTGCAGCTGCATGCCCTGCTCGCGCCAGCGCCGCATCAGCGATGACTCCGCCTCCGGCACCGGTGCGCGCGCGACGGCCATCAGGTCCAGCAGCGCCCGTGACTTGGCACGTTCCGCAAAGGCAAACCCGGCGGCCGCATCGCCGGCCTCCACCGCCGCCCGCGCCGCCAGCAGGTACACGTACTGCGCGCCCTTGTCCGATGCCAACGCCACCTTCAGCTCATCGCGGCTGAGGAAGGCGCGACGCTGCTCGAGCTGCTCCACGGCGCGCGTGTAACATTCGCGCGCGCGTGGCAGATCGCCGAGATTCTCGTACAGCTCGGCCATGTCACAGAGCGGCTGCCACGGCTTGCCGTCGTCCTTCCACCAGTCCGTGCCCGCGACGTCCTCGAGCGCGGCGAGATGTCGTGCCGCATCCTGATACGCATGCACCATCACGAACGCAGTGAAGGCCTGTTCGTGCGTGCGGCGCCGCTGTAGCGCCACTTCGGCGGCGGCGTGCGCGCCACCGGCGGCCTCCATCACCTTCGTGATCTCGCCGCCGAGGCCCGCGTTCGCACCACCAGCCTGCACATATGCGCGCATGGCGACAGTAGCGGCCGCAAAGTCCTTTCGCTCGGCGCAGACCACCGCGCGCAGCATCTCGCGTTCACCGGCGGGCACGCCGTCCACCGCCGCCTCGGCCTGTGCCAGCAACGATTCGGCCGCGAGCGCGTTGCCGGCGTTGCGGGCCGCACGTGCGCGATAGGTCGGGGCCAGCACCGCCGAGTGTCGCACGATGGACTCGGCCATCTGTCCGAGCGGCAGGAGCGTGAGCATGTCCTGCATGTCGTCGGGCTGTGCCGCATCTTCACTCATCTCGCCGGCCATCAGCGCCGCCATGCGCTCCTGCATCGAGGCCAGTACGTCCTGCAGGTTGCGCGCAGTGGGCAGGGTCAACAGCTGCGTGGCGAGGCGTGCCGCGCTGCGCTCCATCGCATCCGAATCGGTGTCCTGCAACGCCAGCTGGTACACGTCGGCGGCCAGCAACACCACGCGCTGGCGCAGGTTCGGCGCCGCTGACGAGCCTTCGGCAGCGAGAGACGTGTACTGGTCCAGCGCCTGCTCCAGCAGCGTTCGTGCGACACTGCGCTCACCGACGGCCTTGTGCATCAATCCCGCATCGACCAGGCACTGTGCCGCGTTGATGCGCGCACCGAGCGCCTCGAACAACGCACGAGCCGCCGCCGAGCAGGCCAGCGCGCGTTCCGCATGTCCGCGGCGCAGCAGCCAGTGCCGCGCCAGACGATTCACCATCACGCCCAGTCCGAGTGCGAAGCTGAAGCTTTGCGACACGTCGCCCCAGGTGCCGATGGTGGTCGCGAGGGCCGTGGCATCCTCACCGGAGGATGCGCCGGAGAGTGCCGCCATCAGCAGGTGTGTCGCCGCCAGCTGCGCATTGAGCGTGTCGCCACACTCGGCGAACAGCGTACGGGCCCTCGCGGCCTGCAACGCCGCTTCGTTCCAGTCGTCGCGCAGCGAGGCGAGGTATCCCAGCCGCAGCGCGATCGCCGCCTCGCCGCGACGTGCACCCGCGGCGCGAAAGAGACGCTCCGCATCGGCATACGACACCTCCGTGCCCCCCGCACCTTCCTCTGCCTCCAGCTGCGCCGAGAGGCTGCTCGATGGTCCGCTGCTGTCCACCACCGCCAGGTTCCAGTTCAGCGGGGAGCTGAAAGGTGCGCAGTGCCAGTCGGCACGCGTCATCAGGCAGAGCGCCTCGCCCGCGTCATCACCGGCCGCACCGTAGAGCGCCGCGGCACGGTCGAGGTGCGTGTGCGCGGTGGCCAGGTCACCGGCGCGCCGCAGCATGTCGGCGGAGATCCAGTCGGCGTACGCGCAGAACGATGGGCGCATGAGCGTGGTGCCGATCGACTCCAGCTTCCTCGCCCCGGCGGTGGCCATGGTCACCACCTGCTCCAGCGTCTGCTCCGACGGTGCGAAGCGTCGTGCGTCGAGCATGTAGCGTGAGGGCTGGAGCTGACTCCCGAACGCGTACACCAACCACCCCTCGAGCTGCGCCGTTTCGTCGATCGAAAGGCGCATCGCCTCGTTCCACTGTACGTCGAACGGCTGCAGTTCGGCGGAGCCACTCCAGCGCGCCGATACCTCGACCGCTCCGACGCCACTGCGATCGGGATAGACGTTGTACTGCTGGTGCATGACGTTGAGCCGATGGCTCAGCGCCCGCAGTCGACGATTGGCGTCGTCAGGCACGAGCGAGAGCGCATCGTCCAGCAGCGGCTGCGCCAGTACGATCTCACCGGCCATGATGTGCACCGCCGCGCGCACGATCATCGCGTCGGCGCGCGAGGTCGGCGTGTCCGCGAGTTGGAGCGCGTCATCGGCGATACGGGCGGCGGCGAGGATGTCACCGCGCAACTCCTCGGTGAACGGTGATCCGCCGAGTGCGTCGAGGACGGCGGTGCTGGTCGATGGGGCCTGCACGCCAGGCTGCTCGCCGATCACGTCGAAGGCACGGTCGATCAGCACGCCGCAGGCGTCGCAATGCCGGATCGCGCCCGCCACTTCCTCGCTGTAGCGCCACTCGCTCCAGCGGTGTGCACCACCGGCGGGACAGTTGGCGGTGAGCGGCATCAGCGCACGCGCTCCCAGATCTTCTGCGAGCCTCCCTCCGGGAAGTAGAGCGTACTGCCCTGCACCGTGTAGGTGATGGCGCCGACACTACCGTCGTCGCTGCGCGAATGCAGCACATCGCCCACGCAATGCCAGGTGCCGGTCAGCGCCTCCGACGTCTGCTCACCCATGCTGCTGGCGGTGTGCGTCCAGCGGCGGAACCGGCCATCGCCCTGCAGCACCATGTGCGTGTCGGTGACCATGCTGAAGCCGCTGCCCGACATGGCGCTGGTGTGACGCCAGTGCGCCACCAGCGACGGGTCGCGCATGCTGGACGCCGGCGGCGGCGCGGTGGCCGCACGGACGCCCGGCGCGGCGCCGGCGCGTGCGAGCAGGTCGGCCACGTCGTTGTCGGTGATCACCGGTGGCGCGGTGCGGGCCGGCTCCACCGGTGCTGCCTTGGCCTGCAGTTCACCGCAGCGCCGGCAGACGCGCACCGGCGCGTTGTGCGCGTTGCTGTGCTGCCACTCGGCCCACGCGTGCTCGACGCGGGTGCCGGTACCGTCGGCGTGGCAGCGGCTGCACTGCTGCACCTGCCGGCACTCATCGGCAGCGACGAAGCGCCATGCGGTCAGGTTGTGTTGTGGCGCCACGTCGCGCCTGGCATGGCAGCGCGTGCACTCCTCCTGCCGTTCGCAGGCGTCGCTGGCCACGAACGCCGGCGCACCGAAGGCATGCAGGACGCGCTGCTCGTGCAGTTGGCAGCGCTGGCAGGTGCGCTGCTGATCACAGGCGGCCGCCTCCACGAAGCGCCACTCACCCCATGGGTGCTCCACGCGCGAGTGCTCGGCGCCGCAGCGCACGCACGTCCGGGTGAAGGTGCAGGTGGTGGGAGAGGCTGCCCTCCACTCGCCCTCGTGCAGCCCGACGAGGCACTTGCCCTTGTTGACCAGATCCCTGAGGCCCACGGTTCGCTCCTGTCGCTCGAAGCCAGTCCGGCGCGTGGCGTGTGCGGCTCAATTCGGCACGCCGTCCCGGAACGATCAAGCGGTCTCGAGACTGACGGCGCCGTCGAGCAATGGTGTCTGAGGGCAGACGGGGGTGGCGGAGCGTCGCTCTCAGGGCAGTGAACGGGCGCGGGGGTACTGCCGCAGCGGGCGTCGTGGCGCTCATTTGTCAGACGCCCGCGTACCGACCACTTCAGCACCCGCCGTCATGTCACGTGCACTCGCCGCCGCCCTGCTCCTCGTCATCGTTCCCGGGAGCGCCCTGCTGGCCCAGCCCGGGGGTGGAAACCGCGGCACCAGCATTCAGGCCGGCGAGGCGTGCCCGGCCGGCATGACCGAAGTGCGACCGCGGAACTGTCAGGCCCCAACGCTGCCGCCACCCAGCATCGTGGATTACCGACCGCGCTCCACACTGGTGGCGCCCGCCCACACGGTGCCGAAGGCGAAGTATCCGGCCATCGATTTTCACGGACACCCGTATGCGCAGCTCAATTCCGATGCCGCGCTGACGGAGCTGGGCACGCAGCTGGACGCGCTCAACGTGCGGGTGATGGTGGCGGCCAACAACGTCTCGGGCGCGGAACTCGAGCGGCAGATGGCGGTGATCCGTGCCTCGGCCACGATGAAGGACCGGGTGCGGATCCTGGCCGGTGTGAACTTCGGCGGCGTGGGTCCGGGTTGGGCGGAGAAGGCGGTGGCGCAGCTGGAAGCCGACGTGGCCGCGGGTGCGGTGGGCATCGGCGAGATCGGCAAGGGACTGGGCCTGTCCACGCGCAAGGCCGACGGGTCGCGGCTCAAGATCGACGATCCAGCGCTGCAGCCGGTGTGGGAGGCGGCCGCGCGCCTGAAGCTGCCGGTGTTCATCCACACCGCCGATCCGCAGGAGTTCTGGAACCCGATCGACTTCAACAACGAACGCTGGCTGGAGTTGGCGCTCTTTCCCGGCCGTCGCTATCCCGCCGAGCAGTTTCCGGCGTTCGAGACGCTGATGACGGAGCGGGACAACCTGCTGCGCCGCAACCCGAAGACCACGTTCGTGATCGCGCACCTGGGCTGGCACGCCAACGACCTCGGTCGGCTGGCCAAGCTGATGACCGAGCTGCCGAACGTGCACGCCGAGGTGGGCGCGGTGCTCTACGACATCGGCCGCCAGCCGCGCGCGGCGCACGACTTCTTCGTGCGATTCCAGGATCGCATCCTGTTCGGCAAGGATTCGTACCAGCCGGAGGAGTATCCGTACTACTGGCGGGTGTTCGAGACGCGTGACGACTATTTCGACTATTACCGCGACTACCACGCCTCGTGGAAGCTGTACGGGATCGACCTGCCGGACGCGGTGCTGAAGAAGGTGTACTTCGGGAATGCGCTGCGGATCACGTCACGGCTGCCGCAGGCGGGATTTCCGAAGTAGGGTCGCGCCGCGCTGCGGTCACGTCGGTGTCACGATCCATGACGGCGGCGCCCCTTGCGATGCGCATCATGTGACCGGGTACGCGTCGTGCGACACTTCGGGTACCGTCACCGGAGTCCGACATGCATGACGAACTGAGACCAGGGATCGACCGACCGCGACGCGGGCAGTACGTGGTGTTGGTGCTGATCATCACACTGCTGACGATCGCGGGCTACTTCTACCGGCGCGGCGGAGCGCCACTGCCGGGCCCGGGCAGCGGTGCCAGCTCGAGTAGCAGCAAGGGCGAGCTTGAACTCAAGGCCTTCGCGCCGGTGCCGGTGTGACCGTTGCGGCCGGCGCAACCGCCGGCACCAGGTCCTCCCGCTTCACATGCGCCTGCGCCGCCTCCAGCAATCCGGCCAGGCGCGTCCCCGCCATCGGCACCCGCAACACGCCACCACCACCGCCCAGGCTCGAGAGCAGCAACTCCCCCGTCGGCGTGTAGATGAAGCTGCCCGCCCACTTCTTCTGGAGCGTGAAGAACTTCGCCACCCGCACCTGCCCTCGTGCCGCCACCGTCGCCGTCCACGACAGCCAGTTCCCGCGGCCATTCACGATCGTGTAGAGTGCGAAGGGATGGGGCTTCTCGTCGGCGGGTAACGCCAGCAGCGCGGGCACCAGCACATCCTCGAATCCATCCAGCGCCAGGCTCCACGGCGAGGCCGGCGTGGCGACACTCGAGTCGCGCGTGCCGCCGTCGAAGAGAAATCCCTTCTGCACGCGGAACGAACGGTAGAACGGGCCCGGTTGCTGCACCGCGGAGCCGGGTTCGTAGAGCGATGCACTGACCAGCGCCGTGTCACGCCAGACGGTGCGCAACTCGTCACGCCACCCACTGCGACGCAGCTGGCGCACCACGAGGGTGTCACCACGCCATTCGCGATAGTGCAGTGCCGCCGTGTCACCGTTGGCGGCGCTGACGGTGACTTCACCGCGCCGCGGGAACTGCAGGACGCCGGCCGCCACCGCCGAATCCACCACCCGTTCGATGGTCGAGCTCTCGAGGCGCACCGGCACCGTGTCGCTGGCGGCGTGCGGCGGGGCCCAGCCGCGGCCAGTCATCTTGCGCCCATGTTCCCGGTAGATCACGGCACCATCCGCCACGCGCACCAGCTGACGTTCGGTTTCCTCGCCGGCCAGCACCGACCAGGGTCGCAGGGTGTCGATGCCCTGCGTGGCGTTGGTGCGCACCAGCAGGCCGCGCGACGAGTCGGTGATCGCGCGCCGCACGGTGATCGGCAGCAGGCGCATGCCCAGCGTATCGAGAGGCGCGCCGACGGTGGCCGAGTGCGCGGCGATGACACGCGTCACGCTCCGCTGTGAGGGCGTGCGCACGGAGTCCACGTGTCCGCCGAGGTCGGGCAGTGCGGCGCCCGCGCGCAGGTCGGCGCACCGAAGCATCACCAGCTGCGCCACGTCGCGACCGAGGGCGGCGGTGTCGCCGGTGATCCCCGTCACCACGCCATCGGCACCATAGATCACGGTGACGTCCACCGTCTCGTCGCGCAGCCCGAGCTTGGTGCGGCGGATGTCGAGCCGGTAGCCGGTGCCCGTTCGGCGCAACATGCGACGATCGACGAACTGCCGTTCGATGGCCACGCCGCTGACGCGCTGCCCACCGCCGGTGGCCTGCGCAAAGCGCACCACGCCAAGCTGCCACCAGCTGCCGGAGAGTTGGGCGCACGGCTGCTGCGCCGGTGCCGACGTGGCACCAAGCGCAATCAGCGTCGCAATGCCGGTGATCTTGAGGTGCATGGAACGACTCGGCGGCAGGGTGCGGGACCGCCGTCCCAGGAAACGGGAACGGCGGACCTCACACGCTACCACGATGTGCCCGTATTGGGCACCACGACAATTCAGGCCACCGGCTCCGGCTTCTTCGCGCCCGGCTCGCTGTCGATCACGGCCTGCGCGATTTGCGACATCGGCACTGAATTGTCCTGCGAGCTGCGCTGCATGATGCGATACGCTTCCTGCTCGGTGCTGCCGGTGCGACGCATCAGGATGCCCTTGGCGCGCTCGATCAGCTTCCGCTCCTCGAGCTTCTGCTTCCAGAATGCCGCATCCTGCCGGCTCTCCGACAGCTCTCGGGCCCGCGCCACTGCCAGCCGCAACGTGCTGTCGAGGATGCCCGGTGGCGCCGGCTTGGGCAGGAACGCGATCGCCGCCGTGGCGCGCGCATCGTCGGCGCTCAGCGACACCGACTGATCGCCACTGAACAGCACCACCGCGGTGGGAGCGCCGGTGGCGGTGATCGCCTTCGCCGCATCGATGCCGCTGCCATCGGGCATGTGCACGTCGAGGAGCACCACATCGGGCACCACCTCGCCGGCCACTGCGATCGCTTCACGCCCGGTGCCGGCTTCGCCGACGACCGCATACCCCATCGACACGAGCAGCTCACTGAGGAGCGGGCGCGCGTGCACATCATCATCCGCGAGTACGACCCGGATCGGTGAGTCAGCCATGTACCAACCTTTGCGGAAACGCGGTGGGAAGGGAGCCCAGCAGGAGCACTAGCAGGGAGAATGTAGCCGATGTGTACCCACGGACAGTAGCGGTCCCGTCCGGCTCCTCATGCGGCCGACCGAATGGTGCGCACCAAGAGCAGCCCGCCGCCCGGCCAGCACCCGTCGCCACATGCTTACCGCGCCGATACCTGCGCCAGCAATTCATCGGCAATCAGCGGCTTGCGCAAGGAGAAGTGTGCATCGGCCATCGATTCGGGTCGCAGCTCCCAGCCGGTGATGACGCCCACGCGCATGGCAGGGAAGCGCCGCCGGATGCGACTGGCCAGCTCGGTGCCCACGCCATCCGGGAGCCCGATGTCGGTCACGACCACGTCGAAGGGCGGTGCATCGCCCTCCAGCATCGACTCGGCGGCCGCCATCGTCGCCACCGCCACCACGTCGTGCCCGGCCATCTGCAGCACCTGCGTCACCAGCTCGCGACCATCGACGTGATCCTCGACCACCAGGATGCGCCGCGGCGCCAGGCCGTGCGGGTCCACCGCGGCTACCGTGGGCGGCGTATGCGTGAGCGGATCGGCCACCGGAAATACCAGGCGCACCGTGGTCCCCCGCCCGACTTCCGAATCGATCTCCACGCGACCGTTGTGGCGCTTCACCACACCGTACACTTCGGCAAGGCCGAGCCCGCTGCCATTGGCGCCCTTGGTGCTGAAGAACGGCTCGAACGCGCGTTCACGAACCTCGGGGCTCATGCCATGGCCGCTGTCGTGCACCTCGACGATCGCGCTGGACCGGTCGCGCCGCACCGTGACACCCAGCGTGCCGCCGCCCTTCATGGCATCGAGGGCGTTCTGGATCAGGTTCAGCAACGCCTCGCGCACCTCACCGGCGACCGCACGCGCCATCACGTCGGCCGCCAGCGAGCGATTCAGCAGCACCGCCCCGCCACCCACACGCTCAGCCCAGATCGGGCGCGTCATTGCGATCACCTCATCGGTGATCACCGCCAGGTCGATGCGGGCGTCGGGCGCCAGCGCGATCGGATCCTGGCGCAGGAAGCGTCCCACGCGCGACGCCGTGGCGGCACCCGTCTCGGCGGCGCGCGCGATGCGGATCGCGTAGTCGCGCACCTTCTCGGGATTGTTGGCGTGCAGCTGCAGCAGGTGCGCGGCGGCGACGATCGGGTTGAGCGCGTTATTCACGTCGTGCATCACACCGGCGGCCAGCTGCCCCACTGCGGCCAGGCGACGCTCGCGACTGCGCGTCTCCTCCAGCCGCCCGATCTCGGCGGTGCGCTCCTTCACCTGCTGCTCGAGACGTTCCGCCTCGGTGGACACCACCGCGTACAGCTCGTTGGCGCGACGCACCTGCTCGGCCAGCTCGCGGGCGAGCCGCGTGCGCTCGGTCACGTCACGCTCCACGGTGACGGCACCCACCACCGTCTGGCCCGCGTCGCGGAGCGGATTCGAGTTCACCTCGATGATCTGCTCCCCTTCGGCACCGCGACGCACCAGCATGGTCTCGTTGCGCACCGCCTCGCCGCGCAACGCACGCGCGGTGGGATGTTCATGCACGAACAGGGATGTGCCATCGGCACGACGCGGCAGGTCGGCGCGCCAGAGTTCACGCAGCGAGGCGAGGTCCTGTGAGACGTGCTCGGCGCTGGCAGCGGAGTTCTGGCGGGTCACCACACCCTGCTGGTCGAACACGCGCACACTCTCCGGCAGCACGTCGAAGATCGCCTCGAGCTGCGCGACGCTGCGCGACAGCGCCTGGCGCAGTCCCTCGATCTCGGTGACCTCGGTGCCGACGATGAGCAGTCCACCCGACCGTAGCGGCACGAAGGTCAGTTCCACCATCTGCAACGCGCTGGCCGTGTTGCGGAAGGCGACGCGACGGGTGCGCGACTCCTGCCGGATGGTGGCGGCGTCGATCTCGTCGCTCAGGTCGGCCAGCGCGTTGGGAAACGCGTCGTAGGCCGAGGGGCGCCAGCCGGCGGGGACCAGCGCGCCGATCAGCGTGCGATAGCGCAGGTTGGCGCGCATCAGCAGGAGGTCGGCGTCGAACTCGGCGACCGCCAGCGGGAGCGCATCGAAGATGTGCTCGAGCCGCGCGACCGTTGCCAGGGGCGACGACGACGGATCCGAAATCACGGGCGTGGAACTGGGCATCGCCATGCGTGAGGCTACGCGGGCGAAGCGATCACGTCAACGACGCGCGCATCGTCAGGCTGCGGCTTCGCGATCCGGCGTGCCGCCTGCCGCACGCTCACGCTCGCGCGCACGGCTGGTGCCGAGCAACCGGTGTGCGGTGGTGCCGGTGATGAGGCGCACACCGCGCTGGTAGGTGAAGTATTGGTATGCCCACTGCACGAAGACCGTGAGCCGGTTGCGGAAGCCGGCCAGGTACATGATGTGCACGAAGAGCCAGGTGAGCCATGCGAAACCACCCGTCAGGCGCACCGCACCGACCTTGGCGACCGCGCGATAGCGCCCGATGGTCGCCAGGTCACCCTTGTTGAAGTAGGTGAAGGGCGTGCGCGCGCGCCCCTTCAGGTCCGCGAGAATTCCGCGCGCGGCGTGTTCGCCCATCTGGTTGGCGGCGGGTGCCACGGCGGGGACCGGGCGCCCGTCGCTCCCTGTCACGGCGGCGATGTCACCGATGGCAAAGACGTGATCGTGACCCGGCAGGCTGAGGTCGGACTCGACCATCACGCGTCCGGCACGGTCGAGCGGCGCGCCGAGTTGCCGGGCCAGTGGCGAGGCCTGATTGCCGGCGCCCCAGAAGACGGTATGCGCGAGGATGCGCTCGCCGTTGGCGAGCGTCACGCCGGCATCGTCCACGCCGGTCACGGAGGTGTTGAGTCGCACCTCGACGCCGAGGTCGTGCAGGTCGCGACCGGCGCGGTCACTGAGTTCGATGGGGAACGTGGGGAGCACGCGCGGCCCACCTTCGACGAGGATCACGCGGGCGCTGGCCGGATCGATGCGGCGGAAGTCGTGCCTGAGCGTCTTGCGCGTGATCTCGGGGATCATGCCGGCCAGTTCCACGCCGGTCGGCCCGGCACCGACGATCACGAAGGTCAGCAACGCCTCGCGCTCGCCCTCGGCGGCGGCCCGTTCGGCAGCCTCGAAGCTGAGGAGGAAGCGACGACGCATCTCGAGCGCATCCTCGATGCTCTTGAGGCCCGGCGCGTTGGCTTCCCAGTCGGGATGTCCGAAGTAGGCGTGCCGTGCACCGCTGGCGACCAGCAGGTAGTCCCACTCGACGGCGGTGGTGCCGGCATCCAGCGTGAGCGTCCTGGCCTCGACATCGATGGTGTCCACGTCGGCCATGATCACGGTGGCGTTGGACTGATGCCGCAGCAGCCAGCGGATCGGCACCGTGATGTCGGCCGGGTTGAGCACCGCCATCGCGACCTGGTAGAGCAGCGGCTGAAAGAGGTGGTGATTGGTGCGGTCGATGAGCGTGATGCGCACGTCGGCGCGCGCCAGCGTGCGGGCGGCCGTGAGGCCGGCGAACCCGCCGCCGATGATGACGACGTGCGGCCGCGGATCGGCGGCGTGTGTGCTGGTGACGCGGGTGCTGGTATGCGGTTCGGCGGGCATGGCGACACTCCTTCGCGCGGTGCTGGGTGCCTGGTGGGCACGGGCGCGGTGTGGGACGCGGCGGCGAAAGCCGACGCTTGTGAATCTTTTCACAAGCAATACCCGGACGCAAGCAAACGGTGCCGCTGCTGGCGGACTGCGCCGCGGTTGGACCGCGACTTCGGTCCCCGACTGTCGAGCCAGGTCACCGCGAAACGATTCGGCTGACTCCGCTTGCAAGGCTCAGTTTGTTAACAAATTGGCCCCGAACCTGCATTCGGAATGTTTTGCGGGATTCCATCACGCAACGTCGTCAATCGATCAGCCAGGCTGAACCGGCTGCCTCTGCACTGCATACGCGCCTCCGGCACGACGTGGAGGCGGAAGGAGAGTTGATAAATGCGCAATCGTGCGTCGCGAGTCCGACCGTCTTTGCTCCGTTCGCCGCGCACTGACGGGGCGCTGCTGGCCGGCTCGGCGGTTATTGGCTTGGCCGGTGTGATTGCGGTGCGGCAGGGTGGCACGACCGCCTGGTGGATCGTAGGCGCCTGCGTTGTGCTGGTCGCGGTGATGCTGGTGCACCCGCATCTCCAGGCGCTGGGCCTGTCGTCAACGGCCGAACGACACGAGGTGTCACTGTGGGGCCTGCGCGCGTACGACGGTGACCAGTTGCGCGATTCCGTCTCGTGGGCCGACCTCGAGGAGGTGGCGCTGGTGACGGCCCCCCGCGATGCCCGCGCCGACGAGTCCTATCTCGTGTTGCGCGGCACCAGCGGCAATGGCGTGATCATCTCGCACGCCACGGCGATGGCGACCGGTCTGCTTGCGGCGCTGCCGCAGCATGTCGCCGATTTCCACACCGAGCGCCTGTCGTCAGCGATGGCATCACCCGACGACGGCGTGCACATCGTGTGGCGGGCTCCCGAGGTGACGGTGCACCACACCGACGCCGCTGCCTGGAATGTTCGGCGCTGGGACGTGCAGCCGGCACTCTGAGTGCGGTCTCGCCTGCGGAACTGCGGAACTGCGGAACTGCAACAACCTGACGCAAAGCCGCAAAGACACGAAGGCGCAACGAGTTCGGTGATTGGCCGATAATTGCCCGCGACACGAAGAAGGTTGGTGACGGAACTGCTCATTTGACGATGGGCAGTTCCCTTTTTCTACCCCTTGTCCGACGCGCGAACATCTTCGAACGCGATCGGAGCGCTTTGCGTCTTTGCGCCTTCGTGTCTTTGCGTCAAGCAGTTGCCGTTGCCGTTGCAGTTGCGGTCGCTGCTCGCTGTTCGCGGCGCTGCACAGGATGGTCTCATCCGCGCATCAGAGCTTGAGATAGCTCCATTCCTTCGAGAAGGGGATGCTGCTCATCAGGACGGCGCGATCCTTCTTGACCAGCAGGCGGTCGCTGGGGTTGATGCCGATGCCGCGCTGGGCGTCATAGAGTCCGGGCTCGACGGAGAACGTCATGCCTTCCTCCACCACTGTGTCGTCACCGAGTGCCAGGAATGGTGCCTGGTGGCCCTCGAAGTTGGTGCCCTGCCCATGCCCGGGGCGATGGTAGATGAAGTCCTGCATGCCCGCCTTGATCTGGTAGGCGTGCACCTTCTGCGCGATCTCGGAGCAGACCGCACCCGGCTTGGTCTCCTCGACCATGATCTGCACCGTGTCGGCCACCACCTGCCACATGCGGTCGTGGTGTGCGTTGCTTGGTGTGATGATGTAGTTGCGGTACCCTTCGCCGCCGAATCCGCCGAGGAGGATGTCGCAGTTGACGTAGACCGGTTGGCCGCGGCGCAGGCGGGTGTGGAAGAACTGGTTGGGGTGCGGATAGGCGGTGGCGACGCCCGCGCGCACGTAGTTGCCCGTCACCTCCATACCCACGGCACTGTGCGGTTTCCCGTCGCGCTTCACGTCGCGCATCATCAGGTTGATGCCGTACGACGAGAGTGCCTGGCCCACCTCGTAGTCGGTGGCGTTGGTGCCGCGCTCGAGGATGTAGTCGCGCGCGAAGCAGTGGACCTTGTCAAAGTAGCGATAGGCGCGCTGGATGAGTGCGATCTCCTCCGGCGTCTTGATGATGCGCTGCGCGAGACAGAGGTCACTGATGTCCAGGTTGCGTGAGCCGGGCAGGATCGACGTGAACACACGCTCGCTGCTGGGCGTGAGTTCGCGTTCGAGGCCGATGGTCTTGCCGGCCAGTCCGCGCTTCTCGAGGTGCGTGAGCACCCACGTCCAGAGGTCGACGCGAGTGCCGCGCTGGTTCTGGCCGAGGTTTGGAAACCCACCGGCTGCGTGCGGATAGCAGAAATAGGTGGTGTTCTCGGTGCACCACCACGACGTGATCAGGTCGCGGTCGATGGACGGCGAGTACCAGTAGATCGTCTCCGGTTCGTCCACCAGCAGCAGCGCCCAGGTGGTGCGCTCGCCGCTGCCGCGGAAGCAGCCGGTGAAGTAGACCAGGTTGGTGTCGGTCTGCAGCAGGATGGCGTGCACGCCACGCGCCTTGGCCGCCTGCCGCAGCCGGTTGGTGGCCGCCTGGTACCAGGCCAGCGGCAGGCGATCGGTGCCGACGGGAGCGGGGGCGGGGTGATGCGGATTCGGCACCAGCAGTCGCGCCGATCCTTCGCGCGGCGCCGAATCGGGGAGCGCCGCCAGATCCGCCGATGCCGCAGCCGATGCGGCGATCGAGAGACCCATGGTGCGCACGAAATCGCGTCGAGTGGACATCGGTTCTGGCCGGAAGGAGAGTGTATTCCGCAGCGCTGCACAACGGCAACCCTGTTCGCAGGAAGTCTGAGCCGATCGTCGAAGAGCAACAGCACATCGCAGAAGGGCACCGCCGCAGAACTGAACTGCCGCAGAAGGGCTACGGCAAGGGGCGATTGGATGACGCGACAGGAGTCGGATGATCGCCTTGGATATGAGGTCGCAGGGCTCAATGACGGCGCTGACGATCCTGGCTGCCGATGGCACGGACTCGCATGTCGGAGCCGCAGTGGCCGTTCCTTTCAGTTCAACCCAAGTGGCGAAGGCGTTGAACTCCAGGTGGACGCGCAGACCGTGGCGCACTTCTGCGGCTGTGTCGTTCTGCGGCGTGGCAGTTCTGCGATCTGCCGTGGCGGTTGCAGTAGCAGTTACCCTTGCTGGAACGATGTACCGAAGCTGGCCACGACATGAGTGGGAGAGGATCGAGCGTGCAGCGGATCGCGATCGACATGGACGAGGTGCTGGCCGACACGGCGGCGCATCAGTTGGCGTGGTACGAACGCGACTTCGGGCCCGGGCCGACGGCGGCCGAGTTGCATGGCTCGCACCTCGCGGCGCAGGTGCCGGCGGCACACCGCGCGCGGATCGTGGAACACCTGCACCATCCAAATTTCTTCCGTGACATTCCGATCATGCCGGGCGCCGTCGAGGCGGTTCGGGCGCTGTCGGAACGCTACGAGCTGTTCGTCGCCAGTGCGGCGATGGAGCACCCGGTGAGCTTCGCCGCCAAGTTCGAGTGGCTGCGCGAGTTCTTTCCCATGATCCCGCCGTCGCACTGCGTGTTCTGCGGCGACAAGAGCATCATCGGTGCCGACTACCTGCTGGACGACAGTCCGTACCAGCTGGTCCGGTTCCGCGGTACACCGCTCATCTTCACCGCCGTGCACAACGTGCATGAGACGCGGTTCCAGCGCGTGGCCGACTGGCCCGACGCGGTGACACAGCTCCTCGCCATGCCCTGAGCCTCTTCAAGACGAAACATGCCGATCCCTTCGGTCGTATCAGTCATCATCGGTGCGTTGCTGCATGGCGCGGCGGCCGTCGTCGTGCCGCCCGTACCGGTCGCGGCTTCCCACGTCAGTGAGTCACCAGTGTCGATGCACGCCCGTCGAACGTTCGAGGTGCAGATCGCACCGCTGCCCGCCGATGCCTACGCCGACGGAGCGACGCTCGGCCGCATGACGATCGACAAGCAGTTCAGCGGCGACCTGACCGGCACCGGCAAGGGCCAGATGCTCACCGGCATGGGCACGGCGAAGGGATCGGCCGCCTACTCGGCCATCGAGCGCGTCACGGGCACACTCGCCGGCCGCAGCGGAAGTTTCCTCCTGCAGCACACCGGCATCATGCACGATGGCGCGCAGCAGCTGACGATCACGATCGTGCCGAGCAGCGGGACTGGTGAGCTGGCGGGCATCAGCGGCACGCTGGCGATCATCATCGAGGGGAAGGTGCACCGGTACGACCTCGAGTACACCCTGCCTTCGTCGCACTGACGGCGGCGCCGTGGCTCGCACCCTCGTCCGCACCTCGCGCAGCGTCACCCGATCGCTGAAGACGCAGGTCGTCACCCTGGGCGCGTCGGTGACGGCGCTCTGGGCCACCTTCGGCGTGAACGTGCTGCTGGGTGGCGCACTGCTGCGCTTCGGCATCGTGCCGCGCACCACCGATGGGTTGCTGGGTATTCTCGCCGCGCCGTTCCTGCATGTGAACCTCGCGCATCTGGTCGCCAACACGATCTCGTTCCTGCTCTTCGGCTGGCTGGTGATGCTGCGTGACCGCCGTCACTTCGGGGTGGTGACGCTGATGGCGATGCTGGGCAGTGGCCTGGTGTCGTGGACGTTGGGGGCACCGGGCTCGGTGCACATCGGCGCCAGCGGGGTGGTGTTCGGCTACTTCGGGTTCCTGCTCCTCGCCGGGTTTTATGCGAGGAGCGCGGGGAGCATTCTGCTCAGCCTGGCGGTGGCGGTGTTGTGGGGTGGGACGGTGTTCGGGGTCCGACCTGGCACGCCGGGGGTGAGCGGGCTGGGGCATCTGGGTGGGTTCGTGGGTGGGGTGCTGGCGGCGCGGCGGTTTCGGGGGCGGGCATAAGTCCGTCGTGAATCTGCCGCAGATGCAGGAAAGGCAGTGGACGTCAAGCAGTTGCCTCACAATCAGTACATGGCGCAGCAACCGAGGTCGCCGCATCGCATCCACGCTGGGCCTTCGGTGAAGACGCGAGGCGCACCAACCGCGCGACGCACCTCCGGGTTGCCGGCCTTGAACTCACGCATTGCGTCATCGATGGTGCTGATCCCCGTCAACGCTTTTCGTTCGACTGCGGCGACGAGTCGCGATCGCTCCTCGCAGCTGATGTACGCGACATCATCGGTGTGCCCAGCATCCCGCTGACAAAGAAACAGCCTGCCCTTCTCGATTTCTCCATCGAAACGGAACACATAGGCGCCATCGTCACCCTGCTTTTTTGAGACGGAGTACGAGCGCCATTTGCCGATTGGCTTTTTCTTCTCCTCCGCGCCGCTGGTGGGCTCGGTCTCGATCGTCGTGAACTGTGCGACGCGTTGCCAGTCATCGTCGCCTTTCTTGTTCAGCGCACGGTGCCCATACAACGATTCCTTGCATCCTTCATCGTTATCTGCAAGGAAGACGGCGGACACCAGTTCACGCTCATTCGTCCCGTGATGTCCGGGAAATCGCTGGATCGCCTGTGGTACTGTCAGTGTCACCGGGAAGCTCTTCTTTTCCTTGGGGCCAATCCCCCGGCAC
>JANMON010000068.1:0-27827 GCA_031369265.1 Gemmatimonadaceae bacterium | reverse complement strand
GCGTGGCAGATGTGTGGATCTTGGAACCGTCATGAGGTGGATGGCGTTTGGGGTGTCTCCTTTGTGCCCTTCCTTCGGTGGTTACTGTTCTCCAATAGCCCATTGGCACTAGGCGCCTGATCTGCCAAAGGGACCACAATTTGGAGGGTACATGCGTAAGCCTCGGCCCGCGTCGTACAACCCTGCACAAGCGCTGAACCTGATCGCCAGCGACCGTACAGGAATTCCACTGGTCTGCCCGTCCTGCGCTTCCGCGCAATTCGAGCGTGAACCAGCTCTAATGCCACCGCCGCCGCGGAGTCATGTCACGCTGCGCTGTGAAACTTGCGGGAGAGTTGCTCGGTATATCGCAGGTGCCGCCTGACGTCGCAGCACACGGGCGACAACAATGGATTGGGTTGTGCGCGCCGCGGCGTCAGGGTTTCTCCCTGACGCCGCGGCTCGTTTCATGCACAACCCGTTGGCTTGGAACTGCGTGAGGGCACTTCACCGCTGGTGTGTCAGCACGCTGCACGAGGGACGGTTCGTCGCTCGCGCTTTATCAGCAAGACCGGCGGGACGCGAGGAGCCACATCATGGCACGGATTCAGGGAACGGTTAAGTGGTTCAACGATGCAAAGGGCTTTGGGTTCATCGCTCATGAGGGTGGTCCCGACGTATTCGTCCATTTCAGTGCGATCCAGTCACAGGGCTTCAAGTCCCTGGCTGAAGGCGACAAGGTCGAATTCGAAATCGTGCAGGGACAGAAGGGTCCGCAGGCCGACGCAGTCACCAAGGTCTGAACGCACCCACGAACGTCAGGAGGGCCGATGATCTCGGGATCATCGGCCCTCCTGTTCGTTTGCGGCCCTGCGATGCCGCCCCGCAGGGCGGCAGGATCGATCAGCGCGCCAGCTCGAAGCGCACGCCACGCACCGCACCGCGCCGACGACGCGGCGCGAACTTGTACAACTGCGCCGGACGGCCGCGCCCTTCGGCCCGCCAGGACTTGGTGGGCTCCACCAGATGCGCCGCGTGCAGCGACCGACGGAAGCTGGCCTTGTGCAGCGGACGCTCCAGCAACAGCTCATACACCTGCTGCAGCTCACGGAGCGTGAAGGTCGTGGGCAGCGCATGGAACGCGATCGGCTCGTGCTCCACCGCATGCTTGAGCATGCCCAGCGTCGCCTTCAGCAGCGCCTTCTGGCGCGGCGGCAGCACCGCCGACTCGGCACGCACCCAGCCCTCGTCGTCATGCACCGTGCCATCGGGATACACCGCCACGAATGCGATCGAGATCGCCGTGTCGGCTGGGTGCGTCCCTTCCGAGAACGCCCCCACCTGCGTCATCCAGCGCGGCGCCGCACCGACCGTCTTGGTCGCCAGCGATTTCGCCAGCGTCGGTAAAGCGTCGTTCGGCGCCTTGGTCACGCCGATGAAGGGCAGCGCCCGGGCAGCGCTGCGGGCACCGCGGGCGGCGCCAGGCGCCGTGCACACGTACCACTCACCGTCACGCGGCGAAAGCAGCACGAGATCCAGAGAGAAGAGATTGCGCATTCCCACGTCGTCCTTCGCGCGCGGCCTCAGCGAAGCCCGGAGTGGGCCGCCAAGTGGCAGTCAGCGCGGTATGGCTGCCGGTGTTCGGAGAGTGTTGCCACCAGCCGGCGCGGAGCCTGCAGGCGACATTGTGATCGGAATATAGCGATTGAACGGCTGCTGGCCCAACATCGCACGTGCCGCGGCAATTTGCGACGCCCGGCTTCCATTCCACGCAATGAGATACGATCCGACCTGCGGCAGCTGCCCGCCGAGGTACGGGTTCCCGAACCCAATCATAACCAGTGGCTTCCCGCGCTGTTGAATTGCGTTCACTAGGGCACCAAGCCCGTCCGGCCCCGCCGCCGACGCCGCATCCCATTGCTGCGCCATGTACGACGCCATCAGCACCATGTCGGACGAGTCCACCAGCGGCAGCAGGCGCGTCACGTCCACAAACGGATCATCCGGATGCACCACCACCGTGCGCACACGTCCCGCCGACTTGCCTAGCGCTGCTGCAAATGCACTACCAGCACCGAGATTGGTGCTGCGTGACACCACCACGTGCAGGATGCGTCGCTCCGGCATCGGTCCCTTCGCCAGCAACGGCAACAGCTGCGGCGTGTCGCGCACCAGAGTTACAGATTTCTCACCTACGCGTTCAGCCAAACGCCTGTTTGCGCTGTCGCCGACCACCGCGCGGACGCGCGCCAGGTCCACCTGCGCACCACGCCGCAAGCCGAGTCCGGCCTTCGCCGACAGGATGCGACGCACTGCATCGTCGATGCGCGACTGGGGAATGCGACCTTCGCGCACACCGGCCACCACCGCGTCGATCGTCTCCGTCACGTCTTCCGGTTGGATCAGGATGTCCGAGCCGGCAATCACCGCCAGCTTGGCCGCCTCCACTGCACCGTAGCGGTCCAGCACGCCGCGCATGTCCATCGCATCGGAAATGATCAACCCCGTGAAGTGCAGTTCCTTGCGCAGCAATCCGGTCAGCACCGCCGGCGACAGCGTCCCGGGTGCACCACTCGGATCGAGTGATGGCATCGAGCCGTGGAACGTCATCATCGCGCCCACACCAGCGGCGATGCTGGCACGGAACGGCGGCAGTTCCACCGAATCCAGTCGCGCGCGCGACGCCGTCACCACCGGCAGCGCGAGGTGCGAGTTGATGTCGGTGTCGCCGTGACCGGGAAAATGCTTGCCCGTCGCCATCATCCCGTTGTCCTGCACACCGCGTACGAACGCCGCACCCAGTCGGCTCACCCACGCCGGATCCTCACCGAAGCTCCGGACGTTGATCACCGGATTAGCGGCGTTGTTGTTCACGTCGAGCACCGGGCCGTACACGATGTGAATGCCCAGCGCGCGACCTTCGACGGCCGTGGCGCGACCATACGCATACGCCAGCGTGGTGTCACGCGCCGCGCCCAGCGCCATCAGCGGTGGAAACGTGGTGGCCCCACCGAGGTCGATGGCATTCGGCAGGAAGAAGCCGCCCGAAGCCCGGAACCCCGCACCGGCCTCGAGATCGGCGCCCACCAGCAGCGGCACGCGCGCCAGGCGCTGCATGGCGTTCAGCTTCGCCGCCATCTCCATCGGACTGCCGATGGACATGGTGAAGCCACCCACCTGGTCGGTGGTGATCCAGCGGCTGATGCGGCCCCACGCCGAGTCGCTGGTGGCGACGTAATCGGCGAACACGGAGGGCCAGACCATCTGCCCCACCTTCTGTCGCAGCGACATCGACGCCAGGGTGGAGCGGACCCACGCACTGTCGCGCGTTCCGGCGCGCTGTGCGGGGAGCAGGCCAGGCAGGAACAGCGCGGTGACGGCGGCGGTGCGAAGGAGTCGGCGCATCAGTGTGTGATCGTACCCTGTTTGGAGGTGTCGATTTCGGCGCTGTCGCCGGCCTTGAACAGGAAGGAGCTCATGTTCTTCACCAGGAACTGCCGCGATTGCGGATCCATCACGTTCAGGCCGTAATGGTTGATGAGCAGGGTCTGCTGCTTCAGCCAGTCGCCCCAGCAGACCTGGCAGATCTCGGCCTGTACGCGCTGACCGATGGCGCCGGGAAACGGGGGACGCTCGAAGCCATCGCGCGTGGTGCCGCATCGGCTGCAGGTGAGTTCGGGCACGGCTCGCTCGGGAGAAGGTGGCCATCGGCACGCGCCGACGGAAGTCTGGAAAGATGATGCGGGCGAGCACCCAATGGCACTCGCCCGCGCAGGTCCTGCGTCGGCACGCCGGCGTCAGTCGCCGGCCGTCACCGCAGCCGGGGCGTCACCATGTGCGTACTTCACCTCCGCGAGGCCGAACCATGACAGCAGTGTGATGTACATCCAGCCGATGTCGAACTCGAACCAGCGGTGTGAGAACTTCGCCGAATGCGGGTCGGCGTGATGGTTGTTGTGCAGTTCTTCACCGGCGATCATGATGCCGAACGGGATGATGTTGCGACTCTCATCCTTGACGTCGTGATTGCGATAGCCGAGTGCGTGACCGACGCCGTTGATGATGCCCGCGGCCCAGAACGGGATCCAGATCATCTGGATGCCCCACACCACCGAGCCGATGAAGAAACCGAACAGGTAGAGATCCACCAGCAGCATCACCAGGATGCCGAGGGAGCTGTGACGCGTGAGCAGGTGCCGCTCGATCCAGTCCGACGGCGTGCCCTTGCCGTACTTCTCGAGGATGCCGGGCTGCTGCACCGTCTTGCGATAGTAGAAGGCGCCCTTGATCAGGATGTTGCGAAGGCCCTCGACCAGCGGTGAGTGCGGATCACCCTCGCGGTCAGCGAACGCGTGATGCTTGCGGTGACAGGCCACCCACTCCTTGGTCACGGTGGCGGTGCTCATCCAGAGCCAGAGCCGCATCGGCAGCGACACCAGATAGGGAAAGCGCACGCCGCGATGCGTCTGTTCGCGGTGCAGGAACAGGGTCACGCAGATGTTGGTCAGGTGACCGGCGATCAGCACGAACAGGACGGGCATCCACCACTCACGTGCAAGACTCGCAAAACCGGGCATTCCAGCAGCACTCCTCAACTCAGGTGAATCAGGGCACGTCGGTGCGACGTGACCAACGATCGGCGCCACGCCGTGTGGCGGTGCACCATCTCAAAATAGAGCATCCGGGCGGCGAATCGTGCCCGGGCGTCGGGAGAGCGCGCACCGCGCGCCTCCGCTGTCACGCACGCTGCGGCGGCGAGAGGGCGGGCAGCCCCGCTCGCTACCGCAGTGCGCGACCGGGATTGCACAACGCCAATCGGCTGAGAGGGTTGTCGAGGCGGACGAGCGCGCCATGGCTCGGGATGGCATGACGGCCGTCGTGACGCCGCAACGCTAATTGTCGCAGCGACTTACGATTCAGATAGCTCGAGCGCGTCGGGCAAAGATGCGTGTCTCGAAGCAAGCCGTTACACGATTGATGTCAAGAAAAATGACAGTGCCGACTGAATTTGCCACTGGCACGATCCGCGATATGGAAGGGATTGCTGACATTCGGACGAAGTTGCCGAGTGGCCGTGGTTTCGGGCACCGGGCGGTGCGTGGGCCACGTCAACGTTCCGCCCACACCTGGATCCACCCATGCGTATCGCTCGACTTGCGGCAGCTGCCGCACTCCTCGCCCTCCCGACGCTCGCACAGGCGCAGTCGGCGACCATCAATGCGACGGCGACGGTCGTCACGGCCCTGACCGTGACCGGCAACGCGCCCCTCGCCTTCGGCAACGTCTACCAGGGCGTGAACAAGCCCGTCGCCTACGCCGACGCCGGTTCCGGCCGCATGTCGATCGCCGGCTTCAACACGGCGCAGGTCGCGCTGACCTTCACGCTGCCGAGCAACCTCACCAGCGGCGCAGCGACGCTGCCGATCGATACCTGGGACGTTGCACGCAACACCACCAACGTCACCACCGGCGCTGCGTCGATGGCCGTCACCAGCGGAACGCCCGTGAATGCCAATCTGTCCGCCGGCAACCTGTACCTGTTCATCGGTGCCACGGTGAGGCCGGGCGCACTGCAGGCCGCGGGCAGCTACAGCGGCACGATCACGTTGGCCGCTGCCTACACGGGCCTGTAAGCGATCGTGCTGATGATCACGCGGCACCTGATCACGGCGTTCTCCGTCATCGGGGCGACCGGGCTGCATGCCCAGTCGTCTCCGATCACGGCGACCGCCGAGGTCGTGACGCCGATCACGGTCACCGGCACGGCGCCCTTGGATTTCGGCACGATTCTCCAGGGTGTGAACAAGAACATCAACTTCAACAATGCGGGCAGTGGCCGGTTCTCGATCACCGGGATTTCCAATGCACAGTTGGCCTTGACGTTCATCCTGCCGGCGACGCTCAGCAACGGCGTCGCGACGATGCCGATCAGCAACTACGGCATTCGCGTCAACGACACGAACACTTCTGCCGGTGCATCGGCCCTGTCCGTGACCAGCGGGATCCCGGTGACCACGAACCTGGTCAACGGTGCGCTCTACGTCTTCATCGGTGGACGTGTGACCTCGGCAGCAGCACAGGCCTACGGCACCTACACCGGCACCATCACCCTCGCGGCCGCCTACACGGGGCTCTGAGTCCGCTCATCCGGCAGTGTCGACGGACACTGCCGGATGCCTGTCCGTCCGACATCGCTGACCACCCGCAACGATGTACAGCTTCATCGCTTCTCGACGACTACTCGCGGTCGGTGTCCTCCTGTTCCTCGCACAACGTGCGCAGGGACAGGGGAGCCTGATCGTGCGTCCACTGCAGAACCTGTCATTCGGCTCCCTGCTGCCCGGCGTCCCGAGCACCGTCGACGCACTCAACCTCGCGCGCAGCGCGCAGATCGAGGTGAAGTCGCTGCAGGGCGCGACGTTCGAGATCCGCTTCACGCTGCCAACCGCGCTGACCGGCGCCGGCACCACGTTGCCGCTGGCGTTCAGCAGCAGCAGTGCGGGTGTATCGGCATCGTCGTCGCCATCCGCGTTGGTGCGCTTCGATCCCAACTACGCGGCGCGATTCACGTTCACGAGCACCAACAAGGTCACGTTCTTCCTCGGCGGACAGGCGCGGCCCACCGGCGTGCAGTCGGTGGGCGCCTACAGTGCCCCGATCGTCGTCACCATCACCAACCTCGGAGTCTGATGTCACGCGCTTCCTCTCTCCTCGAGGCTCGCGTGTGTCGCCTCGTGCAGTGCTGCATGCTGATGGCCAGCGTGCTGCTCGGCGTTCCCGCGGCCGCGCAGGCGATCCTGGTCGCGCCGCAGGGCGTGGTGCTCAGCAATCGCGAGCGCTCGGGCAGCGTGGAGTTGTACAACCCCTCCACACGCGCCGCCGAGGTCAGCATCCGCGCCGTGTACGGTCACCCGACCACCACCGCCGAAGGCGACCTCACGCTGGCGATCGTCGAGCAGCCGGATTCCACGCAGCCGTCGGCAGCCGGTTTCGTCGACGCGTTTCCGCGTCGTCTCGTGTTGCAGCCGAACCAGCGCCAGACGGTGCGACTGCTGGCACGACCGCCGGCCGGACTGCCTGACGGAGAGTACTGGGCCCGCCTGATCATCGCCGCCCGCGACGCGGCGCCGGCGACGGCGCCGGCCAGCGACAGCGCCGGCATGTCGGTGGGGCTGACACTCGAAGTGCGCACCATCATCGCCGTCAACTTCCGCAACGGCGTGCAGCACACCGGCGTGCAGCTGGGTGACCTGGCCGCCCGCGCGACCGCCGATTCGCTGGTGCTCCGTGCACCGATGCAGCGCACCGGCACTGCCGCCTGGATCGGCATGACCACTGTGCGCCTCACCAACGCCCGCGGTGACGTGCTGGCCACGCAGGCCATGCAGACGGCGGTCTACCAGTCCATCACGCCACGCTTCGCGTTCGATCGCCGCACCCTCGCTCCAGGCCAGTACCGGATCTCGGTGGACCTGAACACCGACCGCCCCGACGTCACGCAAGGCACGCTGCTGCGCGCACCGCCGCAGCACGCGGAGACGGTGATCGTGATTCCCGCGCCGGGTAGCTGATCGTGCTGCGCCGCCTGCGTGGTGCGGTGGTGACGGCCCTCGTCCTCGCGACGAGTGCTGCACCGTTGTGCGCGCAGGCAGGCGTCGAAGTCACGCTGGTGGAGTTGCGACTGGGGCGTGCGGCATCGCTGGCGGTGCGGGCGGAGGTGGACGGCACGCGACTGTGGGTCCCGGTGGCCGAACTGGCCGCCGCGCTGGAACTGGAAGTGGTGTCACGCTCGGCATCGCGCGTGACGTTGCGTCGCTGGCCGTCACGCGACCTGCTGGTGTTCGATCGCGACTCGAACCTGGTGCGCCGCGGCGCGACCTCTCTGTCGATCGCAGCGCAGGCACTGCGCACCACCGATGGCGACCTGCTGGCCGACGTCACGACACTGGAGCTGGCGTTCCGCACGCCATTCGAGACCAGCCTGACTGACCTGGTGGTGTCGATTCCGCTCATCGATTCACTGCCCCTCGGCCGACGCGTGTCACGCGAGCGCGCCAGGGCGCGCCTGACCGCACGCGATGCTGCCGGCACCGAACCCGACGTGGCACCGTTGGCACGGCCGCTGGCCGACGGCGCAGTTCTGGACTACACGCTGAATGCCCCACTGACCGGAGCGCAGCGGAGCATCGGCTGGTCAACCGCCCTCGGCCTCGACGTGCTCGGTGGATCGCTGGAAGTCAGCTCCGGCGCGATCACTGGCGGCGCACGGTTGCCGACGCTGTCGTCGTGGACGGGCGTCTGGCGACGCGGCCGCAAGCTGACACAGCTGCGACTCGGCGATGGACTTGGCAGCGGACCCGCACCACGTCTCGGCCGCGGACTGATGCTGACCAATGCACCGTTCATGCGCCCCGCGCTCTTCGGCCTCCAGACGCTACGCGGCGACCTGCCGCCTGGATGGACGATCGAGGCGTACCGCAACGGTGAGCTGATGGCGGTGGACACCGTCGGTCGCGCCAGTGGCTATCAGCTGCAGCTGCCGGTGCTCTACGGTGACAATCCGGTGGACTTGTTGGCGGTGGGGCCATTCGGCCAGACGCGCGCACTGACCGAGAACCTGCGCATCGCGAGCGAGCTGCTGCCGCGCGGTCGCACCGAGTACGGGGCCAGCGTGGCGCAGTGCCGGCTGCGGAATCAATGCCGGGCGGCCGGTACACTCGACCTGCGCGTTGGCCTCGCCGATCGCTGGACGATGCGTGTCGGTCTGGACGCGGTGGCGCGCGACTCGGCGGGGCTGCGCCAGGCCCCGTACGTCGCGCTGAGCGGTGCCCCGCTGCCGTCGGTAGCCGTGCAGCTCGATGCCGCCGCACGCTCACGCGCGCGAATGGCCGTCAACCTCGAGCCGTCGCGCCAGCTGCGACTGTCGATGGAGCAGAGCTGGTTCAGCACCGATCCGCTCGATCCGCTGGTCACGTCGCGACGCCGGATGCAGAGCAGCGTGTACGGCTACTGGCGCTCGCTCGACGCGCGGCAGTCGAGCCTCGACGCAAGCCTCGACCGCAGCGTGTTCCTCGACGGCGGCGACCTGACCCGCGCCCGCATCGGTTACAGCACGCAAGCCAGCGGCGTGCGGCTGCAACCGTATGTGCGCCATGACCAGTCGTCTCGCGGCGGTTATGCGCAGAGCCTGGCCGGTTTCGAGGCGATGGTCCTGCCCAGCGGACGCCTCGGCCGTTATGCAGGCGCGGCGTTGCTGCGCGTGATTGGTGAAGTCGACGCGCGGGGTCACGCGCAGCGTCAGGCAATGACGCTCTCGATGCCGTTGCCCGGAGCCTTCAGGATGGATGGGGGCGTGGTGCTGCAGCGCGGCAGTGGCGGCGCGTTGACCACGCTCACGCTCTCGCGTGATCTCGCCGCCCTGCGCAGCTATACCACCGCGACGATGGCAGCCAGCGGTGGCGGCAGCGCGTCACAGAGCCTGCAAGGTTCGGCGTTGCTGGCGCCTGGCGAACGCCGTCCGCAATTCGTCACCGGGCCGTCGCTGCAGCGCACCGGGGTGGCGGGGACGGTCTTCCTCGATCGCAACCTGAATGGTCGCCGCGATGCCGGTGAGCCGGTGGTGCCTGGCGTGACCGTGCAGGTCGGCACCGGCTGGGCGCGTACCGACGCCGACGGGCGATACCGCGTCTGGGATCTGGTGCCGTTCGTGGTGATGTCCGTCTCCGTCGATTCCACGACACTCCCGTCACCGCTCTGGGTCCCGAGTGTACGCCACACCAGCATCGAGGCGGGACCCAATCGTTTCGAGCCGCTCGACATTCCACTGGTCAGCGGCGGTGTGCTGGAAGGCCGGGTGATCTGGCGCCGTCCCGGTGGCCTCTCACTGCCCGCGGTTCCACTGATGGTCATGGATGCTCGCGGCACGGTGATCGCACGAACGTTGTCGTTCAGCGACGGCGAATTCGTGCTCTTCGGCGTGCGACCCGGCGCCCTGACGGTGCGCATCGACCCGGCCTGGCTGGCCTCGCAGCACCTGACCGCCACCGAGGCGTCGGCCACCCTGCAATCCAATGACGAGGGCGCCACCGTGCGCGTTTCTCCGCTCACGATCAACGGCGGTTCGTCAGTGAATCAGTGTGCTCCCGGCGCCGGCGCGGGTTGCAGCCGCGGCGACGACGAGCTGCTGGAAGGCGGGCGAGACGAGGGCATTCGTCTGACTCAGAGTCACGTCGAAAAACGCGACTCCCTGGTCGTTTCTCCGGAGCAGCGGCAGCATGACGTCACGTTCGGTGCAACCCGGACTGGCGTCGACCTGGACGCGAGACACGCGCGTCACCTGGCCGTCGGCTTGCCGCGCGTCGATGCTGATCACGCCGGCTCCACACCCATCGACCCGGAGACGGAGCAGCGCGGGATCGGCGTGGGCCGTAACGGTGCGCAGCGTCAGCCCGCGGGCGATCACCGTGGCGGAGGCGACGATCGCGCCGTGCTGTGCCTGCGCCGCGCACGGGACGGCGACGCTGGCCAGCAACAGCGTGGTGACGCGGAGGGAGCGGAGGTGGCGACGCATGACACCGAGTCTCGGCAGGGGTCGGCATGCACACGAGACGCGCGGCGTCGCACGGACTACGTGACGGGAAAACTGCCGCGACCAGCCTGTGCGCCGCGGACCGATGCGCCGGCCGTGGCACTGGCTCCGCGGCGCGGCAGTCGCGACGCCTTGCCCGACCAGCAGGCTCAAAGTTCACGACGGCGCGCTCCCGTAGCGCGCTTTTCTGCATCTGGTATGCCGCGTTCAGGGAGCGGGCGGCGGACCCGGAAAGTCGTCGCATCGCCGACCGCGGGCGCAGGCGACAAGAAAGTGTCATCGTCGAATTTGCTCGTCTCATCGAGCCAGCTACGAAGCAGCAAGGGAGCAGTTGCTCCAGTAACACCGCAAAAGCGCGCTCGGCGATCATTGCGCCGATCCACGCGTCGCCGGTCGGCGCCGGCCATCCGCAGGGCCGCCGTGGACGTGTGTGCCGATCAACCCTGCTGACCAAACGCAACAGGGCGGCGCCGCACACCAGTGCAGCGCCGCCCCGTTTCCACACGATCGTTCTGCCTACTCCAGCGCCTTTACCTCGCCCACCAGCTTGGTCAGGCTGGCCTTCGCGTCACCGAACAGCATGCTCGTCTTCTCGTCATAGAAGAGCTCGTTTTCGATCCCGGCGAACCCGGCCGACATACCGCGCTTCATCACGATGATGTGCTTGGCATCGGAGACGTTGAGGATCGGCATCCCGAAGATCGGGGAGGCGGGATCGTTCTTCGCTGCCGGGTTCACCACGTCGTTGGCACCGATCACCAGCGCCACGTCCGCGCTCGCGAACTCGGCATTGATCTCGTCCATGTCGTACATGCGGTCGTACGGGACGTTGGCTTCGGCCAGCAGCACGTTCATGTGGCCAGGCATGCGGCCCGCGACGGGGTGAATCGCGTACTTCACTTCCCCGCCCTTCTTCTCGATCAGCTCCGCCAGTTCGCGCACGGCATGCTGGCTCTGCGCCACCGCCATGCCGTAGCCCGGCACCACGATCACCTTCGAGGCGTAGCCCAGCTGCACCGCCGCATCCTCGGCGCTGATGCTGCGCACCGTGAGCCCGGCCGACGACTTGGCGCTGACCGCGCCACCGCCGCTGCCGAAGGCACCGAACAGCACGTTGGCAAAACTGCGGTTCATGGCCTTCGACATGATGATCGACAGGATGAAGCCGGAGGCACCGTCCAGCGCGCCGCAGATGATCAGCACGTTGTTGCCGATCGCGAAGCCGGTGGCCGACGCCGCCAGGCCCGCGTACGAGTTCAGCAGCGACACCACCACCGGCATGTCGGCGCCACCAATCGGCAGCACCATCGTGATACCGATCACGAATGCGATGCCGATCATGGTGAAGAACACCGTCATGTTCGTCGGATCGTAGATCAGGTACCCGAAGCACCCGATGGCCGACGCGAAGAGCAGCAGGTTCACGAAGTTCTGACCCTTGAACGTCACCGGACGGCCGGTGATGAATTCCTGCAGCTTGCCGAAGGCCATGAAACTGCCCGTCACCGTCAAGGCGCCGAACAGCACCTCGAAACCCAGCGCCGCCATCTTCGCGCCGCCAATCGCAATGCCCTCGTGATACGAGTGCCAGAACTCCGCCACACCCACCAGCGTCGCGGCAAGGGCACCGAACATGTGGCTGAACGCGATGCGCTGCGGCATCGCCGTCATCGGCACGAACTTGCCCAGCGGATAGCCGATGATGCTGCCGATGATCAGGCCGGCGATGATCCACTGGTAGGTCAGGATGTCCTGATGCCAGAGCGTGCCGACGATCGCCAGCAGCATGCCCAGCGCGGCCATCTGCATGCCGCGTTGCGCCTGATCCGGCTTCGTCAGTCCCCGCAGGCCGAGGATGAACAGGACCGACGCCGCCAGATAGCAGCCCTGCATGAAGAGCTCACGCATTCTTCGACCCCGCAGGCAGCTCGGCCGGCTTCTCGGTGCGCTTGAACATGCCCAGCATGCGATCGGTGATGATGAAGCCGCCGACCACGTTGGTGGTGGCGCAGATCACGGCGATGAAGCCAAGGATGGTCGAGACGGTGCCGAACTTGCCGCCCGCCGCCACCAGCGATCCCACCAGCGAGATGCCGGAGATGGCGTTGGTGGCGGACATCAGCGGCGTGTGCAGCAGCGGCGGCACGCGGGTGATCAGCAGGTAGCCGACGAAACCCGCCAGCACGAAGACGTACAGTGAAATGATGTAATTGCCGGTCATGGCGATTCCTCTCGGGGTGCGGTCAGCTCAGCCGGATCTGGCCATCGTGCGTGACGAGCATCGCGCCCGTGATCTCGTCGGCCGGATCGACCACGAGGGTGTTGCCTTCCTTCGACGTCAGGTGCTGCAGCAGCGTGAGCACGTTGCGCCCGAACATCTGGCTGGCGTGCAACGGCTGCGTGGCGGGCAGGTTGCGCGGACCCATGATGGTCACGCCGTTGACCACCACCGTCTCGCCAAACACCGTGAGCTCGCAGTTGCCACCCGTCTCGGCGGCCAGGTCCACGATCACGCTGCCCGGCTTCATGCGGTGCACCATCTCGGCGGTGATCAGGCGCGGCGCCGCACGCCCCGGAATGGCGGCGGTGGTGATCACCAGGTCCTGCGTCACGATGTGATTGCCGATCGTCTCCAGGGTGCGCGCGGCTTCGTCCTGCGACTGCGCCTTGGCGTAGCCGCCCTTGTCCTCGGCGGCGGCGCTGACCACGTCCGACTTCACGAAGGTCGCGCCCAGCGACATCACCTGCTCCGCAGCGGCGGGACGCACGTCGAAAGCACTCACCACCGCGCCCAGTCGGCGTGCGGTGGCGATCGCCTGCAGGCCGGCCACGCCGGCGCCGATCACGAACGCCTTCCCGGGGGTCAGTGAACCGGCGGCGGTGGTCATCATCGGCAGCAGTCGCGGCAGCGCTGCAGCGCCCATCAGCACCGCCTTGTAGCCCGAGATCGTGGCCTGCGAGCTGAGCACGTCCATGCTCTGGGCGCGGGTGATGCGCGGCACGCGCTCGAGCGCCAGCGTGCTGACCTTCGCGGTGGCCAGCTGCTGGATCATGTCGCCGGCGCTCTGCGCGTTCAGCATGCACACGAGTGTGACGCCCGGGGCGAGCAGCGACAGTTCATCGGCCAGTGGACGCTGCACCTTGGCCACGATGTCGGCGCCGGCAACCGCTTCCGCCGGCGTGGCAGCGATGCTCGCACCGGCCTTCGCGTATGCCTCGTCGGAATGGAAGGCGCGCGCACCGGCACCGCGCTCCACCACCACCGTCGCTCCGGCCTTCACCAGCTTGACGACATTCTCCGGCACCAGCGCGACACGTTGCTCGCCCTCGGCGCGCTCGGTCAGAACGGATATACGCATGAGTTCAGGCGGTAAGGAATCAGCAGGACCAGACGAAACACCGCGGTGCGCGACGGCCGCGGTGGGACAAGACTGCAGGAAGGTGCACGGCGTCCGGGGTTCCCGTCAGCGGCGGAAGTCATCCAGTTCATGCATCCGACGGTCGAGCGGCGCTGCCGCCAGCGCGACCAGGATCCGCGACAGCGCCGGCCCCGTGATCGATCCCCACCGTGCGGCACGTCGCCGGGCACCCGCCTGGCGCAGGATGGCGCACACGGCATCGCCCACCAGCGCGCCAACCCGCTCGCCGAGCCTCGCTTCGTCGCGATCCGGACCGGTGATGAAGCTCGGTCGAACAACAGTAAACGGGTTTGGCCCGGTGACCAGCGCAGCCTCGACCGTAGCACGGACGCGCAGGTATTCGTTCCCGGTCGGCGAGGCGCCGAGCGACGAGAGATAGACCAGTCCCGTCTCAGGTGCCGCCATCCGCGCCGCTGCGATCGCCAGCATGGTCAGGCCAAGGTCCACCGCCTGTTGTGAGGCGTCGATGCCGGTGGCCGCGGCCACCTTCGCCCGCGCGGCAGTGGTGCCAAGGAGCAGGAACAATCGTTCCGGTCGCTCCGCATCGATGAGGCGATACCATGCCTCAGTGGTCCACGGGGTGCGCACCACCCGGGCCCCAAGCGCGACCAGCTCGGCCGACGCACGGTCGCCGGATGCGGAATCGGGTCGCACGTGGGCGAGCACATCGTGACCCGCCCGCACCGCCTCGGCCGCGACGTTGCGGCCCACGTAGCCGGTGGCACCGGCGATCAGCATCCGCATTGCAATCAGGACTCCAACCGCAGCGAGGCTAGGGGAGCACCGGCGTACCCGGCAAGCCAGTCGGCGGTAAGCGCCCAGACCTGCTCGCGGCAATAGTCCACCGTGATCACATGACCGCCCCCATCGACCCAGACCTGCTCCACCGAGGCGGCGGTGGTGAAGAAGCCGGCGTGGCGCTCGGCCAGCTCCACAGGGATGCGATAATCCGTCCGGGAATGCACCAGCAACGTCGGTGCTCGCACATCGGCGGCCGCGAATCGGGCGTCGTGCGCCACGCTGACCAGGTCGCAGAGACGGAGCGGCGGCGCGGCCCCGGCATTCAACGAGCGGGCGCGCGCGTCGGGGTCGAGGATCGAACGCGTGCGGTCGCCACCCTTCAGGTACGGCATCAGCAGGTTCACCACACTGGCCACCGGCGCCAACCGCTCGGCGTTGGCCGGCGGCGTCAGGTACGGGACCAGCAGCACCAGCGCCGGCAGGTCCGGGTGATGCGCGGCCTCGATGGTCGCGAGTGCGGCACCCATCGACAGCCCGATCAGTGCCACCACCGGATATTGGCTGCGCATCGCCACGAAGTCACGATGCACCGTTGCGCGCCATTCATCGGAGCCATGTGCATCGAAATCGGCCAGCGTCGTGCCGTGACCCGGCAATCGTATCACCCGCACCGTCCAGCCGTGGACCTGATGCAGGTGATCGGACAGTTGCCGCACCGACTGTGGCGTGTCGCCGAAGCCGTGCACCACCAGCACCGCGTGGGTTGCACTGCCGTCGAGGGTGATGGCGGCAGCGCCCGGCACGATGCCGTCCGGGCCCACCGGCAGTCGCGCCGCCTCTCTGGCACGGGTGCGCGCCATCAGCCAGCGATACCGCATCACATGCAGCAGGAGGGCCGAGAGTGTGACGACGCCGACGGCACGGAGCATCCGGCGTCAGTACCTCGCGACGGACGGATCGATCTCCTCGCTCCACCGGTCGATGCCGCCCACCATATGCGAGACGCGTGGAAACCCCTGCGACAGCAGGAAGTTACCGGCCATCTCGCTGCGCATGCCGTGATGGCAGAGCAGGATGATCTCCGTATCGCGCGGCAGCGTGGTGATGGCTTGCGGCAGGGTGCGCAGCGGGATCAGCGTTGCGCCGTCGATCCGGGCGATGTCGTGTTCGGCCGGTTCACGCACGTCCACCAGCGTGACGTCGGTTCGCGACGCCAGCGCATCGCGGATCTGGGTGGGCGTCAGGTTGGAGAGCATTGCGTACGGGGTTGAGGGCGGCCACGAGCGGGCACCCGGCCCGGCAGCGAAGATACCGGCCGCGCTGTAAGTTTGCCGCAGGGATGCCGCTCAGTCTGATGCCGCCGCGCAACAGATCAAGCCGCGTCACCCTCACGTCTACTACCACGCGACGCTGCGTGCGAGGGAATTTCGGCTATGCAAGTACAATGGGCGCAAGCTGTTAGCCATGGCTTGCCTAGATGCACGTGGGGTCGTTTTTGTGGTCGAGTCTGGTTGGTCTGCATGTTGCCACCGATCTGAACCATAACAACGCAGGTTTCGCCCCCCCGGCACGCCCTCGTGTGAGCGCTCCGCCCTTCTCGATCGCAATCCTCGGCAACGACGCGTTCCTCGCGGCGTCGCCAGCGCTGCCCGTGCAATTGATGCACGCAGCACTGGCCGCCGGGTTCGATGCGGTCGTCCCGGTGAGCTTGGGTGACGAGCTGGTGGCCGGCGAGACGCTGCGGCTCGCCCAACTGCGCGGCCGGCGCCCGGTGGTGCAATGCTCCTGCCCGTTCTCGCTGACGCAGCTCTGCAAACGTGAGGCCAACCTCGCCGACGTCACGATCGCGGTGGCGCCGGCGGCCGTGGCCCTCGCCCGGGCCCTGCGCCTCGAGCGTGACGAGACGCAGCACATCACCTACATCGGTGGGTGCCCCGGCGCGCAGGACCCGGCGATCGACCTGCAGGTCATCCCGGAGGCCTTCCTCCGCGGCCTGGCGAAGAAGGGGATCGTGGTGGCGCAGCAGCCCGACGTCTTCACCGACCGGGTGCCGCCGGATCGCCGCCGATTCCTGTCGCTCCCCGGCGGTGCGCCGCGGCCGGAGCTGATCGCATCGCTGCTGCGCCGCAACACGGTGGCACTGACCTCCAGGACCAATCCGCTGCTGGCAGTGGCCGATGCGCTCTTCGATGGCGGCGTGACGATGATCGATCCGGCCGGCGCCTACCGCTGCGTCTGCGCCGGCGCCGATGCTGCGCCATCGGTGGCCGAGGGGCGGGTGACGATCGCGGGGATGGAGCCGGCGCGCGCCCTGTCGCCGATTTTCGAGGCGCCGGCGTGGTTGGACCTGCGCCCGACCGCGCCGGCGGCGGGCGGCGTGGCGGAGAATCCGTTCGCGCTCCCGGCGGTGTCGTCTTTTGCCGACGCCGCCGGAGTGACCACGTCGGCTTCCGGCGCGGAAGTAGCGGCCCCCACGCCGGCGCCCGCAGCACCATCGGACGGAGCACGTCGCCTGTACGCGCTCGGGGTGCGTTCGTCGCGGCGCCGAGCCACGCAGCACCCGTTGAACAGTGCCGAGCTTGCGCAGGCGGCGATGGATGAACACGTGCCGCCGACGTCACCGTCGCTCCACGCCCGTCCGATCGAACGCGAGATTCCGCTCTCCGACGCGAACGACGCCATCGCCGATCGCATCGCTGACCTGAGTGCGCCGCCGCTGCCGCGACCAGCCTCACTCGACGACCTGCTGCGCCGCGATTGAGGGCTGGTGGCGCGACGCGTGTGCGTCTCGGAGCTAGCGTCGTCCGGCCGTGGAGCCCAGTGCGGTTCGGGCCATGTCCAGCGCATCGGCCGCATTCCCGATGCGCGTGACCAGGTCCGCCAGTTCCGCACGCGCCAACGCCACGTCACCCTGGCGCACGGCTTCACCGATGGTCGGGAAGATCATCGTCGAGTAGCCGTTATCCACGTCGGCGGCATAGATCAGACTCCGCACCCACGGGCGACTGCGCAGCCCTTCGTCGCGCGCCAGCCGTCGCTCCACCTGCCGCAGCGCAGCATTGGCGGCAGTGCGCGCCGCCGGTGTCAGCGCGCCGCCAGCCAGCACGCTGTCGCGCGCGGTATTGAACTCGAGGGCACGTGTGATGAAGCGCTGCCACGCCTCGTCCAGATCGCGTGCGTCACCGGCCTTGATCGCGGTCAGTTGCCGCGACGTGCGCTCGGTGTATCGGCGCATGGTCTTCCCGAACTCGACGTAGTCGTACGGTACGATCTCGGCATTCGCCAGGCGCAGCAACATCGCCGCCGCCAGGCGCGCCGCTGCCGCGTGTGCCACGTAGCCGGTGTCGCCAAAGGTCTCCATCCAGCGATTCGAGTCGTAGGCGGAGTGATACACACCACCCGGTCCACCGAAGCCCCAGTCCGCGTGCGGAATGCCGAAGTGGTTGTAAAAGCCAGCGAAGTCGGAGCCGCCACCTGGGTCCCCCATCGTCGGTTCGGCGGAATCGGCCACCGCCGCACGCCGCCGCCAGGTGGCGTAGATCGAACCGGTACCACGAGGGTCCGGCACCTCGCGCGCCAGTTCACGCGTCAGCCCGCGTAGCGACGGTGACCCACCGGCACCGAAATCGAAGCCGGTCGCGCTGACGTCGAGGTTCAGGTACGCCACGCCCCCGCGCTTCAGGCGCAGCGAATCATCCTCCACGTATTCGGTGGAGCCGACCAGGCCCCACTCTTCAGCGTCCCAGGTCGCGAAGACGAGCGTGCGCGCCGGTGCCTGGCCGTTCAGTGCGCGCACCACGGCGCGGGCCGATTCCATGATGCTGGTGACACCGCTCACGTTGTCGCCGGCGCCGGCCCCCCACGCGTCACGATGTCCACCGATCACGATCACTTCGTCCGCGCTGGTGCGACCCGGCAGCGTGGCGATGGTGTTGTGGATCATCTTGAACGGCGCATCATCGAGCGTGACCTGTACCTTCGCGCGCACCGGGCCTGGGCCGACGTGGTATCGGAACGAGAGCCCGCCCTGCCACCCCGCCGGAATCGTCGCGCCAGCGATGCCTTCCATCAGCGACGTCGCCGTGCCGTACGATACCGGCACCACCGGAATGCGCGGCACGGTCATCTGCTCGGTGGTGAGTCGCGGCGCCTTGTCGGTGGCGGCGTACCCCGGCGTCGCCGGATCGCCGTATCCGTTGTACACGCTGCCGCGCTGCACACCGCGTGCGTTACGCATCGGGCCCGCGGGATACACGTCACCCGTCACGAAGCCATCGTCGATCGGGTCGCTGTAGATCAGCAGCGCAATCGCGCCGTGCTTCTCGGCCTCACGCGCCTTGATGCCGCGAAAGCTCCGGCCGTAGCGCGCCACCGCCACCTTGCCCTTCACCGACACACCCATCGAGTCGAGTTTCACGTAATCCTCGACCAGCCCGTAGTTCACGTACACCACCTCACCCTCGGCCGTCCCACCACCGCTGTAGCCGTTGACGGTGGGATACTGCGCCAGCGCCGACACCGGATCGCCGGCGATCGCCGGCTCGTCCACCGGCAGCTCCATCGGTTGCGGCGCCACACGCCAGACCTTCACGCCGGTGGCATGCGGCAGGTAGACGCGATAGCTCTTCGTCTCCACGCGCAGGCCGAGCTTTCGCAACTCGCCGTTGACGTAATCGCGCGTGCGTTCCTGCGCCGGAGTGCCGGCGATGTGCGGCTCCGCCGACAGCGCGCGCGCGATGCGCCGTGCCGAATCGGCCGACGGCAGCGCGATCGCACGCTTCTCCAGATCACGTTGCGCCGCACTGCTGGCCGCGGTGTAGCCAGTCAGTGGCGATTGCGCGGCAAGGCAGAGCGGTGACAGTGCACAGATTCCCAGCAGTCGCAGCGAGCGGGTCATGTCGGTCCACGGGGCAGAAGGAAGCACACGCATGCCCGCATGGTGCCTCGCCCGAATCGTTGCCGCAAGCGTTCCTGCGCGTTCCGTCATCGATCGTTGCATGCCGCGCACACCAGACGCCGCACTACTCCTCGTGCAGCTCCAGCAACATCCGCTCGGCAGCGCGCTGCAATGCGGCGACGGGATCGGCGGAGGTGACGGCGCTGGGCGAGAGCGCGCCGAACTGCGTGCGCATCTCGTCGAGGATCATCGCGTCGGTGGGATCACGCACGCCCAGCCGCTGCACGCTGAGGATCGCCAGCTGCCGCAGCACGGCTCGCAGTTCCGGCGGTAGCGCCGCCAGCTCACCAGGATCGGCCACCGGGGTCGGCGTCTTGCGACCGGTCCGCAGCCGCGGCGACTCCACCAGTGCGCGCAACGAGGCGACGGTCACGATCACCGCCCCCGGCCCATGCTCCCGGAGACTCACCACCACGTTCAACCGCTTGAGTTGCGTGCAGCGGCGGATCACCGCCTCGCGCACGCGACCCACGCCATCCAGGCTGCCCAGGCCACGACCGGTGATGATCAGCACCTCGCCGCCGCCTTCGGCCTGCTGCAGGCGGAGCCAGGCCTCCACCCGGGTCTCGGCCTGCGCCACCGTGGGTAAGCCGTCGCGCAGGTTGAGCGTGCGCGAGGCGCCGAACTTCAGTTCATCGAACGCCCGCTCGATCGGGATCACGGGGGACGACAGTCGATCGGGCAGCTTACGGCCGGAAGGCATCGCGCAGGACCACTCCATCCAGGGACTCCATCGGCGTGACACCGATGCGGCGGGCGAGGGTCGGCGCGATGTCCACCACACGCACCGCCCTCGATCGTGTCACACCGCGCGCAAATCCCGGGCCGTAGAACAGGATCGGCACCCGCGCATCGCGATCGTTGGGTGAGCCGTGGGTGGCGTAGGTCACGCCCTGCCAGTACACGAATGGCTTGGGCGAGACCAGCAACACCACCGGCAGGGCTGGCGGCAGGGCGTGCAGCCATCGCCGAGCCACGGCGTCGCGCACCGTGTCGGCGCGGGCCAGGTCACGGCGCAGGTCCACCCGCGCCACGCCCGGCACCTGGCGGAAGGCAGTCGCCAGGACGCGCAGCACCGAGTCCAGCGGCACGCTGGCGCGCCGGAACGCCGTCGAGTCGGCGAAGAGCATGCCGTACTCGAAGTCCAGCGCCGTCGCCGTATCCAGTCCGCGCGCGGCCAGCGCGCGCTTGGTCGCCAACAGCACCGGCTCGGCGTTCACCCGCAGCACCGCGTTGGGCTGCCCGGCGAAGTGCAGCTCCGGAAACGGTTGCACGCCATGATCGGCCGTCAGCGCGATCACGATCCTGGACGAGTCGCGCACGCGGTACAGCGAGTCGAGGAATTCGCCCATGTAGCGGTCAAGGCGCAGCAACTGGTCGTGGATCTCGCGCGAGTCGGGCCCGTAACGATGGCCAACTCCGTCGGTGGTGGAGAGCGAGATGGCCAGCACGTCGGTGGACGGCCCCTTGCCCAGCGCCATTGCGTCGAGCCCCGCCATCGCGGCCTGCAGCGTGAGCCAGTCCATGCGCGGGTCATCGGGCAGCGCGCGCACGGCCTGCAGCGTGTCATCCGGCAGCGGATGCGGAAAGACGACGTGGTTCCCGCCGCTCTCCACCAGCTGGCTGTCCCGCTCCGGATACGCGGATGCGGCACGCAGCAGGTCCCACGACGTGCCCGCCATCTGGTGCGGCAGGCGACGGGCGTTGAATCGGGTCAGCCAGGTCGGCAGCGTGTCGCCGTACCAGCTGCTGGTGGTGAAGCGGCCTTCCGCGTACCAGAACACCGACTGCTTCGTGCGGCCGACGGGCAGGATGGCGCCGCGATCCTTGCGACTCACCGACAGCGTACGTGAACGCGCATCACCGGCCGTGATCCAGTCGGTGAGCGTGGTGCCCTGAAAGCGGAATGGTGACGCCCCGGCACCGCCGCCGCCCAGCAGTGGATGATCACGATCGTTCACGCCGGCGTTGTTGCGCACGATGCCGGTGTGCGACGGGAAACGCCCCGAGAGCGTGGCGGCATGTCCCGGTGCCGTCTCGGTGGTGGCGTGATCCTGATAGCCGTTCACGTACAGCACACCGCCCCGCTGCAGCCGGCGCAATCCTCCGGTGAACTCGCGGCCGTAGCGCGCGAAATAGTCGGGGATCATCTGGTCGATGGTGAAGAATACCACCAACGAAGGGCGATCGGGCGAGGCGGCGACGCGCTGCGCATCCGCACGGGGCGCGGCGAGCGTGGCGGCGACCAGTGCGGTGGCGCCAGCGAGCGCGCGTGACACGAGACGATTCATGGCCGAAAACTACACACGCCCGCGTGAACGACACGGGCGTGTGCTCCGAAAATCATCGAGTCGATACATCACCAGCCGTCAGGCGGCGGTAGCACCCTCGCGCAGCGCGCGATCGAGCATCGCCACCGCACGCTCCAGGTCCGCGCGCGCGGCCACCAGCGGCGGCAGGATGCGCAGCGTGTGGTCGCCGGCCGAAATGATCAGCAGCCCCTGCGCACGCGCACGTTCGATCACGGCGCTGGCCGGTTCGGTGACGTCCACACCCCACATGAAGCCGACGCCGCGCACGGCACGCACACTCGGGTGCGTGTCCTTCAGCGCTGCCAGTTGCGCACCGAACCAGGCACCGTCGTCCCGGATGCGCTTCAGCAGCGCCGGATCGGCGATGCGTTCGCAGACATGATGCGCCACATGCGTCACCAGCGGGCCACCGCCGAAGGTGGTTCCATGTTCGCCCGGCTGCAGCGCACTGGCCACTTCCTTCGTCATCAGCACCGCGCCGATCGGCAGGCCACCCGCCAGTGGCTTGGCGAGGGTGACGATGTCCGGCTTGATGCCCACCGGCTCGTGCGCGAGGAAACAGCCCGTGCGACCCATGCCGCACTGGATCTCGTCCAGGATCAGCAGGATGTTGCGCTCGATGGTCAGCGCGCGCAGTTCACGCAGGTAACCGTGATCCATCGGGCGCACACCACCTTCGCCCTGCACCGGCTCGATGATCAGCGCCGCGGTGGTGTCCGGCGACAACATCGTCGACAGCTCGTCGATGTCACGTTCGGCGATGCTGATGCCCGGCGTGAGCGGACGGAATGGCATCCGGTACGCGGCGCGATCGGTAGCCGCCACCGAGGCGAACAGCCGTCCGTGAAAGCTGCCACGCACGGCCACGATCTCGTGCTTCGACCCATCCGGATTCACCGACCGGCCCCACCGCCGCGCGAACTTGAAGGCCCCTTCCACCGCCTCGACGCCCGAGTTGCAGAAGAAGACCTTGTCAGCGAAGGTGCGCGACGTGAGGAAATGCGCGAGGCGCTCCCCCGGCTCGTTGGTGACGAGATTCGAGAGATGGATCAGCCCCGTGGACAGCGCCTCGGCGATGGCGTTGTTGACGCCGGCGTCGTTGTAGCCGAAGGCGTTGGTGGCAATGCCCGACATGCAGTCGAGGTAGGCCTTGCCCGCATCGTCGAAGAGCGTGACGCCATCACCTCGGACGATGGTGAGCGGGAATCGCTTGTAGGTGTAGGCGATGCTGCTGGGCGTGACGGCCGGGGCGGCAGGTGCCGCAACAACCGGTGACGCGTCGGTCATTTCCGACGGCGACGGCGGGGACGCAAGACCAGCATTCATACCGACACTCCTTCAAGGGTGATCATCGTTCCGCACCGATCGTCGGTCAGCGCACACACCGCGCCGATCCGCACCTGCGCCACACCGCGCGACAACGCCGCCAGCGCCGCTTCCAGCTTGGCCGCCATGCCGCCACGCGCCACGCCGGTGCGGATCAGCTCCCGCGCCGCATGCGCATCGAGCCGTGACTGCGCCGCGCCGTCCACCAGCACGCCATCCACGTCACTCACCAGCAGCAGCTCGACGGCCTGCACCGCCACCGCGATCGCCGCTGCCGCATCATCGCCATTCACGTTCAGCACACCCGCACCACCCGCATCGCGATCGCGCGCCAGTGGCGACACCACCGGACAGAACCCGCCGGCGAGCAGCTGGTGCACCAATGCGCCGTTGACCAGCGACGGCGTGCCCACTTCGCCCATCGTCTCGCGCGCATCGGCCACGGCCTGCAGCATGCCGGCGTCCTCGCCCGAGATCCCCACCGCCGGCACTCCCGCGCTCACCATCGCCGACACCAGCCGCTTGTTGGCGCTGCCCGACAACGCCATGCGCAGCAGGTCCAGATCCTCGACCGACGTCACCCGCTTGCCGTCCACGAAGCGCGATTCACGGCCGAACGCCTTCTGCAGCGCCGACACCTCATCGCCACCGCCATGCACCACGATCAGCGATGCTGACGCATCCCACGCCGCGGCCAGCGCTGCGGGAAGGGCAGGGTCCGACTGCACGCGGCCGCCGAGCTTCACCACCCGCATCACAGCGGCAGCCCCGCCGTCTCGTCGATGTCGCAGACCAGGTTCGCGTTCTGGATGGCCTGTCCGGCGGCACCCTTCACCAGGTTGTCGATCGCGACGAACACCTGCAGCATCGGCACCCGCGCGTGCTGCACCGGCGTGGCGAAGATGCGTGCCACGTTGCGACGCTGCACCTCGCGCAGGCGCGGTGGCGCAGTCGCGACCTCGACGAACGGCTCCACCGCGTAGTGCGTGCGATAGAGCGCCAGCGGATCACTGAGCGGCTCGCGCAGCGTGACGGTGATCGTGGCCAGGATCCCGCGCGCCACCGGCAGCAGGTGCGGCGTGAACAGCAGGTCCACGTCGGCGCCGCAGGCATCGAGCGTGGCGCGCATCTCGCCCAGGTGGCGGTGCGTGTTGCCGACGCCGTAGGCGCGGAAATCCTCGCTGATCTCGCCGAACAACAGGTCGGGACGCGGCGAGTTGCCGGCGCCGGTCACACCACTGGCCGCATCCACGATCACCGGCGTGCCCGGTGCGATCAGGTCGCGCGTCACCAGCGGCATCAGGCCGAGCAGCGTGGCGGTCGGATAGCAGCCAGGATTGGCGACCACCTGTGCGGTGCGGATCGCATCGCGATTGATCTCGGGCAGGCCGTATGGCGCATCGAGATCGGGAATCGTATCGGCGCCCTGTCCCGGGCGCAGGTCGGCGGAAAGATCGATCACCTTCGCCCCGGCTTGCTGCGCCTTCGTCACCCACGCCGCCGACGCGCCATGCGGCAGGGCGGAGAAGACGACGCCGACGTCGGCGAGGGCCACCGCATCGACGGAGGCCATCGTCAGGTCGCGCCCCGGCAGGCGCAGCACGTCACCGGCGCGCGAGTGCGCGGCGGCGAAGACCAGCTCGAATCCGGGATGCGCCTCGAGCAGCGCGCAGAGCTCCTGCCCCGCATATCCGCTGGCCCCTAGCACGCCGACAGGGAGTTTATGCATATTCAATGCATATTCTTTCATTCCCCCCACGTCAATGGCTGGTGCCTGGCGCGGGGGTCGGACTTCCTCCGACCGCGAGCGCTGAGTCGATGGCCAACAAACGCGAACGGCACCTCGCCATCGGCGCGATCATCGAGTCCCGGGCGGTCCAGAGCCAGGACGAGCTGCGGAAGCTGCTTCGCGAGCGCGGGTGGGAGGTGACCCAGTCCACCCTGTCGCGCGACCTGCACGAGTTGCGGCTGGCCCGGATCCCGACCGCCGATGGCGTGCGGTATGCGTTCACCGATGGTGGCGTGGCCACCGAGGAAGACGACCGCGGTGCGCTGGACCACCTGCTGCCGCAGTTCTTCGACAAGGTGGATGGCACCGGCGAACTGGTGGTCCTCCATACCATGGCGGGCGGGGCGCAACCAGTCGCGGCCGCGATCGACAGCGAATCCTGGCCCGACGTACTCGGCACCATCGCCGGCGACGACACGATCCTGCTGGTCTGCCGGTCGGTCGAAGCCCGCTCGCGGGTGATGCGCCGACTGAGCACACTGGCTGGCGAACGCGGCTGAACGTCCTCGGCGCGCCCTTGTGGTGCGCCTCCGGTTTTGCGAACTTATGCAGTGAATCTGCATAAAATTTCACTTTGGAGTTCGACATGGCTCATACCATCGCACTCGCCTATTCGGGCGGTCTCGATACCTCGATCATCGTCCCGTGGCTCAAGGAGCACTACCCGGGGTCGCGTGTCATCTGCGTCGCCGCCGACATCGGTCAGGATGACCTGGGCGGCGTGCGCGAGAAGGCCATCGCCTCGGGCGCCGAAGAGTGCGTGGTGGTGGACCTCAAGGAACGCTTCGTCCGCGACTTCATCTTCCCGATGCTGCGCGCCGGCGCGATCTACAACCGCAAGTACCTGCTGGGTACGTCCATCGCCCGCCCGCTCATCGCCCGCTCGCAGGTGGAGGTGGCGCGCCAGTTCGGCGCCGACGCCCTCGCCCACGGCTGCACCGGCAAGGGCAACGACCAGGTGCGGTTCGAGCTGAGCTACATGACGTTCGCCCCGGACCTCGAGGTGATCGCACCGTGGCGCATCTGGAACATCCGCAGCCGCGAGGACGCCATCGCCTACGCCAAGGCCAAGAACGTGCCGATCGTTGCCACCGTCGAGAAGATCTACTCCCGGGACGCGAACCTCTTCCACCTGTCGCACGAGGGCGGTGGACTCGAGGATCCGAACTGGGAGCCGGTGGAAGACATGTTCCAGCTCACCGTGTCGCCCGAGGCGGCGCCGGACCGGCCGGAGTACGTCACCATCGGCTTCGAGGCCGGCACGCCGATCAGCGTCAACGGCGAGAAGCTGGGCGCGTTCGATCTGCTCACGGCACTGAACAAGATCGGCGCGCAGAACGGTGTCGGCCGCATCGACCTGGTGGAAGATCGCCTGGTGGGCATGAAGAGCCGCGGCGTGTACGAGACGCCGGGTGGCACGCTGCTCTACGCGGCACACTCGGAACTGGAGCAGCTGATCCTCGACCGTCGCACGCTGGCGGCCAAGGACCTGATCGCGCCGCGCTACGCGGACCTGGTCTATGAGGGCCGCTGGTGGACCACCGAGCGCGATGCGTACGACGCGTTCGTGAACGTCACGCAGGAGCGTATCACCGGCACCGTCACGCTCAAGCTGTACAAGGGCAACGTGATCGTCGCCGGCCGTCAGAGCGCCCACGCGATCTACGACGAGCGCTTCGTGACCTTCGGCGAGGACAACGTCTACCAGCAGGCCGACGCCGGTGGCTTCATCCGCCTGTATGGCCTGCCGTACCGCGTCCGCGCGCTGAAGGATGCGGAGATGGGCTACGTGCCGTCGTGGGGCACCGCCGATGCGAAGGAAGCATCGCCGACCAACACGCCGTCGTCCGCAGGCGCATAAGTGGCCGACGGACCGACGCACAAGCTGTGGGGGGGTCGCTTCGCCGGCGGCCCCTCCGCTATTCTGGATGCGGTGAATCGATCGATCACGGTCGATTTCCGTCTCTGGCCATTCGACATTCAGCTGTCGCGCGCATGGGCCAAGGGCCTGGTGCGTGGCGGGATCCTGACGGTGGATGAAGGCGCGCGCATGGATGCGGGCCTGGCCGCCGTGGCCGACGACTTCGTGGCCGGTGCGCAGCCCCTCCCCAGCGACGAGGATGTGCACACCATGATCGACCGGTTGCTGCACACGCACGTTGGCGACCTGGCCTCCAAGCTGCACACGGGACGCAGCCGCAACGACCAGGTGGCGACCGCCGCACGACTCTGGACGCTGGATGCGATCACGCAGCTGGACCTCGGCGTCCGCGACGTGCAGGGCGTGCTGCTGAAGCACGCCGAGGCGCACCAGACCGACCTGCTGCCGGCCTACACGCATCTGCAGCGTGCGCAGCCCGTCACGCTGGCGCATTGGCTGATGTCGCATTTCTGGCCGCTCCAGCGTGACCGCCAGCGCCTGGCCGACGCCGCACGCACCGCCAACGTGCTGCCACTGGGCTCGGGTGCAATCGCCGGCACGGCATTCCCCGTCTCGCGTGAGCTGTTGCGCGATGAATTGGGCTTCGCTGCACTCTCGCCCAACAGCATCGACGCGGTCGGTGACCGTGACTTCGTGGCCGACACGCTGTATGCGTTGACCATGACGGCCACGCACCTGTCGCGACTGGCCGAGGACTTCATCCTGTTCGGCACCAGCGAGTTCGGCTTCGTGCAATTCGGCGACGCGTTCTCCACCGGGTCGAGCATGATGCCG